>JAFDYH010000042.1:21682-23499 GCA_018267535.1 Bacteroidota bacterium
AGCCATTTAATGCGGAAATTTTCAACATCTTTCTCATTAGCCGGTTGAAAAGCCTCTATCTCTTTTTTATACTCGCCTATCTGCTGTATCAGTTGATCCATAAGGCGGCAAAGATACGGACTTGCAGATGAGAGAAAAACGTGAGACGTTAAACATGAAAGGCCAAATGGCGGTATAATAAGAAAGTTCGTATTTCACGTTTAACGTCTCACGATTCACCTCCCTACAGCTTGATTCTCACACTAAAATTCACCACCCTTCCATCAATCGGCGCCCAAAGCTGTTTGAAATAAGGATTGTTTAAGGGCGGAATGACAATATTCTCCTTCTTTGTCTGGCGATAATCAAAAAGGTTTTCACAATTGAGCACAAAGGAAAACCTGCTGATATCATATCGCAGCATCGCCGCTACAAATGGATAAGCCGGTGTGCGGCTTCCATCATCCAGATATTGCCTGCCTGTAAATGCCGACTCAAGGCCTGCCCTGAAACGGCTTGTGAATTCATACGCTAATACGGAAGCGAATTTATTTCTTGCACTCAGGCTGAGATAGGGATGCGTATCATCGTATAGCTTTTTCGCTACTGTATAAGTATACCCCAGGTAAATCTCCAGTTTATCGTGGTGCAGTTGTACATAAGTTTCAAAGCCGGTTGTTGTAATTGGCTTGTCTGTATTATTGAGATAGAGGTTTCCACTCACATCGGTGTACAAAACAAGGGGATGTTTTATACTCGTAACATAAAAAGTTTGGTTCACAGTTATATCCCATGCATTCACATGCCGGTGATAGTTGATGTCCCAGTTAGCGCCAAGTGATTTTTCAGCACTTGCATTATTCAAGGGCAGCACGAGTGGATATTCCCTTTCATCCACATCGCTGCTGAATACAGTTGGTATTTTATACCCCATACCTGCGCCAAGGCGGCTGGTAAAATAACTATTGATTTTATATAAAAGTGAAAAACGCGGCAACACAAAATTGCCATACTGGTTATGATGATCTATCCTTAACCCCGTTTGTAAGGTAAAGCTTTTTGCAAACCGCCAATCGTCCTGTACAAAGCCGCCGATTGTCGAATAATTATAATTACTGATCTGCGTACTATCCGGTTGCTTCTTTGCAAAGTTTTCGCCGGTAAAGTTAATACCGGCTACCAGGTCATTTTTATCAAACCGTTTTAACCAGCTTGCCTCGCTGTAATAAGAAAATTGTGTAGCCCGCATGCCAAACGTATTGGTTGTAATCGCCCGGTCTAACCAACTGCCTGTAGCTTTAAAGTTGAACCTGTCTTTACTGTTGATTTTATTTTCCCATGTCGCATCCACTGTATTGCGGTACGACTTATTCCGGTCAAAATACTGATGCTGGCTATCACCCTTATCTTTCAATACGAGCATATCACCACCATTACGATCTTCAAACACGCCATTGTACCCTATGGAAATGCTATTTTTATTATTGGGATAAAAAAAGAATGTTGGGTGAATGAAGTATCCTTTTACATCCGGCACATCGCTAAGCCCATCTTTGTTTACATCAACAGCTTTCTGATAATTTAATCCTGTGAAGAAAGTGTAACCGAATTTATTTTTCCGATTGGATAAATAAACATTCACATTACTTTCCTTAAGCGATGTCTGGTTCAGCAAAATTGTTTTTTCAAACTCGCCTTCTTTCGGTTTTTTAGAAATCAGGTTGATCATACCTGCTATAGCACCGCCACCATATAAAGTAGAACTGGCGCCTTTTACAATTTCAATCTGCTTTAAATCCAAGGGGGGTATCTGCAGAATGCTGAAGCTGCCGGAATAA
>JAFDYH010000043.1:0-1019 GCA_018267535.1 Bacteroidota bacterium
GGGAAGATTGGCATTTTAATCGCAAATGCAACAAAGAATGCCCAGAATACCCAGGTCTGTTTATTCCCATCCAGTTTGATATTATAGAATGACTGGATACTAAATGAATGATCTGGTGTAAGCTGGTACAGGTAGATAATACCTACCAGCATCAGCAATGAACCTACAAAAGTGTAAATGAAAAATTTAAAAGTAACCTGTATCCTTCTTTCTCCACCCCACTGCGAACAAAGAAAATAAACAGGTATTAATGCTAACTCCCAAAAGAAATAAAAAAGCAAAGCGTCCATAGCAAGGAATACGCCCATCAGTCCCGCCTGTGATAAAAGCATCAATGCAAAAAAACGGTTTGCATTTTTATAGTTGCTATTCCAGGTACCAACAAAAACTATGGGGAAAGCCATAGCGGTTAATAAACAAAGTAACTGGCCCATCCCATCCAGTTTCACAGAAAAACTGCTTCCTAAATTTCCCAACCACTCCGCTGTAAACTCCAAGCTGGCCGGCTTATTTAAAATAGTTAAGCCCAATGCCGAAATAACCAATGTAACTATTCCCGAAAATAAAGCCCATGAACGAACTGTTTTTTCATCCTTAAAAAAGAATGCAAGCAACCCGCTCAGCAAAGGAACCACTATTAATAAAACTGCTATCATAAACCCCCAAACCCCCTAAAGGGGGCTTTAGAACCCTAAAGTTTCAGAAACTTCAAAGTTGGTTAAACAAAATTAACTTATTCAATATCGAACAAAAGTTGAAGGGTGCACACAACATAAGCCTGTTAGAGGGACCCATGCATGCGACATATTCATTCAACTAACTATTATAAAGAACTACGATATTCAGTCAGTAGTGTAACTATGGCCAAAGTCCTCCTTTTAGGAAGAAAGTGGGCTTTATTTTCTCACGAAAAACTGCAACACAAATAACAACAGCATACTTACTACCATCAGTAACACATAAGCACCTACCTGACCGCTTTGCAACCAGCGTAACTGGCGACCTCCATAATTCACTAA
>JAFDYH010000043.1:1100-8302 GCA_018267535.1 Bacteroidota bacterium
GTCCATGCAAAACCAATCATGATTAATACCAGCACGGTTGAGGTCGCCATCAGAGTAAGCTCTGTACCATGGGAAACAATTTCACCACTATGTGCCACCGGATAAATTACAGAAGATAGAAACTCTGATATCCTGTCACCTCCCTGCAGCAATGCATCTGGTATACCAACAAATCCACCAACCGCAGAAAGTATCGCTAATATGATTAAAGGAACCGTCATTGCAGCGGGGCTTTCATGCAGGTGATGTTCCTGCTCTTGCGTACCCCTGAACTTACCGGTGAATGTGACAAAGTATAACCGGAACATATAAAATGCAGTGAGCATTGCCGTAAATAAAGCTATTCCATAAATTATTTTATTATGTTCAAATGCACTTAACAGAATCGCATCTTTTGAAAAGAAGCCACTCAATGGCGGGATACCGGCAATAGCAATACAGCCTATTAAAAAAGTCAAATTGGTTGTTCCTAGTTTTTTACTCAATCCACCCATTTTTCTTATATCCTGTTCGCCGCCCATTGCATGAATTACACTACCACTGCCGAGAAACAACAATGCTTTAAAGAAAGCGTGGGTCATTACATGAAAAACAGCGGCAGCATAGGCGCCTGTTCCCAATGCAAGGAACATATAACCCAACTGGCTAACCGTAGAATAAGCCAGTACCTTTTTAATATCGTTTTGTTTTAATGCGATAGTAGCAGCCAGTAATGCGGTCGCCACACCTATTATAGCAATAATATTATTTGTAAACGCCGCATGGGAATACAATGCACTGCTGCGGGCAATCATATAAATACCTGCTGTTACCATCGTGGCAGCATGGATTAACGCAGATACAGGTGTGGGGCCAGCCATTGCGTCCGGCAACCAGGTATATAAAGGTATCTGGGCACTTTTACCGGTAGCCCCGATAAACAACAATAAAGTAATTGCTGTTATATCCTTGCCGCTTAGCTTTCCCATGCTTTCAACCGTGAAAATTTCAGAATAAGAAACGGTGCCCAGTTTCCAAACCATCCAGAAAATAGCAATCAGGAAAGCAAGGTCTCCAATACGGTTCATGATGAAAGCCTTGTTCGCCGCTTTGTTATATGCATCGTTTTTAAACCAAAAACCAATTAATAAATAAGAACAAAGGCCGACACCCTCCCACCCGATGAACATAATAACAAAATTGGCGCCCATTACCAGCAGCAGCATTGAAAAAACAAACAGGTTGAGATACGCGAAATATCTTCCATAATGTTCGGTCTTTTCCTCATGCATATATGATGTTGAATACACATGGATCAAAAAACCAACCCCGGTAATAATTAAAAGAAATATAGAAGAAAGCTGGTCAATTTTAAAAGCGAATGGGATTGACAAGGTTCCGGAAGAAATAAAATCAAAGTAGTTCGCGGTATATACATTACCCCCCTTTACTTCGAAAAACATCCAAAGGCTGATAATAAAAGAAACCAAAACCACACCGCTGCCGATAATACCGATCATGGATTTGGACAGGGATTTTCTGCCCAGGCCATTAATTAAAAAACCAACCAGTGGAAGAATGGGAACTAACCATGCTAATTGAAATGCATTACTCATAATTATCGTCTGCCGGTGTTCTTAATGTTTTAACCTGTTTAAAAAATTCACATCCACAGAATGAATATTCCTGTACATCATCACGATGATGGCCAATCCCACGCTTACTTCAGCAGCTGCCACCACCATTATAAAGAAAACAAACAGTTGCCCTTCTGTACCCGTCGTCACATCCGTTACTGCTTTGGCGAGATGGTGCATTTTAGAAAATGCCACTAATAATAAGTTCACCGCGTTCAGCATTAGCTCAATGCACATAAAAATGATAATCGCATTGCGGCGGGTTAATACACCCACTATTCCAATACAGAATAATGCGAGTGACAGAAATATGTAATAGTTTATAGGCATGGCCCCTCCAAACCTCCCCAAAGGGGAGGATTTAAAACCCTAAAGTTTGAAGACTTTTAAAGTTTATAAATTAATTTATTAATAATAATTAAAGAACTTATTTGCAATAAGCCATCTTAAGCCCTTCCTTCGGATGGGTTTGGCGAGGCTTTCCCAATTACCACTGCACCCACCATCGCACTTAAAAATAAAATACTGCTTATTTCAAAAGGCACTACATAAGTGCTGAATAATTCTTTTCCCAGGTTCTTAATCAATCCGATTTCGCCTTCGTTTACCTGCGCTGCCTGTCCCTTGATTTCCGTGTCTTTAAGCGCTGCTACCAATACCAGCAGCAAACAAAGCCCTGCAATAGCGCCAGCCCATTGCAGCCAGCGGTTCTTTTTGGGTTCCGTGCTTTTATTCAGGTTCATCAGCATAATAACAAAGAGGAATAATACCATGATGGCGCCTGCGTAAACGATAATATTGACAATAGCTAAAAACTGCGCATTCAGCAGAATATAATGACCGGAAATGGCGAAGAAGGTAACGATCAGCCACAATACACTATGAACAGGATTCCTGCTGGTAATCACCATTAATGCGCTGAACAAAGCCAGTACAGAAAGAAACCAGAATAAAACGTGAGTTATGTTCATCCTCTTAAGCTATCGGCCATGCACAAACGAATTGCGCCAGGGCCAGTTGGTTTTATAATCTCTTATGCTTTTGCCCTTTCTCCCAATGCCTTTTTATATCCTTCCGGATCTTTTACCGGGTCGGGTATCAACAGATCGTCCTTTTTATAAATAAAGCCCTGCCTTCCATAATTCGCAGGAGCAAAAGTTTGCGATAAATAAATAGCATCTTTCGGGCAGGCCTCTTCGCAATAGCCGCAGAATATGCAACGCAGCATATTAATTTCATATTTCGCTGCGTATTTCTCTTCACGATACAGGTTCTCCTCTCCTTTTTGTCTTTCTGCCGCTTCCATTGTTATCGCTTCCGCCGGGCAGGCAACTGCACATAAGCCACAGGCGGTACAGCGTTCACGGCCTTCTTCATCGCGGTTCAACACATGTAAACCGCGAAATACCTGGGAAAAAGTTCTTTTTTGTTCAGGGTACTGTATCGTCGCTTTCTTTTTGAAAAAATGCTTTATGGTGATGAGCATACCCTTCCCGATATTCCACAGGTAAATGCTTTCAAGCCATGTCATTGGCTTTCTGTTTACCGGTTTTGCCCTGTTTGTTAATTGCATATTAAACCTCCCTAAATCCCTCCAAAGAAGGGACTTTATAAGCGTCGCAAATATAGTTGTCTGAACCGGGATTTGTGTGGATTCTATGATTTGCAGGATTATTTTCCAACCAATCTATTTAATCCTCATCCCGATAGCTATCGGGGCCAGTTCTGACTATTTTTTCAGCCACAATATCACTGCCGCTGTTACTATCATATTAAACAATGCCAATGGCACTAATTTCTTCCAACCTAAGTTCATCAACTGATCGTAGCGGAAACGCGGTATCGTCCAGCGAATCCACATAAACACAAATACAAAGAAAAACGCTTTCGTCAGCATTACAAGAAACCCGATTATTGCCAACGCGTTTTGAGATATGCCCCACGATGCTTCATTTACAAAAGGAATATCATACCCGCCAAAGAAAAGACAGGACATGACCACACCACTGATGAACATATTTATATATTCAGCAAACAAATAAAATCCCAGCTTCATGGATGAATACTCCTGGTGGTAACCAAAGTTCAATTCATTCTCCGCTTCGGCTAAATCGAAAGGGGTGCGGTTACACTCTGCCAATGCACAAATAAAAAATACGATAAAACCCAAGGGCTGATAAATAATATGCCAGCCATGCTCAATCTGGTTTTGAACAATCACACTCATTCTCAAATCACCAACCAGTAATAATAAACCTAATAAGGCTAACCCCATCGGTAATTCGTAAGATACCATTTGCGAAGCGCCACGAACTGCTGCGAGCAAAGAAAATTTATTGTTACTGGCCCAACCGCCAATCATTATTCCATAAACACCCAGGCTCACTACACCGAATATGAAAAGAATGCCAATGTTGATATCAGCAACCTGCAACGGTACATCTTGTCCGAACAAATGCAACGGTGTGCTCCAGGGAATAACAGCGCTTGTCAGCAACGCCGTAATCATAGCAAGGCATGGCCCAAGAATAAAAAGGAATTTGGAAGAAGCAAGCGGAATAATTTCTTCTTTGAAAAACAACTTTCCACCATCAGCTAACGGTTGCAGTAAACCGAAGATACCAGCCCGGTTAGGCCCGATCCTGTCCTGCAAAAAAGCTGCTACTTTTCTTTCAGCATAGGTAGCGTACATGGCCACCACCATGGAAAGAGAAACGATCAATCCAATCAATAAAAGTTTTTCAATTACCAGCCAGAAAATTGTAAGTAGCATCAGTTAATTCTGTTTATAATATCAACTTTCAATTCGAAGTTGAAGATTTAGTTGTAAATGTTTTGCCTGTTGCCGGCCCTGGTATCACACTCAAATCCACCGAAGGATCATTTACATCACTCACCTTGTGTATATCCATCAATAGCTTTGGCGCCCTTCCTCCCATTACCGCGTCTATTGTTTCTTCGGGTACAATCGCGTCAATATATTTATTTGCTGAAATAACTGAATGGCGGCTCACTTTTGTCGGCCCTTCAATGACCCAATCACTGGTTTTCTTTTTTTCAAATCGGCATTCATTGCATATCCATCCTGTTTTACCATCTTCCGTATTCATTATTTCACCCCACTGATCTTTTCTTGTCGTTACTCTTAATACCTCATCACCTCTTTGCCACAAGGTAACTTTACCGCAGCATTTTGTGCAATCCCGATGCGCATCCACAGGTTTTGTAAACCACACACGGTTTTTAAAACGAAAAGTTTTATCCGTTAATGCACCAACAGGGCATACATCAATTACATTACCGATAAAATCATTTTCCAATGACTTTTTGATATAGGTTGCTATCTCGGAATGATCCCCACGGTCAAGAACACCATGTTGCCTTTTATTTGTCACCTGGTCTGCTGTAAAAACACAACGATAACAAAGTATACATCTTGTCATGTGCAGCTGTATATACGGACCAAGATCATACTTTTCAAAAGTTCTTCTTTTAAACTCATAACGGGTACCCGCCTTACCATTTTCATAACTCAGGTCCTGCAAGTGGCATTCACCGGCCTGGTCGCATATCGGGCAATCCAGAGGATGGTTGATTAATAAAAATTCAACCACGCCATTTCTCGCATCAATAACTTTAGAACTGGTAATATTTTTTACAACCATACCATCCATTACCGTTGTTCGGCAACTCGCTACCAGCTTTGGCATCGGTCTTGGATCGGCTGTAGAGCCGGCAGCTACTTCTACCAGGCAGGTACGGCATTTACCGCCACTTCCTTTCAAAGGGGTATAATAACACATCGCCGGCGGCGCTACATCTCCACCTACTTTACGGGCAGCCTGCAGAATAGTAGTACCAGCGGGCACTTCCACCGTAATATTGTCGATAGTTACTTTAAATAATTTTACTTCGTCAGCCATATTTTATTTCACACAAAGAAACAACGAATACAACGATAACAACGAAATTCAATAAGTATATATAATTCTCTTTATTCCATCTTTTAATAAAGAGACATTGAAATTTACCAATAAACCAAGTTTTATGTCGGCAAGTCTCAAATAAGTCTGCACTTGTTTGTAATGCACCTCTGCCAGCTTTTCAACTGATTTCAGTTCAATGAGCAATTTATTTTCAACTATAACATCGGCCCTGAATCCAGCCTCTAATTTTATAGTTTCATGTATTACAGGTATTGGCTTTTGCTTTTCAAAATGAAGTTTTGTTTTACTTAATTCGAAGCAAAAGATTTCTTCATAAACACTCTCAAACAATCCAGGACCATACAATTTGTGAATCTTAAAACAAATATCCAAAGTGATTTTAGCAAGCTCATTCTCTCTTTCCAATTCTTCTTTGTTCACTTTGTATTCGTTGTTTCTTTGTGTGAAACTAAACAGCAACTGCTCTCGGCTCCGCATATCCCGCCAGTCCATAGTTCCTTTTCAAACACTCTTCCGGGTTCAGCACATGCCATTCAAACTCATCCCTGAAATGACGGATAGCTGCTGCTACCGGCCATGCCGCCGCATCACCCAAAGGACAAATTGTATTTCCTTCAATCTTTCTTTGTATATCCCAAAGCAAATCAATGTCACTCATCTTCCCCTGGCCATTTTCCAATCTTAATAATATCTTTTCCATCCAGCCAGTTCCTTCACGACAAGGAGAACATTGTCCACAACTTTCATGACGATAAAACCTGGCTAACGTATACGTATGTTTTACCACGCACTGGTCTTCATCAAAAACAATAAAACCACCCGAACCCATCATCGAACCCGTTGCAAAACCACCATCGGAAAGACTTTCATAGTTCATTATTCTTGTATCACCTTTCGCCGTCTTTAATAAAAGGTTAGCTGGTAAAATCGGAACGGATGATCCCCCCGGGATGCAAGCTTTCAATCTTTTTCCTTTCGGTATACCGCCGCAATACTCATCACTATAAATAAACTCTTCCACGCTGATGGTCATATCAATTTCAAATACACCTGGCTTATTGATATTACCGCAAGCGGAAATCAGTTTTGTTCCCGTTGATTTGCCCACGCCGATTTTCGCATACTCTTCACCTCCTTCATTAATGATGGGTACCACTGCAGCAATGGTTTCAACATTATTTACCACGGTTGGGCAATCCCATAATCCTTTTACCGCAGGGAAAGGGGGCTTAATTCGCGGGTTACCTCTTTTTCCTTCAAGGCTTTCGAGTAACGCTGTTTCTTCTCCGCAGATGTAAGCGCCGGCGCCCCGCTGCACATATATCTCGCAATCAAAGCCGCTGCCTAAAATATTTTTACCTAACCAGCCATTATTTTTTGCTTCGGCAATAGCTTGCTCCAAGATATCAACAATCCAGGCATATTCACCACGGATATAGATAAACGAAGTTTTGCTGCCCAATGCGTAAGAACTTACGATAATACCTTCTATCAGTATATGCGGGATAAACTCCATCAGGAAGCGGTCCTTGAATGTACCCGGCTCACTTTCATCTGCATTCACAACAAGGTAACGGGGCACACCTTCTGGTTTTGCCAGAAAACTCCATTTCATTCCGGTAGGAAAACCGGCGCCGCC
>JAFDYH010000044.1 GCA_018267535.1 Bacteroidota bacterium
ACTTATCTGTATACAGTTTGCTGCTCCCGGTCTATTGCATTTCAGGCAGTAAAAATAATGCGATTGCTTTGTTGCTTCCTGGTAAAATAAAACAGGAGGCTTAAAATCTGACTAACTACCTGCACCAGCAGTTTCTACTGAGAGTGCAGTGAGGTGTAAATGAAAATCGCAGTTAGTCCCGGGGCTGTCTCAAAGGATATGGAATCGAAACCACCTTTTTGAAGCAGCCCCTATTTAATTTACTATACTCTTCTGCAAACCGGGACAGTTGTTATGCTTGTTGATGTACTCCATGGTAAATTCAAAATTTGCAAACAATTTTCGCATTCAGCCATTCTGATTGTCGCGTTTACACTATCCCGGAAACATTTTGTTAACGAGATTTGTATACTACTAAACAACAGATACTATGAGAAAAATAATTGTTTTTTCAATGATTTCCCTGGATGGCGTGATGCAGTCACCAGGCGGACCGAAAGAAGATGCCTCCGGCGGTTTTAAATATGGGGGTTGGGTGGCATCTTATGGTGATGAAGTTTATGATGAAGTGGTAAAAAAGGAGCTGCAACCGGCGAATTATCTTTTAGGCAGAAAAACATACCAGATATGGGCAGGCTACTGGCCGAAACATGCAGAGTTCTGGCCGGGGATCAATGAGGGTACAAAGTATGTGTTTTCCAAACGCCTGAAAAAGACAGACCCAATAGTTACCGGCTGGAAAAATTCGGTGATAATAAAAACTGTAGGGGAGATAAAAAAGATTAAGAAGTCAAAGGGACCTGACCTGCATGTCTGGGGCAGCAGTAGACTTATTCAACTCTTATTGAAGAACGATCTTGTTGATGAACTTCGGCTCAAAATACATCCCCTGACTTTGGGTAAAGGGAAAAAGTTATTTGAGAATGGAGCGATTGCGGCCGCCTTTATCTTAAGAGAAAGTATTATCACAACAGGAGGAGTTATTATTGCCAGTTACAAACGAGCCGGTAAAGTAAAGACTGGTACTGTCGGCGCTTAATTGCAATAATTACCGGGGCAGGAAAATCAAATCATAAAGATTTCTACCCAAAAAAGTAATGTTTACAAGTTCACAGCTGGTATTGATTACCCTTTATTAATTTTAAACAAGAAAAGCACAATCTGTATAAAATAACCAGGCAACCTACAAACATGAAAAAAGTAACAGGTATCGGCGGCATTTTTTTCAAATGTAAAGATCCGAACGCAATTAATGACTGGTACAAAAAACACCTGGGGTTCGATACAACACCTTACGGAACAAGTTTTGAATGGCGGGATATAGACGACAGCAGTAAAAAAGGGCTTACCCAATGGAATCCGTTTAAAGAAACTACAACATATTTTGAGCCTTCAACAAAAGACTTTATGATCAACTACAGGGTTGAGAACTTAGAAGCACTGGTGGAAGAATTGAAAAAAGAAAATGTGACCATCCTCGATAAAATTGAGACCTATGAATACGGAAAATTTGTACATATCTCCGATCCTGAAGGAAACAAAATTCAATTGTGGGAACCTGTTGATTAGAAGATGCAACACTTGTTGGTGGCAAGGGGAATAAAAAACAGATAACCTGTTATTTGTATTGCAGTTTCCCGAAGTTCCTTTAACATATAAAGTATATGCCCCTGGCCTGTCCTATTAAATATCTCCAAAGTTTTATTTTTTGTTACCTTACCAAACTTAATTTTTAAATCGAAGAACAATGGCGCATGCAATTAACTGGTTTGAAATTCCTGCTAAAAATTTCGAAAGGGCAAAATCTTTTTATGAAAGTGTATTAGGGATCACGATGGTGATGCCATTCCCCGAGATGAAATACGCAATGTTCCCTACTGATATGCAGCATGGCGAAATCGGCGGCGGACTAATCGAAGAAAAAGGGTGGGAGCCTGCACTGGGAGGCGCTTTAATCTATCTTAACGGCGGAGAAGACCTGGCTATTCCACTTGCTAAAGTTGAAGCTGCCGGGGGAAAAATACTGATACCCAAAACTTCTATCGGCGCTAATGGCTTTATGGCCAGATTTACAGATACAGAGGGCAATATCGTAGCTTTTCATTCCATGAAGTAATATTTTATTTGTGTGCAAGGATAGGTATTGCAGACTATTTTACTCCTTATTCGTTCAAACCTGAAATATCCATGACAGCAAGCAGATTTCGTCTTGTGGTTCATATGGTTTCAAGCCTTGACGGTCATATTGCTAAAAGTGACAACAGTGTTTCTTGGTTTGACACGACCGATTTTTATGAGAAAGGAATTGAACTTACAGTGCAAGACACAGCGCAATTTCTTCAAACAATAGATTGTTATATAATGGGGGCCCGCACCTATGAACAGGCACTGGAGCTTTCAAAATCATATGGCTGGGCTTACGGTGATGTGCCAACGATTGTGATGACACGCAGGCAACTACCTGTCGAAAGGCAAAATGTTGAGTTATATTCCGGTGACCCGGAGATGCTTGTAAATGATATATTAAAAACAAAATATAATACTGTATGGGTTGTCGGCGGGGCTTTACTTACAAAAGACTTCATCCGTTTAAAACTGGTCGATGAAATACGGTTAACTATTCTGCCGGTAATACTGGGAGATGGCTTACCCTTCCTGGATCAGTTAAAGCAGGAACTACCCCTTCACCTGAAAGATGTAAAGGCGTATAAAAGTGGAATGGTAGAACTCTGTTATGAAATAAGAAAATAAACGTATTCTCGCCCTGTTTGAATACAATAGAAACTTTTGTAGTTTTAGTTTACTTAAACTGGAGCTATGAAATCAGTAATTCTTATTCTTCTTTTTACCACAATAACAAGCCGGTTTTGCGCCGCACAATACATGCAGGTAGTTAATGGTAATGGCGTATATAGCGGTGTTCGGACCAATGATATACAATTGCTTTCGCAGGCTGAAGTTGCGATGGGAAAGAACAACGATGTAAATGGCAACCCTTTCTGGAATGAGGATTGGAAGATGGCCCTTCTGTTCACCGGGGAACATGCAATTCTTGTCCCCAACGTAAAACTCAATCTTTACAGCCAGGATGTTTGGTATAAAGTAAAAGACAGCATAATGATGATTGCGAAAAAGGGACAGGTAAAGGGTATTACATTCTTTAATGGCAATGATACGACCAGCGTACTGGCCAATTTTGTATACTTAAGTAACGGGGAGGGAAATAAATTTAGTTATTATCAGTTTTTGAATAGCGGAAAAGCGCAACTGGTAAAACTGAGTACCGTATCTATTAATAAATCACTTTTTGATCCTTTCAGCGGTAAAGCGGAGCAAAATTATACGCTCCAGACCGCGAACTATCTTTACTATAATTCTACCCTGACACCGCTGAAAGGGAGTAACAAAGAAACGATATCTGCTGTACTCCAACAGGGAAATTCACTCAAAGAATGGATGGATAAAAACAAAAACAGGTTAAAATCGGAATCGGATATTTTACTTTTTCTGGATTATTTCAACAAGCAGAATAATCAGTAATCGTTTTACCCGGCTTGTTGGTTTTCCGGAGCCTGGTAAAAACTTTATACCGGTAGTGGCCGGAACAAGTGATAAAGAATGGAATTAAAAAATGCTTTAACTTGTATCAAAGCTTGACCATATGCAAACAGTTCCCTCTGTTGATCTTTTGCTCTTTGCTGAAAGCCTGCGCAAACGCGGACATAACTCCGAAGAAATCATACTGCAACTTCGGGATAAAGGAGCGCCGGATACTGTTATTACAGAAACTATTGAAAAAATGAAAGCGCTTCGGATGGACCGTAAGCGCCGGATGGGTTTTATTTACTGCGGCATCGGCATATTCCTGTTGGTTGCCGGTTGCATGATTACCTTTCTATTATTCAGCTATGGAAATGATATACGGTTAGTGATGTACGGCCTTACATCATTGGGTGTTATTGTTACTTTGAAAGGTTTAGTTGATTTGATGGGCTGGTAAAAGCCGCCTTTGTTTCTACTTCGCGGTTCATGAATAAAAATCATCTCCGCAATTACCGGAAATACACAAAGATGAAACTTATATACAGGGATTTTTTTTAAAGGATGAGCAGGAATAGCCTGATGCGTTTATTCCATGGAGTAAGGCCGTTCCAATCTTGGATTTGAGACGATAGCTTTTGCTTATGCATACTTCTGCAATAAATTCAACAGTTTTCTATCCAGCTTGTAACCATACCAGTCCTCATAAGCAATATCTTCCCTGCCTGAATTCAATATACCAAAATCACCTGCGAAATTCCAGAGTGCAAACCCGATTTTATGAGTCGACAAAATATCGATGACATCTGTAAACCAGGCCAGGAAAACAGTATGAGGAGTTTTTTTCCAGCAGCCACATTCTCCACAATGAACGCCTACGCCTTTACTGACAAGATGGCTACGATCGATTCAATCGCATCCATTCGTTTTTCATCAATACGGTACACTTGTTCCGGTGTAATGTTTTTTGTCCTGTCAAATTGCAGGTAATTCGGGTAAGCCAATGGCAGGCGTACAAAGTTGAACCCCCAGTCGCTCATCCACTTAAAATGTTCATCCATAGACGCCGGGTGATTGCTGGCAGGGTCGGGACTAAAAAAATCAAGTAGATTAAACCCTTTCCAGTAGGGCAGCTTATTTACTAACGGTGCCTCCTGTTCGAAAATATAGGGGTTATCTCTTAAGCTGATTCCTGCTACGACCATTGCTGAATTGCGTATAAATTCACTTCGTTTCATAATGTCGCCTGGCAATGATTGAAATAAATTTAATGTAAGCATTATTTGTGATGCTGCAAATTTTTACAGATTAGGCTTCCTTCATTTCTTCTTTTGCAATAAAGTTGATACCTTCGGAGTTTGAGTATAGAATCCTATGACTAAGAATACGTCCGTAAAAACTGAAAGATGGGAATCCACCAATGGTCACTCGCCCGTATCCGTTTTCCTGAATGCTGTTCACCCCATCCGCAAGGAAATATTTGAAATTATAGACCGCGAAACATTTCCTGTTACCATATTAAAAGGAAAATTTTTGCTGAAACCCGGAAACAATACCGGGGAGTATATTTATCTTATCATTAAAGGTGTGATAAGGGCTTATATTAAAGAGGAAGGGAAAGAAATTACCACCTGGATCAATGAAGAAAATGAAATTGTAGGTTCGATACGCAGCCTGGGCTTATACAAATCCTCTGATGAATATCTGCAGGCGATAGAAGATACTGAGTTAATTGGCATACCCTACAGGACGATCGAACATCTCTATGACACCTACCCTGAAGCCAATATTATCGGTCGAAAAATTCTCGAAGAAAGCTATCGTGACGCAGAAGAAAGAGCCTATATCTCCCGTATACCTTCTGCGGAAAAAAAATACAAGCGTTTTATTGATACAAGACCGCAACTGGTGAACCGTGTTTCATTAAAGTACATTGCTTCTTATCTTGGTATGACACTGGAAACACTTAGCCGTGTGCGTGGCCGTCTGTAGCCATTTGTAATCATCAGTGAATGGACGCAATAACTTCTCTGAGAAATTTACCCTCCCTGATGTTGTGCAATCCTAATCTTACGACAACCAGTTTCCTGGAAGGTATTATATATATGAATTGGCCGCCATAACCATCGGCATAAAACATATCCGTCGGTACTCCCGGAAATTCCCTTTTTGCTTTGTCTTTCTTATCCCATCCATTCAGCCAGAACTGGTAGCCATAGTTTTTTAATTCGTTTTCAGCAGGTGATGTTGTAGTTTCTTTTACCCACCCATCCGGCAATATTTGTTTGCCGCCAAATTTCCCATTATTTAAATACAGTAAACCAAATCTTGCAAAATCCCTTGCTGTGGCATAACTATATGAAGAGCCTACATATGTCCCGGAGGCATCAGGTTCCAATACGGTATTGTACATTCCTGTTTTATAAAACAATTCTGTATAAGGAAATGAAGCATATCCCTTTTCACCAACCATTTGCCGTATGATGCGGCTGAGTATATTGCTGTTGCCACTGGAGTAGTGAAATTTTGTTCCGGGCTCATTTATCAATGGAAGACCGGCAGTATAAGCCGCCATATCTCCCTTCTTAAATAACATATTGGTAGCTGCACTTGGTCCTGAATATACTTCACTGAAATCAATTCCTGTTGTTTGCTGGAGCAGGTTCTTTACTGTTATTTTTTGTTTATCGCTATTCTTCCATTCAGGCACAGGGGCTGGTAAGTTAATATCCAGTTTACCTTGTTTCACTAAAATGCCAACCAATGCGGAGGTAATACTTTTTGACATTGACCAGCCGAGCATTACTGTATTCTTGTCAAACCCTGACGCATATTTTTCCGCTACAATCTGTCCATCGTATACTACAAGGGCAGCTCTTGTAAGAGATGCTCTTCCATCCAGTGTATCCTCAAACACATTTCGTATGGCTGTGTTCAATAAAACACTATCAACAGCAGAAGGAATGGTGTCCTGCAGTTTATCACCCACCGGCCACAGAACAGTATCCCTTTTTATGGCAGGAGGATCAGGTATGGAAAAGTGTTCTGTCCTTATTTGCGCTTCGGTAAAATCATTTATCAATGTACTACCTAATCCCTTTCTATAAATTGCTTTCTTTGTTGCAAAACCCCAGACCGAACCAGTAACGGATGAATCTGCAGTGTTTACGATGTAGGTTCCCAACGATAAAGGAAACTCGCCCAGATCTTCTTTAATAACTTCTTCCGCATTGCGGTGCTGCAGGTAAACAGCGGAACAAAGGTTTTTTGCACCATAACCGCTGATAATGGGGAAAGCCAGCCATAAATACCAGATGCCCACAGCCAGGCCTGGTACAATAACAACTAAAATAACCCATAAAAAGTTTTTTCTTCGCCGCATATTTAAAATTATATCTCAAAATAAATTCAAAAAATAAATTTCATGAATCTCTTTCCTTTTTACAGGTGAAACAGTATTTATAAGGAAGTAAGGCATACCGGGTGCAGCTTGCTTATAATGTAATTCCATGAAATATTGTGTAGCGGTATATTTCCGGTGAAATATTCCGTTATCCGGCTGTGAAAGCCACAAAACAGTTACCAGGATATCTGCAACAACAGGGATAAACTATTTTTTAGCAAGGAATTTGCGATCATTATCAGGGTGTTTTGAAGCAAAAGCGATCATTTATTCATCAAAATCTTCCATTATGAAAAAGATGATTTTCCTGTTGGTTATCCTGAATGCTGCAATAACGCTGCAGGCGCAATTAAAAGTGAAACCCAAGTGCGATGATTTTTATATTGACATCCTTGGTGGTACTGTTAATAATATGCGGCCTGATTATACCTATGGCATGATCAAAGAAAAAATGCCCTGCTATACCAGTACTGATGCGGAAGGCGTTGCCGGTACTAAATGCGGCGCCACACTTTTCTTTAAAGACCGCGACGTTTACTTTTATACCGACAAAGACTATATTGAAATCGGTGAAAAGTTCAAAGGAAAGATGAGTATGCCTTTATTTTCCACTTTGCGCAAAGGGGTGTTTAAATATCTTGGCCGCCCTCAATTGAAAGATGACAACTGGGAGGCTTTTGAAACTGCGTATGGAATAGTCATACTTTATTATAATAAAGCCGGGAAGGTTTTTAAAATACAAATGTCGACAAAGAATACCCAGACCCTGCAGTTGTGTGAATAAAAGAAGAAAGCTATACTTAAAATGTCCGGCTTTGTGAACAGGCTTTTTTATTATAGTTTTTATAAATCGGTCAACCTGCTATTTTCTTTTCACCCTTATATAAACCAGCTTAATATTCTTTCTCGTGGTTTCTCTTTCATCAATTTCAAAATTGCGCAGGCTGCGGATAAGAGGCAATAATTTTTCATAACCATAATTGCGGGCATCAAAATCAGGTCGTTTTTTCAATAACAGGTTTCCCAATTCGCCGAGAAAGGCCCAGCCATTTTCGTCTGCAATATCATTTACGCTGCTTGTTAACAAGTTTATCAGGCTATTATCCGCTTTGCGGATAACTTTTTCTTTCTTCGGCGATTCTCCTTTCTTTGTTTCTTTGGGTGATACATCTTCCTCTTCTTCCTTACTCAATATTTCTATATAAATAAATTTATCGCAGGCGGCACGGAATGCACCGGGTGTTTTTTGTTCACCCATTCCAAATACTTTCATGCCCGCCTCCCGTAACCGTGTTGCCAGTCTTGTAAAATCACTATCACTGCTCACGAGGCAAAAACCATCTACCCTACCTGTGTATAAAATATCCATCGCATCAATGATCATTGCGGAATCAGAAGAGTTTTTTCCTGTTGTATAGCTGTATTGCTGTACGGGTGTAATCGCATGATCGAGTAACACGCCTTTCCAATTAGAAACATGAGGCTTGGTCCAATCACCATATATCCGTTTGAAAGTAGGCACGCCATATTTGGCAATCTCTTCCAATATACCGCTAATAAGACGATACGGAATATTATCCGCATCAATCAATACTGCCAGCCGAAGGTCTTTTGCATTCTCCATAATAATAGTATTGATTAAAGTTAACTAAATAAAGAAAGCCCCGACCCTCGAAGATCAACCATTATTTAATAAAAATCCCTTCGTGCAACGACATATTGATTTAATTTCATAGTTGAATAACTTTTCAGTCATGAGAAAACTATTTTCATTTTTTGTGTTGCTGACCTTGTATTACACCGCTCAGTCACAAACAAAACAAATTCACTTACCAAATGGATGGAGCCTTACACCGGCAGGCACGAGCCTTCAGTTAGGCGACCTTCCGCTGAATATTGCTGTTTCGGCTTCTAAAAAGTTGATCGCTGTTACAAACAATGGGCAGAGTGTGCAGAGTATTCAATTAATTGATGCGGCTAAAAACAAAATACTCAGCATTATTGAAATTCCTAAAAGTTGGCTGGGATTAAAATTCAGCGCAGATGAAAAATACCTCTATGCATCGGGAGGAAATGACAATCGCATCGTAAAGTATGCCATTGTAAATAATAAGCTGGTGATGAAAGACAGCCTTCTGCTGGGAGAAGTATGGCCGGAAAAAATTTCACCTGCTGGTTTGGATATAGATGATGCGAAGAAAAAGCTATATGTTGTTACTAAAGAAAATAATAGCCTCTATGTTATTGACCTAAAGACAAAAAAAATTATTCAACGGGATACGCTGAATGCGGAAGCATATACCTGTATATTATCCCGCGATAAAAAAGAATTGTATATCTCCGTATGGGGCGGCGACAGGATTGCTGTTTTCAATACGCTAACAGGAAAGTTAACCGGCAGTATACCAGTTGGCGACAATCCAAATGATCTTTGCCTTTCCGCTGATAATCGTTATTTATATGTCGCAAATGCAAATGATAATAGTGTTTCTGTAGTCGACCTCAAAAAAAGAATAGTCATCGAAACATTGAACGCGGCACTTTATCCTAATTCAGTACCTGGATCAACAACAAATAGCGTGACCTTAAGTTCTAATGGCAAAACACTTTATATCGCCAATGCGGATAACAATTGCCTTGCCGTGTTTGATGTATCTAAACCGGGAAGCAGTTTACCGAAAGGGTTTATTCCTGTTGGCTGGTACCCCACCTGTGTAAGAACAGTGGGTAATAAAATATTCGTTACTAACGGTAAAGGATTTACTTCTTTACCGAACCCCAATGCGCCAGGCCCCTATGCTGGTGACACCAGCATCAGCTTTCACAAAGGCAGTACTCGGAAAGTAAACGATAATGAATATATTGGCGGGCTGTTTAAGGGAACATTAAGTATTGTAAATCCGCCGTCTGAAAGACAATTGAGCGTTTATTCGCAGCAGGTATATGCCAATACACCTTACAATAAAGAAAAGGAATTGCTATCGCAGGGAGAAGCAGGCAACCCAATACCGATGAAAATTGGTGATGCATCGCCTATTAAACATGTATTCTACATTATTAAAGAAAACAGAACTTATGACCAGGTACTAAGTGATATACCTGAAGGCAATGGTGATACCAGCCTTTTATTATTTGGTGAAAAGATTACGCCCAATCTTCATGCATTGGCTAAAGAATTTGTATTGCTCGATAATTTTTATGTGGATGCAGAAGTAAGCGCTGACGGACATAACTGGAGTATGGGTGGATACGCAAATGATTATTTGGAGAAAACATGGCCTACAAGCTACGGTGGAAGAGGCGGAAGCTATGATGCGGAAGGCAACCGGGAGATTGCTAACAATAAAGGAGGGTTTCTCTGGGACCATTGTGCAAGAGCAGGAATAACTTACAGAACTTACGGTGAATTTGCCGATGATTACAAACCCAATATACCTGTATTAAAAAATCATCTTTGCCCTTATTATACAAGTTGGGACCAAACAGTAAGAGATACAACAAGAGTTGGTCAATGGAAACGTGATTTTGATTCATTGGTTGCCATTAACGCTTTACCGCAATTAAATACGCTCCGTATTATCAATGATCATACAGAAGGATTGAGTAAAGGACGGCCCACCCCTTTTGCACACTGTGCAGATAATGACCTCGCTGTTGGAATGTTTGTTGAATACCTCAGCAAGAGCCCGGTATGGAAAGAAAGTGTTGTGTTTATCCTTGAAGACGATGCCCAGAACGGGCCCGACCATGTGGATGCGCATAGGAGCACCACTTACCTCGCAGGGCCATATGTGAAAAGAAATTTTGTAGATCATACTATGTATTCTACTACTTCTGTATTAAGAACGATCGAACTTATACTGGGCTTACGTCCGATGAGCCAGTATGATGCATCTGCTGTTTCTATGTGGCGTTGCTTTCAATCGTCGCCCAATCTTAGCGGCTTTACTGCCAAGCCGCTTCAGTGGGATATCAATGAAAAAAATACAGTTGTCAATGCATGGCAAAAGAAAAGTGAGCAATTTGATTTTACAAAAGAAGACCGTATTCCTGACCGTGAGTTTACCGAAGTAATATGGAAGGCAGTCAAGGGCGAGAATGCCATCGTACCTGCGCCGAAAAGGGCAGCATTTGTAAAACAAAGCGGAAAAAAAGATGACGATGATGATTAAGTTTTAAAAAGTAGAAAAATATCAACTATTGTTCATAACTATCTGATCAAAATACTATATTTTTTATCATAACTTTATTACTCACCAAAGAAAAGGAGGTATTCATGCAATCTACAGATCAATCATGGACGCCTTCGGTTATTATCGCGTAACCGGGCTTTCTCCAAAAATAATCTGCCCCGGTGTTCGGGGGGCCACTAAGTAATCTTAGTGGCTTTTATTTTTAATCGCGTAACTATTTATATTTACTAAAAATAAACCGCATGAAAAAGGTTTCCTTTATTTTAATTGCAATATTAATTTCTATGAGCAGCTTACAAGCACAATCACACAAACAGCTAAGGCATGTTGTCCTCTTTGGGTGGAAAGAAGGAGCCGATAGCGCCGCTATCAAAAAAGTAGTGGATGCATTTCGTCAGTTACCTTCTAAGATCAAACTGATTAAATCATTTGAATGGGGTACCAATAACAGCCCTGAAAACCTGAACCAGGGATTAACCCATTGTTTCTTTCTTACGTTTGCAAACGAAAAAGACAGGAACGATTATTTGGTACACCCTGCTCATAAGGAGTTTGTGGCCATGGCAGGTCCCGTTATTGGCAAAGCAACTGTGCTTGACTACTGGGCAGAACAGTAACCGATATTTATTGCATAAAAATAAAGAACATGAGCAGCATATTCGAAGAAGTGGATGGATATATTGCCAATTTATTCGGCGATGAAGACGAAGCCCTGCGTAAAACCATGCAGGCAATTAAAGATGAAAAGATTCCGCAGATCAGTGTATCACCGAACCAGGGTAAGTTCCTGCAGTTATTGGCAAAGCTCTGTAACGCTAAAAAAATTCTTGAAATAGGAACACTGGGCGGTTATAGCACAATCTGGATGGCAAGGGCATTACCTAAAGATGGAAAATTGATATCGCTCGAATTGGATCCACATCATGCTGAAGTCGCGAAAAGAAATATTTCGTATGCTGGTCTCAGTGAAATTGTGGATATCAGGTTAGGTAAAGCAATAGATACGTTACCACAATTGTTGAAAGAAAAGGCCGGCCCTTTCGATATGGTCTTTATTGATGCTGATAAGCCGCCTTACACAGAATACTTTGAATGGTCATTAAAGTTATCGCGGCCGGGAACGCTTATTGTTGCCGACAATGTAATACGGGACGGAAAAGTAGTATTGAAAGAAAGCCCTGATGAAATGTCAGCTGGCGCCAAGCGGTTTAATGAAGCGCTGGCAGCAAATAAAGACGTGACCGCAACTATTATACAAACTGTCGGAACAAAAGAACATGATGGAATGGCAATAGCTATTGTAAAGTAGTACCGAAATGATTTAGTAATGTGATGAAAAGTGTGGGGTTTTTCCAGCTACAAAGGCTATATATTTTTCTTCGCGAACATCATGGATAGCATAGCATACAGATCCGGATGTTTGGACTCCAGCAGATGGGGTCTTTCAAAGAAATATTCAGATACAACGGCAAAAAATTCAGCCTGGTTTGTAGCCCCGTAAGGATTAATATCTGACTTATTTTTCAAAATAGAATCAATGTTCTTATGCATCATTTCCACCCAGGGCAATACATACTTGTGCTGCAATAATATTTCCGGTATACCATCAGTTGCCCCATCCGTCTTATCAAGCAAATGAACAAATTCGTGAATAGCCGTATTATTCTTATCCGTTTTATTACTGAACCCTTCGCGCAAAGCAGCCTGTGACAGGATCATTGTGCGTTGCATCGGCCCATCTCCAACCATCCCCAGTACTGAGCGATTGTTACCCTGTATTTCAAATTGCTCATTAAATGTTTCCGGGTAAAGAATTACTTCATCAAGATTACTATATTCCCAATGAGGAAATGCGTATATAGGAATGATGGCACTGGCGCCTATCAATACACGATCAATATCTTCAACAGTAGTGCCTGCACCGGTTATTATAATGGTAGAAAGAAAACGCTCAACGCGGTTTTCGAAATTTTTTTTGCCTTCATCATCCAGGCGTTGATAAAATAATACGTTATCTAAAAGAATTTGTTTATAGCTGGCTGGAAGCGGCTTTATTTTAGCCTCCTTTTTAGAAGACCTCAACACGATAAGAAACGCTAAAGCAAGAATTGCAATAATAAGTAAAGTAAGAGCAGCTACATCCATGATTGTGGTAAAGATAAGCAGTTGAATAAACAAAGACTTAACAGCACCCGGTTTTTAACAGTTTACGCCAACCTTATCGCCGCTTTATATAACCTCCCCAACAAGTGATTGGCAGTTTTTACACAGGTTCAGGGATGCAGTAAAATAAATCATGGCTGGGGTATGATTTATTTCAAAAAATCCATTGAACAAATAATAAGGATTTTTTCAGCTTTATGTATCGTTACACACGTAAAAAAACTTTTTTATTATATAGAAAATAAAGGGTAAACCATTTCAGCAAAACAAAAGTTATCGCCATCACCACGATGTTATATGGTGACCCTGCGAGTTGACCCAACCATTTGAAAAGGGCATCATTGGTAAACCCCCAGTTTACAAACCGTTCTGACATATAAATGAGAATGGAATTCATACCAATTACTTTAAAAAAGAAAGCCCATTTCTTATGTCCTTTGATATCGATGATATAATAAAAGATAGCCAGCAATATCAAGCTATACCCCCCCACATTTAATACAAATGAACTCGACCAAAGGTTTTTGTTGATAGGAAAATCCAAATTCCATAAATGGGCCAGCCCGATAAATACCAACCCTGTAACGGCCATCCATAGTGTTTTTTTAACCGGGTCCATTTGGTTTTTCTTCAGGAAATTGCCGGTCATAATACCTAACAAGCCTGTACTGATAGCAGGTATCGTACTCATTATTCCCTCCGGATCATGTATACCTAGATATAGATGGCCCGGTAATAACAACCGGTCAACATAAGAAACAAAATTACCTTCCATCGTTAAGTCGCCGGGAGGAAAACCGGGCGCCGAAGTAAACTTCAACAATAACCAATAACCGATTAGTATTACAAAGAAGAAAACGATTTGTATTTTTTCTTTGCAATAGATATAAATAACATTGGCGAATAAATAAGCTAAACCTATTCTTCCCAACACACTGCCAAAACGAACATCTGCCAATGGTTTTATTTGTAAGCCATTATTGGCAATGATACCAAGCAATACAAGAATCAAACCCCTTCTTATCACCCTCAATAAAACCTGTTGCCTTGTCTTTCCCTTTTCCAGTTCACGGCCAACCGAATAGGGTGTTGCGACACCTGCAATAAAAAGAAAGAGAGGGAATATAAGGTCGTAAAAATGAAAACCGTTCCAGGCAGGATGGGTTAATTCTTCAGCGATAGTTCCCCAGAAAGGAGACCCAGTAGCTTTAAATAATGAATGAAAAATGTCTTCCGCGCCCATGATCCAGAACATATCAAAACCGCGAAGGGCATCTAGTGAAAAAAGTCTTTCTGTAGTGTTTGTGGCTGTTATCTTCATAATTAGTTTGGTTTCAGAAAATAATTGCTGAATATATCAATCCAATGGTCCAATGGAAGTTCATCAAGGGGTGGTGGCTAAAGATAAGGGGTTTTATTATTCATACTTTACTGGCCTGGCTTATTTTTCTTCTTCGGCAGAACGAAAGAAAGGCCAAGACAGGATATTATTTATCGTTACATTTAAAGAGCTAACCACTGAACCTGCTACTATAAAGCAGGATAAGTTTTGGTTAATTCTCTTTCCCGCCGCTTTTATTTTCATAGATAACGCCGGGGACGATGATAACTATAATCAGCAGAAGTAAGGATAACCCTGCTTGCCTGTGTCAAATTGCCCGAAAAACCCTATGTAAGGAGACGACGGCTGATGAAAACATCTTTGCTTACCAGGGTATACGTAGCCGTTATCTTCCTGAAAATCTATTTAACATGCAGTACTTTTCAGGAAATAAAAAGATCCAAAAGTATTTGATGAAAGCGATCGACCCTGGCTACTTAAACCATGTATTTAAAAAAGCCTGATTTAATAGTGCAGGTATAAAGCACCTGGTTCCTTATTATTGATTATACCCCACGAAGTATACCTGCTATATTTTTGAAACGAAGAAAAGAGATTTTCAATCTGCCATTCATAAGACTTACCGGAATAGTAATTTTGCTTCGCATATTGAAATGTATATTATGCAATGAAACAACTCAATTATTATCTAAAATGAAACAAATATCAGGCTGGCTCTTTTGTATTATACTCTTTGCCTTCACAGAAAATTGTTTTGCACAAAAGTCAGCGCAACCCATAACCACAACTTACATCAATGGCGATGCCTTGCCGGATGCACCTGAATTAGCGACGAGGGGAGAATTTAACGTTGGGGTTCGTACTATAGACGTAGTAAATAAAGGGCAAATAGATATTTTAAAATCAAAAGAAGGTGTTGACCCGTTATATGACCGCCCTTTGAAACTGGAAATATGGTATCCTGCTGTTTTATCAAAAAAGCAAAAAGAAGTAACCACTTACGAAGATGTTTTAGGAAGCCCCCTGGATTCAACAAGACCAATCATCCCATTTACATTTTATGGTCGTGCGGCAAGAGATGCTGATCCGGACAAAGGGTCAGTTTATCCTTTAATTATTGTATCGCATGGTTATCCCGGATCAAGAGTGTTATTAAGCTATTTAACAGAAAACCTTGCTTCAAAAGGATACATCGTTGTAGCTATTGATCATAAGGAGTCCACCCATCGCGACCAGGCTGGATTTGCCAGCACGCTATTAAACCGTGCGAAGGATATTTTATTTGTGTTGAACCAAATAGCCGATGCAGGAAAAAAGGGTAGCAATAGTTTTCTCTCAGAAATTGTTGATGCAAACAATACGGCGCTGATTGGTTATTCGATGGGTGGATACGGAGTAATGAATGTTGCCGGCGCCGGTTATAGCGATAAGCTATCAGGGTTTTTTAAAATGATGACAGGCGGCAGTACCGCTATAAATAGCCGCACAACAGGCAATGATGAGTTCAAGGCTTCTATTGATCCGCGTATCAGGGCCGTCGTCGCCTTTGCGCCCTGGGGAATGCAAAGAGGCATATGGAATGCAGAAGGTTTGAAGGGAGTAAAGGTTCCGCTATTTTTTGTTGCCGGTAGCCAGGATGATGTATCCGGTTATGAAGACGGAACGAAAGCTATGTATACCGGTACGCTTAATGCTGACCGTTATTTACTGACTTACATCAATGCAAGACATAATACAGCACCCAATCCGCCGCCCGCTCTTACAATGAATGACAAAAAGTTTTCTGCTGACTATTATCATTATGCAGAGCCAGCCTGGGACCAGCGCCGCATTAATAATATCAACCAGCATTTTGTAACTGCTTTCCTTGGTATATATTTAAAACAAAAAGAATACGGTAAATACCTCGATCTTCCTGAAAAATCGAATACGAAAAACTGGACAGGATTTACGCCAAGATCTTCTGTGGGACTGGAATTATTACATGCAAAAGCAGGTAATTAAATAGTTTTCATGACTAAAAAAACCGGGAGTGATATATGCATATCTCCGCAAAAATTAAAAATACCCAACAGCATAATGATATACTTGTTTCGACCGAAAAGAGTGAAAAAAAGGTAATTATTCCAGGAAAGCCTGCTGGAAAAGGTTCTTCTGTAAACGGAGGTGAGTTATTATTTCTTGCTTTGGCTACCTGCTTTTGTAACGACATCTATCGTGAAGCTGCTAAAAGGAATATGGATATACAAAGTGTAGAAGTAGTTGTAAACGGGCAATTTGGTAAAGAAGGAGAACCCGGCTCAAACATTACTTACGAGGCTAAAATTGAAGCCCCTTCCTGCTCGCCCGCAGAAATCAATGAACTTATGCTCTATGTTGATAAAATCGCAGAGATACATAATACGCTGCGAAAGGGGGTAAGTGTTTCTTTAAAAAGTGGAGCGAATTAATTCTGTATGTATTTATGTATAAAGGGAGGCAACAGTATTTTTAATTCAACGCCCTGCTTACGCAGGGCGTTGAATTAGTAAAAGGAATCAATTTAATTTCCATCCCACCATACCGGGTCTTTTGTTGTTGCACTCTGTTGTGGCTGCGGGTTTGTCAATATAGCCGTTGTAGAATAGGGCCATCGCAAAGGAATATAATCCACATAGGCATTCTGGGCCAATGTCAGGTCTGGGAAGCCTGTCCTTCTCCAGTCATTATATGTTTCAAGGCTCAGGAAATCTGCGACAAACTTTTCACCGATGATTTGCTTTAACGCATCAGCGCCCAAGGCTGGTCTCGCATTGATATAAGCAGCTTTGGAGCCAGCAGCCACTCCCAGCATATCCATATGTGCACCTATTGCTGACCGGTAGATAGGGTCAGCAGCCGCTGCACCGCTTTTGATGAAGGTTGCTTCTGCTTCAATAAATAATTGTTCAGCATAGGTTGCCAGGAACAAAGGTGCTGCAGCACCAGCTGCGTTTTCGGGATCCAGCGGCAGGTAGCCTCCATAAAAAGTATTTAAAGAAGAAAAGACATTCGGATCGGGGACGGCATCAATACCTGCAGGGCGACCGGCAAAGCCTCCTCCATCTTTCTCTGTCGCGATAATCGGGAGACGGGGATCGTTTGTTGCCAGTAAAGAGTTAATGAAAGATTCTCCCAATACAACACCCCCGGCCCCGGGCAACGTATTTTCATACCAGGGGTTTTCGCCACCCGGCGTTCCAGGATAGGAAACCGTTGCATTATCGTCATTCGATTCAAATGCATTCTGAAGAGCCGCTAATGCAAGATCCGCCTGGGCCGTGGCTGTATGACCAGGGGCTTTGGTCAGTCTTAAATAGTAACGGGCTTTCAGCATATACATAAACTTTCTCCATTTGTCCATATCACCACCATATATATAATCATCACTGCCAGGTGCAACCGCACTTGGTGTTTGATTGGAATAATAAATAGCGCTATCCAGCAACCCTTGTATACTTTCATAAATAGCTTCCTGGGAATCATAAGAAGGTTTCAGGTTTGTCTTTACCTGGAATGCCTGGCTATATGGAATATCTCCCCATACGTCTGTTGTTATTGCAAGTGTATACGCTGTTAAGGTTTTACCTATCGCCGCATACTGATTATGACCAGCCGCTTCTGCCTGGTTAATCATATTATTCAGGTTATTCAATGTATTGGGATAAACATAGAAACTCCATGTATTGTCTACATCAGAAGGAAGGATGCGATACGTTTCTGCATTGGGTGATGGCTGGTTCAAGGAAAGTTGCTGCATCCAGTAACCCGTTGTCGTACCATTAAAGCCACCTACTATATTTGTTGATATAGTTACCTCTGCAGGTGATAAAATAAGTCCTTCTGAAACTGATAATGGATTGTTCGGATCTTTATTTATATCCAGGAATTTTTTACAGCCCATGCCGGTAATACTCAGAACGGCCAGCAAAATGGTTATATATCTGTAACTCGTTTTCATTGATTCAATATTTTATCATTATTAAAATGTGGCTTTCAGGGCAATTATAAAATTCTTGCTTGTCGGTGTCATAAAATTGGCAAAGCCCTGTCCGTTGCCGCTACCGTTAAGACTCACTTCCGGGTCAGCACCAGGATAGTTTTTATGCAGGATGAAATTTGTACCTGTAACATTTACATATAAAGATTTCAGAACCGTTGTCTTTGGTAAGGGCAGCCTGTACCCCAAAGTAACCTGCCTAAGTTTCAGGAAGGAAGCATCATATAAAGAATTCTCATCGGCGTTTGACCAAAGATTTTGATAAAACGCCTGATTAGTCGGAACTGCTTTTGTATTGACTTCTCCTGTACTTTCAATTATACCGGGGAATATTTTTGTATCATTCCTGTTCTCCGTAATTTTTGAAGTACCGTAGAAATCAAGATAATGACCATCCAGGTTAAGAATGTTACCTCCCCTTTTCATATCCAGTACAAAAGAAAAAAGAAAGTTTTTATAGTTTAGCTCACTGGTTAAGCCACCAATCCAGTCTGGTGTCGCATTACCAATTGGCGCCAGGTCATCAGCAATCTGCGGATAGCCATCATCGTCCAGTAAAAGCTGACCCGCCTGCTTACCTGTTGTTCCTCTTTTAAAATGCGTTCCATAAATAACCCCATAAGGTGAATTAGCAAAAGCAAAAATTCCCGGGTTTGTAAATCCGGCAAACTGAAGGAAGCTCACTCCGGGTGCAAGATCCAATACATCGTTTTTGATTTTTGTAAAGTTTATTGTAACATCCCATCGCAAATCCTTTGTCTTTACTGGTGTTATTCCCAAAGTAAGTTCTACTCCTTTGTTGCGCATACTACCTGAGTTTTCTGTTGCACTGCTAAATCCGGTGGACGGATCTAAAGGCACTCCTGCAGTTAAGAGATCACTGCTCTTCTTATTGAAATAAGTCGCATCGAATGAAACACGGTTATTAAACCATTTTGTTTCAAGCCCAATTTCAAACTCTTTTACGGTTTCATTTTTCAATGGGTATCCATAAGTTGTTGTCAGCAAATAGCCATTCTGGCCATTGAAGGGGAATGTTATATTGCCAATTGATGCCTGGTAATAGGGATTTGTTAATGAATAAGGAGGAACGGCATCATTACCCACGATTGAATAAGCTGTTCTTATCTTACCGAAGTTCAGGATAGGGTTTGCATTCATACCCAATGCTTCAGTGAAAATAAATCCAAGGCTTGCTGATCCATATGGGTAAAATTGCTTATCAGACGATAAAACTGAGCTTCCATCATACCTTCCTGTCAAACCCAGTGTCAGCATTTTCCTGTATTCCACATTCGCTTGTGCATAAAAGCCAACTTTCCTGTTTTTATAATAATTATAATAGGATGTTACCGTTGTTGCATTTCCGATATTATAAAAACCGGGGATGCTTAGTCCAACCCCCTGGACAAATTTGTTATCATTATAGTTAACAAGAATGTTATTACCTAAAAGCAATTCACCAAACCAATCTTTGTTGAAATTCTTTTTTGCATCCACAATCAGATCGTTGTTCCATTGCTGGTAGGTGATGGCCCTGTTATACAGCCTGCCAGTAGGATAAGAGCCTACTGTTCCGACGTTCTCATGATACTCTGTTGGATTATAATACATATCACCACCCAGGCGTTCGGTTATTGTCAACCAGGACATTGGACTATAGGATAAATTCACTACAGGAATGATACGGTCAACTTTATCTTTTAGCCCGGTGTTGTCCAATAACCAATAAGGATTATTGCGTGCTAAACGGTATACTCTTTGTGTACCATCCGGGTTTGTTGTAGGGTAAGGATCCCATGAAATAGGCGCAGATAAAACTGTCCACAATGGCGCTTCAAGGCTGTTTCCATCCAATGTTCGGTTATTATCAGAATGAATGTAATTGAATTGAGTAGATAAGTTTATCTTATTCGACAACTTAGTACTGTACTTGGCAAAAAACGAATTGCGTACATAATCAGTAGTTGGAACAATTCCATCGTTCTTTAAAAAAGAATAGGAAACAACATAACTTGAACGATCGCTGGCGCCTGATACACTTACATTATTATCCGTTGTATGACCCATTCTGAAAAACTCCTTTAATGCATCATGATAAGGAACAGGTTGACCATTTACTTTCAACGTATCAAGCCTTGGCCCCCATGAAGCACTTCCAAACTGGCCGTTATTTCCATCTACATATTTGCCTCCTGAACCCTGTGCCCAGGTACGTTGCAATTCCGGGTAGAGGGGTTGAGCAAACGTGTAGCTGCTACTTAATGAAATAACAGGCTTATTCAATGTTCCGCCACCACGGCCGTTTTTTGTAGTAATGACAATAGCACCTCTTGAAGCACTTGATCCGTAAATAGCAGTTGCCGCCGCTCCTTTCAGAACAGTAATGCTTTCAATAATATTTGGATCCAGGTCAATACCTCTGTTTGATGTACCTCCTGCACCTAATGGCCCATCCGGATTTCCGGCTTCGCTGTTATCCATTGGTATACCATCAATAACAAACAACGCTCCATTGTTCCCGGTAAGTGAACTATTACCGCGGATTACTATCTGCGATGAACTACCAGGCTGACCGCTTGAATTAGTGATCTGAACACCGGATACTTTTCCGGCAAGTGCATTAACGATATTATCCTGTTTTGCATCTACTACCGCTGCCCCCTTCACTTCCTGTGTTGTATAAGTTAACATTCTTTTTTCTCTTCTTATTCCCAGGGCGGTTACTACTACTTCATTTAAAGAATTTGAGGCAGGCTTTAATGTAACTGTTATGTTATTCGATTCACCAACCTTAACTTCTGTGCTTTCAAAACCAACACTACTAACTATTAATGTTGCATTCGATGATACATTTAGCCTGAACGTGCCATCAACATTGGCGCTTGTTCCTCCATTAGCGCCTTTTATTTTTATGGTTGCTCCAGATACAGGAGTTCCCTGTGCATCCATAATTTTTCCTGTGACTTCTTTTGTTTGCGAGATTGCCAGTATTGAACACAATACTAAGCATGCAAACAGGCTTACCCGTTTTCTCATGTTTTAATTTTAATGTTTTGTACTAACGTTTTATAATAAATGTGAATTCGACGGATAAAATGACAAGCAATGAAAACGTATTGCTGCTCTTTCAAATAAAAAAAATAAAAAAAATATTAATGCATTGATGAATTATGAAAATAGAAATCCTTCCGGGTATAAAGCGGGAAAAAATATATCTATTAATAAAAATAACGGTATAGCATTGGCTGTACATATAATCAACAACAGCTACGCTATATAATTACCCGAATAAAGAATACAAGATGAGTTCTGTAGAAACAAAACTCTTACGCTTGTAGTCTTACACACGAGAAAATATTTTAGTTAATAGTAAGTTTCAGCTGGTTCATTATTGCAACCTGATAGAACAGGAATAATAATCTGCAAATAAAAAACACAGAGCAAGAAAAGATTAAGTTGGTAAGTTGGATGCTAAAGCAGGTGGTAAAAGGACTAAATAATCTTGAGATTCAAAATTAGTAACGCTGCTGTATTTGGCATGTTAAAATAATGTTTAACGGAAAACAATCTATTTAAACGGCAATGATTGCTTAATATTATTTGCGCTGAAAATTTATCAAACTATATCAGCTATAAGCAGGTTTGCGAAAACAACTTATAGAATATGTCTTATTACAAAAAAATTATTTCAAATCAACATTTAATCAAGCAACCAATGAAGGGTTGAACGGTCTTTTTCCTGGCTACTTCCTGTCTTTTTCAATTAATTCCAGCCAGTCTAATATGCGGCTTGTATAGCCATATTCATTATCAAACCATGCTATTATCTTTACCATACTGCCCTTTACGGCTGTCATGGTTCCGTCAATGATACAGGAATGTTCATTTCCTTTTATATCTGCAGATACAATCGGGTCCTCAGTATACGCCATAATTCCTTTATACTCTTTTTGAGCGGCTGTCCGAAATAATGAGTTTATCTTTTCTTTACTCACCATCTCTTTAAGTTGTACCGTAATATCTGCCAATGCCCCATTGGTCACCGGAACGCGGATAGACATCGCCGTTACTTTATCCTTTAACGGAGGCAACAGCCTTTCCAATGAGGAGGCCAGGTCTATTTCAACCGGGATCATGGACTCCGCAGCAGCACGACCGCGCCGGAACTGGCTATGTGCTGTATCTACAAGTTCCTGCCGCGAAGTGTATGAGTGCAGCACATTTAATTGTGCAGATTCAATGCCGATTGAGTTCAATATATATAAAACATGCGTAGAACAGTTAGTCATGCAACCGCCAGGCGAAATAATATCAGTACCCGGTGTGAGCCGGTGATGATTAAATCCATAAATCAATAAAGGAATATCTTCCGAACCGGTGGTTGATAAGAGGACTTTCCCGGCACCTGCCGCAAGATGTTTTGTTGCTGCCGCTTTATTGGCATATTTACCAGAACACTCAATCACTATATCAATGTCCATTTCTCCCCAGCTTATTTGCGATGCATCTGCAAATTTCAGGGCCCGGATACGTTGCTCACCGGAAATAAAATAGTTATCGTTCAGTAATAGCTCCTGCTGTAATGGACCGTACAGGGAATCATACTTAAGCAAGTAGTGAAGATTGGATGTATCCATGATGTCATTCACTGCAACAATCCTGTATTCCTTCTTATTCAATAACCTGCGGAATAATAACCGGCCTATCCTTCCCATTCCATTGATAGCAATGCGCATACGACTCTATTTAGGTGTGCAAAGTTGAAGATTCAAAAGATATTTTTTACAGCTACTGATATAAATTAGTTATACCAGTCAGGAAAGTACTTCGGGTGGCGGCCCTCCTGCCGGTTTCGAT
>JAFDYH010000045.1 GCA_018267535.1 Bacteroidota bacterium
TCTTCTCACCAAACCTTCTGCTTCCTTCACAATTTCTTCTATTGTCTTGCTTACATGGCTGCCGCGCATTAAAGGAATAGCACAAAAAGCACAGGTACGGTTACACCCTTCCGATATTTTCAAATACGCATAGTGTTGTGGCGTAGCTAATAACCGCTCTCCTACCAATTCACTTTTATAATCTGCTTCGAATCTTTTCAGGATCAGAGGTAGTTCCATGGTTCCAAACCACGCATCTACTTCGGGTATTTCTTTTTCCAGGTCATCACGATAGCGATGACTGAGGCAACCTGTTACATATACCTTGTCAAGCTTACCCTTTTGCTTTAATTCAACCTGGCTAAGTATGGTATTAATGGATTCTTCTTTGGCCTTTTCGATAAATCCACAGGTATTTACGATAACGATATTATGATCCTTTTTTGCATTCTCATGCACCACATCAATATCATTGGCCATTAATTGGCCGCTCAGCACTTCACTATCTACCATATTTTTACTACAGCCGAGTGTAATGATATTTACTTTATCTTTTTTGAGTGTCTTTGATTTCATTCGCTACTAGGCACTATTTTTTACGAATCAGCACTAATAATTTCCAATAATTTTATTCTGATTTTAAACTAAACAAGCTATCGACAAACTCATGCTTATCGAAAACCAGCAAATCTTCCATTTTCTCGCCAACACCAATAAACTTAACGGGTATTTTAAATTGATTGGCAATCGCCAGCACTACGCCGCCTTTTGCTGTGCCGTCTAATTTTGTTATTGCTACAGCAGTAACATCTGTTGCTGCTGTAAAATGTTTTGCCTGCTCCAGTGCATTCTGACCTGTACTGCCGTCCAATACCAGCAACACTTCATGTGGGGCATCTGGTATTACTTTCTGTATAACTCTTTTAATCTTTCCAAGCTCATCCATCAAATGCGCTTTATTATGTAGTCTTCCCGCCGTATCAATCAACACAACGTCACTTTGTTTGGAAACAGCACTTTGAACTGTATCAAAAGCAACAGCCGCCGGATCGGACCCCATCGGTTGTTTTACAATAGGGACACCTACCCGGTCACTCCATATCGTTAACTGGTCCACAGCTGCTGCGCGGAAAGTATCAGCCGCACCCAGTAAAACCTCCTTTCCTGCTTTTTTGAAATTATAAGACAGTTTGCCAATGGTTGTTGTTTTACCAACGCCATTCACGCCCACTACTAAAATGATGTATGGTTTGGATGGCAATTCACTATCAAAAGCATAACTGTTCGATTCAGGCGCATCAACCAATATATCTTCAATTTCGTCCTGCAATAACCGGTTGAGTTCTGAAGTGCCGAGATACTTATCTTTCGCCACTCTTTTTTCAATCCGGTCTATAATCTTAACTGTTGTATCAATACCTACATCCGCTCCTACCAAAGCCTCTTCCAGATTGTCTAACACTTCCTCATCAACGGTACTCTTACCGGCTATTGCTTTGGTTATTTTGGACAAAAAACCCTGCTTGGTTTTTTGCAAACCCTGGTCTAAGCTTTCTTTTTCTTTTTTCCCGAATAGTTTATTGAAGAAACCCATAGCATCAAAATAAAAGTCAAAAAGTATGATACTGACTTATTTAAACTATATCATTTATCAACCTCTTTAAACAATAAAAGCCATCCGTCATCAACGAATAGCTTTCTATATTTTTTACACTCAGCAAAATTATTTCTGAGCGAGGAAATCTTTGATCTTGTCTTTATGAACGATTGCTTCTTTAAAGGTATAAGCGCCTGTCTTCGGGCTGCGTACAGCCTTTATTACCTTTGTCCAGTTTTTTGCTTCGGCGGCGGCTTTCTGATCTTTTGTTTTAATCGCCGTTTTTGCTGCTTTTGCCATGAATCTTAATTTGAAAATGTAACAATATGAAAATGAATCTCCAAAAAACGAAGTGGCTAATTTTTAATTTGCGCACTTACACATTTCCACATCAATTTATTTAATTTCTTTGTGTACCGTTACCTTTTTCATGATCGGGTTGTATTTTTTCAACTCCAATCTTTCAGGGTTATTCTTTTTGTTCTTCACAGTGATGTAACGGCTTGTGCCAGGCAGACCACTGTTTTTGTGTTCTGTGCATTCAAGTATTACCTGTACACGATTTCCTTTCTTTGCCATTTCTATTGAAATTTAAATATGTTGACCTTGTGCCCTTAATTCCTTTACAACAGTGTAAAGGCCTCTTTTGTTGATAGTGCGGATTGCTTCTGAAGATACTTTCAGTGTAATCCATTTATCTTCTTCGGCCAGGAAATAACGTTTTGTCTGCAAATTCGGCAAAAAACGACGTTTTGTTTTGATATTAGAGTGAGACACTTTATTCCCACCTATCGGAGTCTTTCCTGTAACCTGACATACTCTTGCCATGATGCCTTAAAAATTTAGGAACGCAAAGGTAGGAAAAGGATTTCAGATTTTGCGGCTCAAAAGAGAGTTTTTTTACTATTTTTCAAGACGAAAGAAAAGTTAAGCTGCGGGTTCGGCTTTAAGTGGTCCGCCCGGAATGACCTGTTGGTTTACTGCCTCGCCATTAATGTCTGGCCGCATTCACTCTTATGAAATAATGAGTTACCGGCCTTGCCGATTCCCTCATTTCCAGTAGCTTCGCAGCCTTAAAGATCGGTTGACCGGTCCGAAAATAAGTCTTAAAACAAATAACCTGTTCAATATGTTTAAAATGACAGATGAACAGGAAGTTCAAAATCATAAATTTAAAATCGAAAATTAGCTATGGCATACGATGTAGTTGTTCTCGGTAGCGGTCCTGGAGGTTATGTGGCTGCCATCCGGGCTTCACAGTTAGGTTTTAAAACAGCGATTGTTGAGAAAGAAAGTCTTGGTGGTATTTGCCTGAACTGGGGCTGTATCCCGACCAAGGCTCTTTTAAAAAGCGCACAGGTAGTAAACGACATTAAGCATGCCGAAGACTTTGGTATTGAAGCCACCGGTAAACCAAAATTCGACGCCATCATTAAACGTAGCCGGGGTGTGGCTGATAAAATGAGCCGGGGTGTTCAATTCCTGATGAAGAAAAACAAGATTGATGTGGTGATGGGATTGGGGAAAATAGCAGGAAAAGGGAAAATAGAAGTAACTGCCGCTGATGGTAAAAAACAAATAGTTGAAGGGAAGCATATCATTATCGCAACCGGTGGACGCAGCCGTGAACTTCCGGCCCTGAAGCAGGATGGTAAAAAAATAGTTGGCTATCGTGAAGCGATGGTATTACCTCAACAGCCAAAAAGCATGATTGTGGTTGGAAGTGGTGCTATTGGCGTTGAATTCGGGTATTTCTACAACAGTATCGGAACAAAAGTAACCATCGTTGAGTTTTTGCCAAGAATAGTACCGGTTGAAGATGAAGACATTTCCAAAGAATTAGAAAAGAACTTCAAAAAGAACGGTATTGATGTAATGGTGAATAGTGAAGTAACTTCTGTTGATACAACTGGAAATGGTGTAAAGGCAAAAGTAAAAACGCCGAATGGTGAAGTAACACTTGAAGCCGATATTCTTTTAAGCGCCGTTGGCGTATCCGCAAATATTGAAGGTATTGGCCTGGAAACACTGGGAATTAAAACGGATAAGGGAAAAATTTCTGTCGACAAATATTATCAAACCAATGTACCCGGATTTTATGCTATCGGCGATTGTGTACCCGGGCAGGCATTGGCGCACGTAGCCAGTAAGGAAGGAATTATCTGTATTGAAAATATTGCTTTTACTGAAAAGAAATATAACCAGCGTCCTGAACCAATCGATTATAACAATGTACCAGGATGTACTTACTGTAGCCCTGAAATAGCCTCTGTTGGTTATACAGAAAAGCAGGCGAAAGATGCAGGTTACGAGGTAAAAGTGGGCAAATTTCCACTTAGCGCTTCAGGTAAAGCTTCAGCGGCTGGCCACCTGGAAGGTTTTGTTAAAGTAGTATTTGATGCTAAATACGGGGAATGGCTGGGCACACATATGATCGGTTACAATGTAACTGAAATTATCATTGAAACTGTTGTAGGTCGTAAACTGGAAACAACTTATCATGAAATACTGGACAGTATTCATCCCCATCCGACAATCAGTGAAAGTGTAAAAGATGCAATCGAAGTAGCTTATGGAGAAGCAATTCACTTGTAAGCATTACTTTTTATTGTTATATTACTATCAGCTAAAGGGATTACAGGCAACTGTGATCCCTTTGTTTTAAAATAGTCCAGGTAAAGTTTTTTAGTAAATGCAGCAAAAATGCTGTTTACCATATCTTATTAATTCAGTGTTGCAGTAAGCTGATCGAATGAAAAAGATTACAATACTTATCTTATTGATATTCGCCCTATGCAAGTGGGGATCTACGCAGGATAAAGCATTTGATCCTACCGTTACCGTGAAATGGGCCCCTACCGGCTTATTAGTCGGCAACATTGCAATGCAGGGAGAATATAGCTTCAACGCAAAATCTTCCCTAACTGCAAAAATCGGCGTGCCGGTAGGCAAAAATTATCATTCCAAATTTCATGGGAAAGAGATAGATATAAACATGAAAGCATTCTCTTTCATGACAGGTTATCGTCATTATCTTTCAAAAAGAAAATTGAGCGGTTTTTATTACGAACCATATTTTAAATATGTGCACCAAACCGCAGGAGGGCTTGGGGAAACAACTCTCGATAATCAACCAGTCACACTCAATTTTACCAACACGTATAATGCCTTTGGTTTCGGTTTACAACTCGGCACACAGTTTATTATTCATAAAAGATTTGTACTTGACCTTTTCTTTCTGGGCCCTGAAATCAATTCTGTAAACAATAGTTTCAGGGCTATTGACCCTGCAGGTTCCGAAAGCTGGACAAATATTGAAGCCAGTCAGGCTGAAGGAGATATCCGTAATTTCCTGGATCAATTTCCGTTTATAAAAAACCGGGTAGATGTAAAGGTGGATAAAAACAATAAATCTGTAAACGCGGATTTCAATGGATGGGTAGGTGCGTTACGTTTTGGCTTTTCGATCGGCTATGCCTTTTAGCATAACCGACCGAAGCCCGCTTTTGAATTATTTTGCAAATACCTTCTTCAGCAGGTCTGAAGTTCTTGCCAAAGGATCTTTTCTTATTTTCTGTTCTTCCTGGCCAACCTGGTAAAATATACCAGACAGTCCTTTTTCGGTTACATAAGCCGTTAGATCAGGATTCACTTTTTGCAATGCAAATTTATTATAGGTCGTAAACAAGGTATTCCAGTATTTGGTCGCGTTTACTTTTTCCAATGATTTCTCAATTACGGGGCGAAAGGCCTCTGTAAGTGCCGAAGTTGTTTTGCCTTTCAGGTAATCTGTCGCTGCAAAATCCCCTCCCTGCAAAATACCGAGGGCATCTGATATACTCATCCCTTTAATTGCATTGATAAAAATCGGAGCTGCGCTTTTTGCTGCATCTTCTGCTGCACGGTTCATAGATAATATGGCTTCATCTACCTGTGCCCCGAGCCCCATTCCACGCAATGTCTTCTCTACTTTTTTTGCTTCTTCCGGCATTAATATTTTAATAGCAGCATCTTTAAAAAAGCCATCAACAGCCGAAAGTTTATCTGCTCCTTTCGTGGCGCCAACCTGTAATGCTTCTTTTAAACCATTTGCAATTTCGTCACTGCTTAAACCGCTCCCCGGTTTGCCCGAACTACTGCTCAGTTTATCCGTAATATTCTTCAGGATTTGTGCATTCAAAATTGAAAGAGAAAAAAGAGAGACTGTAATCAAGAGTACTAACCTTTTCATAGTTAATTTTTTGTAGGCAATTCAAAAATAATACCGCTATTCTTAAAGCGCCGTTAAATGAGGGTATCTTTGCGGACTTAAAACGATTTGGCCTATGATCAGCGTATGGGAAAAAGAAACTTTTTTTGCCCCCCAGGATATCATTATAGCAGGGAGCGGCTTTGTTGGTTTATGGTCAGCATTTTATCTTAAAAAAAGAAACCCCAAACTCAGAATAACTATTCTTGATAAAGGTATAATCCCTACAGGTGCCAGTACAAGAAATGCAGGTTTTGCCTGTTTCGGCAGCCTTACGGAATTACTTGCAGATGAGCAAAAAATGGGAACAGATAGGATGCTTCACTTAGTAGAAATGCGTTATAAAGGCCTTGAAAAGATAAAGACTGTATTTGGAAAAAAAGACATCGACATTGATATGTGCGGGGGCTATGAACTATTTACCAAAGAAGAAAACCTCTTAACGGAAGATATTGAAGAACAGGTTGATTATCTGAATGAGTTACTTAAAGAGATTGTTAAGGGTAATACATATAAACTTGCTGATAAAAAAATAGGTTCATTCGGCTTTAAAAAAATCAGTCACCTGATTCGAAATAACCAGGAAGGTTATCTCCATTCAGGTAAACTAATAAAAGTGCTTTTACAATATGTGCAGAGGCAAGGTGTGCAGGTATTGAATAACCTGGAGATAAAAAATTTCGAAAAAGTAAACGACCGAATCGAAATTGAAACGAATCAACCCATCCGTTTTTCTGCTGATCAATTATTGATTTGTATAAATGGTTTTGCTAAAAAATTATTGCCTCAATTAGATGTAGAACCGGCCAGAGGCCAGGTTATTCTTACATCTCCCATCGATACACTTCCGTGGAAAGGGACTTTTCACTATAACCAGGGATTTTATTATTTCAGAAACCTCGGGAAAAGGGTTTTGCTGGGTGGGGCCAGGAATCTTGCCGTGAACGATGAAAGAACATTTTCATTGCAAACAAGCGAAATCATTCAGCAGGAATTGGAACGATTTCTTAACGAAGTAATTATTCCAGACAAAAAATTTAGTATAGAACTCCGGTGGAGTGGTACAATGGGCATCGGCGGAGAAAAAATGCCCATTCAAAAGGAAATATCTCCAGGCGTTTTTTGCTGTGTACGGATGAATGGAATGGGAGTAGCCCTTGCTCCTTTTCTTGGAGAAAAAACTGCTAAAATGATGATTGGCTGACCTTCTTTTAAAGTTTTAAAAAATTTAAGGAAAGCCTTTCACCATTTACAGTTCCGTAGATAAAGTACAATCCCCTGCCAAGGCTGCTAATGTCTATTTTATCAGTTTTTGATGTAATAGTATGGCGCAATAATACCTGACCATTAACCGTCATTATCTTAATTTCCTGGCCAAGCCACTTATCCGCATTTTTAAAATCCAACATTAATAGGCCGGCTGCCGGATTAGGATACACATCAGCTCTTTTATTCTCTGTTAAAGAATCAATACCGGGTATTTGTGCCGCATAGGGTTCACCCAGGGCTTTGGATAATAAAATTGAATGCCTGCCCCACCCTCCTCAAACAAGGCCCGCATTCGGTCGCTCTGCCCTTTTGTAAAAAGGTTCATGCAGGGATCGTTAGTATAATCCATAAAATTCATGTACATATCGCCGGTAGAAGCATTACCGCAACTAATATGAGTTCCACGGGGGCAACCTGAAGTAAAATTTGATTGCTGTGGGGTATCGGCTACTCCATCATCACCACAGTCAGCATCGCCCCATATATGTTTAAGCCCCAGCCAGTGGCGCCAAACTGTGATTTATGTTTTACCTGGTCATCATTAAACCAGTTCGCAACCGGCGAATAAATTCTTTCAATACCATTTGTGGCCCGGCCTTGCGGATCCACTTTAGCCAATTCAAACTCAATATTGCAATCTGCAGCAAAAGGCTTAAAATAAGAGGGTGTATTAACACTGTCTTCATTCATCCTTCTATAGTCACGCTTTAAAGCCTTCATTTGATTTTGTATCGCCTCATCAGGGATGTTTTCTACTGGCAGATGATACACGATATGAATAACAACAGGTATTTTAATAACCGGAGTTGATGCAGGCCGGCTATTATAAGTTGCAACCGGCCGCTGTGAAAGACGCGATTGAATAAAATTCCCGATACGCTGGTGAGAAGATGATAAAGAGGGATTATTGTCAAGTATTCGTTTCCCGTACTGGAATGACCCACACCTGTTTTGCGCAGCCAACGAACCTATACCCGCAAGAAAAAAGAGCCCAAGGAGAAATTTCGCTTTCATAGTTGTATTACAAATTAAAATCGCTGTTTGATACGTGTGGCCATCAAAGGATTGGAACAAAATGATACCGGCAGGCCGGGTGGCTTTTAGAGATTGGATTACGGTCCTATCAAAGGAAATGTAGTGGATTTAAAAGATATGCTTCTTTCTGTTTTAAAAATAGATAAATTCTCACCGGGATTATAATTTCCGATATAAATAGTTTTGACGGGTTGCCTTTCAATGGTTTTTAACAAGAAAACATTCTCTTTATATACAGCAAAACCTATTTTTGCGATGCCTGAATAAATCATGTCATGAAAAAAATAGTTATTGTAATTCTTGTCTTGGCAATGCTGGTTTCATTGTTATACTACATGTTCTTTAATAAATCAGTTGCCCCTTCTCCTGCAATTACAGAAACAAAAACAGATTATGTATCCCCGTCCATATTGACTTATTCAATCAACAATACTTACCCTCATGACACTTCTTCCTTCACCCAGGGGTTGGTTATTTATAATAATAAAATGTATGAAGGAACCGGGGAAAATGGTCACTCCAAATTGCTGCAGGTAGATTTTAAAACAGGTAAAGCGGAAAGAGAAGTAAAATTAGATGATAAATATTTCGGCGAAGGAATTACTATTCTCAATGATACTATTTACCAGCTTACCTGGCAGAACAATGTTGTTTTTGTATATACATTGAAAGATTTTAAGAAGATAAAAGAATTCCACATTAATACAGAAGGCTGGGGAATTACAACAGATGGTAAAAACCTGATCGTTAGTGACGGGTCAAGCAACCTGTATTTCTATGAACCATCAACATTCAGGCTTTTACGTACCCAATCTGTAACGGATGCCGGTTCCCTTGCATACAATTTGAACGAACTCGAATTTATTGATGGTTATGTTTATGCCAATCAATGGCAATTACCTTATATTTTCAAAATTGATCCTAATAGCGGGCAGGTAGTTGCTAAAATAGATGTTACTGAAATATGGAACCGGATAAAAATAAAAGATCCCGAGGCTGATGTACCAAATGGAATTGCGTATGATGCCGCCACACAAAAAATATATATAACCGGCAAAAAATGGCCGGAGCTGTATGAGATACAATTCGGCAAATAGCTACCCTGATATTATATAAATAACGGAACTGCATTTCTTCACATGCCCGAGTGCTTTTATATCGGAAATCAGGCCATTCCACCCCGCGCCTATCCAACTTGCTGAGCCGTTTTCATATTTACTGCTTAAAAGGCTGACATAAAAACTATCGTACCACATCGGTTTATAATCAATAATTTTCAATCTATGCCTGTTCATCAATGATTCCATAGCCTGTGGCGAAAAATGATATAAATGTCTTGGCACATCGTAAGCAGCCCAGTATTGTTTATACACCTTTTCATCATAGCACGTATAATTGGGAACTGCAATAATTAATCTTCCTTTTTCCGTCAGCAATTTTTTTAGCTGCGCAATATATTCCTGCAACGAATGGACATGCTCCAATACATGCCAAAGCGTAATCGCATCATAACTTTCTGAAGGAAGTTCAAATAGTTTATTCGTTTCCTCTAATTCCAACCCATATAATTCTTTTGCAATTTTAATAGCGCCCCTATCAGGTTCCAGGCCAGTTACGTCCCATCCGTTTGTTTTCATTTCATTGGCAAATGCGCCAGTACCACTCCCTATATCTAATAATCTCCCGGCCTTTTTATTAGTTATCGATTCAATCAACTTTCGCTTTTGTTTCAGCGTTATATTTCTCACTTTTTTGTATAGACTGTTTATTAACCCCTTTGAAGTATCCGTGTGGGAAATATAATTTTCTGATTTATAGTGCGCCCCTATCGATCCCATATCAGGCACGTCCTGTGTAAAACGCAACATACAATCTTTACACTCCACTATCAGGAAATCCATTTCACTTACTGTAAAATCTTTTACAGTAAACACATCCTTCAGGTTTACCGAACTGCAAACAGGGCAAGAAGAATAATGAACCAATCCCATTTTATTTACTTCTGTTGAGTAAAAGCGGCAAAGTAAAATGAAAAAACTGAGAACGCTAAATTCTTTATAACAGCCCGGGCGCCTTATTTTACCTCTTCATAAGATGCCGGCGCATCTTTGGGTGTTATCGTATTTTTATTAGCTACTGAAGCAGGGCGCCATCCATTTATTACGAGATAAATAACAACAGATGCCAAAGCAAGAATAGCAATCCACAAAGCCAGTTTAAGCTTCGCTATTTTTTTCCGTTGTGGTAAGCCTAATATTTCATTCATATCTGCAGAAGTCCGTTCTTCATCACCGACAAGAATTGTATGACTGCTGTCGGCATGAACTACTTTTTCCCCAAAGACTTCTTTTTCGAAAGCAAATTGCTGATCGGCCGCTTCCAGTTCTACATTACTATCCGATCCGCGACGAATAATGCCTACACCTTCCCAGTTTATTTCTCTGCCTGCGTTGATTTCCTTTTTCAATTCTGACATATACGCATGGGCCTGCATTGCGGCTTCTTCTTCCGCCATATTCAATTTTCCTGCCAGCCATTTGAAAAAATCAGGAGATGGCGTTGTATATGTATGATCCCATTGAAAAGAATAAGAAGGCGGAAGAAAAAGATGATCCACAAAATCATATACTGCAGGCTTCCGTCGCATCGATATCGCACCGAGACCGGGCAATACAATCCTTTGATGATGGATGAGATACTGGTAAAACAAACCAAGCATGCTAATTCTTTTGTGCAAACGAAAATACGACTCCTGCAACAAAGTTAAACCCATAAACGGGGTATTGATTCCAGCGCTGGTATTCTTTATTGAATAAATTATTAAATTGGGTCCAGAGGTTTAGGTTTTTGGTGATGCGGAATTCCAGGCCAGCATTCATATCAAACACACTGCTTAAATGGTCTGAAGATCCGGACTTTGTCAAATAACTTGAACCGCCCCAGCCGAAAATATCAGAAGTAAGCCATAGATCCTTAATAACAAGATAACGTAAGGCTCCCTTGATTTCAAGTGGAAGCATTCCATAGGCTTTACTAAGGGGTGTTTTTACATCACCAAACTGGTTCAATGTAAAACTACCTATGAAAGAAAATTTCTCCTGCTGTGTATATCCTAATTGCCCACTAAGACTAAGCACATTCATTTTAATTTCATTCACATACCTAAATGATTTGCCACCGTTTTGTTCGTCATTATATATGTTTATAAATAATGGCTGATTGTGAATGGTATTAAATCCAACTTTGGCACTATAAGTAAAATGATTCCCCAATGATCCTTTAAATCCGGCAAAGCGTTCTTCAATTCTTGAATTCGCCAAGGTATCAGGAGCCCATAGCCATGGATTGATTGAAGCCAGGTATTGATAAGTTGTTTTCCGGATATAAGCAGTCCATCCTGCAAGGAAAGTAAACTTTCTATCAGGTGTACTTATTTCCGCTGTTATATTGGGCAATAATTTAAATTCCTTATTATCCCATGAAGGACGGATACCTGCTTTTAAATTGATATTTTGATTAAACCATGATACAGATGGAGAAATATAATATACCGTATTATTAAACGCTTTCTTATCCTGCTTAGATAACCGGGTAAGATCGAAAGTTAACCCCAGATCAACCTGGAAATTATCACCGACTCTCTTACTAAGGGGCAGGTTAACATAAGAATTACTTTCACTCACTTTATGATTGTCGCTGAATACATCAATCTTTACTTCAGGCGCATATGAAATATCGTAAGCCGTTTTATTGATATTATGCATACTTACACGGCCGCCAATCGTCTGGAAACGCTGCCGCAATGAGTCCTTCAAAAAATTCAGGTTTTGAGGTTCATAACCATATTTATAAGTCTGGTCCTGTTGCATGGTTAATCTCGCATCCCATTCCATATTCTTTGCCGTTTGAATAAAACCGTCCAGCGATACAGCGGTATTACTGAATTTCTGAAATTCCCTTTTCCCTTCTGAAGACACGTGTTTTGCATAAATATTCAGGCCATTTGTTTTTCCATCACCAAAGGAAAATCCTGCCTGAACATAAGGAGTCTTCAAACTACCGAATCCGGCTTTTATATAACTTGTATTATCCCATCGGCCAGAGGTATCTATCTGCAGTGCCATTGGTTTTAAGGTACCGGGCTGATAAGCAAACAGTAAATTCTGATTAGGAATATCATAATTCAGCTTAGGCCTTGACGTATCCGCTGTAGGAGGCGCTGCGCCAAAATTAATTTTTGCCGATTGCTTTAAAACGGGCTTAAAAGAAGATGTGATGCTAACCGAACGCTTCTTATTAGTCGTATCCTGTGCGTTTCCTGGTTTCGTTACAAAAAATAAGGTGCATCCCAAAAATAAGATCGTGAAAAGCTTTCGGTTCATTTCCGTTTTTTATTTAATTAACAGTTTTGTCTTTATCCTTAGTTAACTATTATTCTTATTGTCCGCCTACCTTACCAGACCTGGCTTCTTCATCTGTCACTTTCGTCAATTTAGCCTGCGCCTCTGTTTTCAATTCCGTATTTATGCTATTATCAACAATACTCTGGTAAGTTGCTTTAGCGTTAAAATAATCTTTCTGTTTATAATAGAGATCACCAAGCAGTATATACGCTTTTGTTACCCAATAATCGTAAGACCCGGATTTATTGATAACTTCAAAAGCCGCCTTTTCTGCATCACTTAATTTATTAACTGCAAACCAGCTGTTCGCTATTTCATATCTTGCTTCAGCAGCGAGGGCCGCCTTATTTACAGTCACCACA
>JAFDYH010000046.1:0-26063 GCA_018267535.1 Bacteroidota bacterium
ACACAAACGCTATTTTCTTTTCTGCACTATCGCCCCGAATGATTGCACCGTGATCATGAGAAAATTTAATTTTTAGCGACTTTTTGGAAGTCTCACCTTTGAGGGGAGATTTAGAGGGGGCAGCTTCCGCCTCCTTCGCAGCCAGCATGTAAATGAGCGAGGCTGTTCCATCCATGGTCGGTTCGTTTGTGCAATAGTCACCCACATCATCATGGTAAACGATATAGTCGCTTTGAAACTCTGCATATTCATCTGGTTCATTCAATGAAAGCCCCAGTTGGTTTTTATAGGTTATTCCGTATACAGGGCCATCCACCAATCCGCCATCTAAAGGATAATGTTTTAAAAAAGATAAAGAGGAATGCGGATCAACAGGGGTATCCCCCCATGACGGCAAGCCATACACGAAACTGGTGCCCCAGGGGTTGCAACCAAATAACCAATCGAAGTTTGCCTGCTCCAACTCTTCAAATGTTTTGTCACCGGTTAACTGCCGGTACCAGTAACATTGTGTGGTAAACGAAGTAGTTAAATTGTTGCTGCACCAGATGAAAGGTACACCTCGATAAAATGCATTTTGTTTTGCTTTGTTCCATACCCTTAAAATGCCTTCTTTATAATAGCCTGTAATTGTATCTCTCTGTTTTCCATTCAACAACTTCGCCGTTTCGTAATGACCAATATTTATGAAGGGATACCATTGATAATGTTTGGCGCTATCAGCACCCATCCAGGGTGTAACTGGTTCAGCATTCGCATAATCCATTATAGTTTGATTAACCACTTTTTTATGAATTGGTATTTTGTCTTTTGACAAAATATATGCATTGGCTAATTCTATATCATCGGTCCAATTATCTTCCGCGTAGATATAAGGAGATTTAACAGAAGCGGTTTGTGTAGCCCCCTTTTTTTTAAAGGCAAATGAATAGGCTGATAATGCTTTCGTATTTAACAGCTCAGAATAATTCTTATCTATAGAAAAAAATATTGACGATCCTAATGCAAACGCACTACTAAACTTCCCCGCCACAGAAGAAGTTCCCGTCGTATTATTCATAAACTTCTGCCTTTGCTGCGGTTCACCAGTTACAAAGTATACCGGTCTTTCAAAGCCCTTTCCGTAAAAACTATCCTCCCCAGGTAAACGAAAACCAGCATGGTCTCGATCATCGGCTATCTGGTTAAACATCCAGTCATCCCTTGGGTGCATTTTCAGTAGCCAGTCCAATCCCCATTTTGCTTCATCCAATACATCAGCCCTGCCATTACTTTCATCTAAACCATTCGCTTGTTTTTCATCACCAAACACGTTTGGAAAATCGCGGTAGGCCATCAGTAAATGATAGGTGGCATTAGCTGATGTCATAGAGTATTGTAAATAATCTGTTGCATCGTGCCAGCCGCCAACAACATTGATATGGGTACTATCTTTTAATCCTGCCTTTTCTCCATACAGTGTATAACCATCATGGGTATGGCAACTGTCTTTCAGAAAAGGATTGAAACCTGTCCGCTGCTGACGCATATAGCGTAAACAAAAATCGGCAGCTCCTTTATATACATCATCTCCTATTGTAAATTCAGGTGATTTTGTTTCACCTGCTTGTAAATAATATCGTCCTGGTTTTGTGAATTCCGAAAAACTTAAACGATATGTCTGTTTGAAAGGTCCATATTCTCCAAATGCCTTTCCTGCTTTTCCGTTAAGAACAACTTTTTGCGAGGTAGCATCTACTAATTGCCAATTAGTAACTATCAACTGTTCCCTGCTACACCATACCGCATTCTTTACTCCTTTCGGTGTGTAACCAAGTTGATTAATGCGTATCCACGCATTTTGTTGCTGTCTTCTTTCTTTAAAAGAATAGCAAATGAAAAGCAATAACAAAAAGATAACCGGTCTTACTTTCATATGCACTATTTGTAGTCCATTTTAAAATGGTTAAGATCTGGAATATATTTTCTTGCTCTTTTCAGTTCGTAATTGTAAATGATATTTCCTACTTCTTTGAAGAAAGGATAACCTGTTTCTTCATACTCATATTTATCATCGTTCAGTACGCCATCTTTATTTACATAAATCACCCCGCTGATCATAAACTCAACATTGTTTTTAAAATCGACGATATAGGCTGCATCAGTAAGAAAACCATAAGACCACCCAGGCTTATTAAATGACCTGATATAAGAAGGAACTTTTTCTTTCCCTGCTCTAAAAAAGAAGAATTTTGTATAACTGTCGAAGAATTCGGTGGTATCATATTTTGGATGACTACTTTCTGATGGTAACTCAGACATGTATTGGTATAAAAACCGGTAATCATCAGAATTCAAATTAAAGCGTTGAGATTTTGGTACAGATTTCGGAAATAAAACAGATTGCAAAATCTTTTGTAAATCTTCCAGTGGCAGGTTATTGTGAGTTGTAAAATCCATCGGTGTATTAATAAGGCTATCATCCCGGTTATAATGCGCATGACCTATTAATATTTTTTTACTGAAATCAAATTTGATATTACTATATGCCACCGGCTGTTTATATAATAATTTCCCATCTTTTATAAATCGGATGGCGTTGGTATGCCGGTTTTGTTCCTCATTCATAGTAACAAAACGTCTTGTAATTCGGATATCTTTATATCCTTTACTCCAGAGTTTTTCATTCATGGTTTGCTGGCCATTAAATTCATATAAGCGGTTATAAGCATCATTATCGCTCACTAAAAATATTTTGCGTATATACTGTGCTATAGAAGGAAGTCCTTCAACGGAGGAAGTATCTGACAAAACGGGAGTTTGTTTTTCAAAACTGCTATCGGTTAGCATAGCTGTATACTTATTAATTCCCCGCTTTTTTAATTCATTTAATTTTTCGAGGGCAATTAACGCTGTTGGCAACTTTACGGTTGATGCAGGATTAAAATAGCGGTTGCGGTCAACATTAAAATAATAGTTTTTAAAAAAAGGTTTGTTTTTCTTATCACGGTTTATTTGCGTATAAATTACCTGGTATTGAAAAGTATCGGGCTGATTTAATATTGATTGTAAAAAAGGCGAGGCATTATTGCGGATTAGTGTATCCAGAAAAAGATCGGTTTTTGATTGTGGGTATGATAAAACGATACTCATGCAGAAAACAAAAACGAGTGGGAACGATTTCATATTGAAATGTACAAATTTGTTTCACGCAACGTGTATAAAGAATACAAAGGACACCATGAAATTCTTGAAATCACTTTGTTTCTTTGTGTATAACAGGAAGATGATTAGTTACCAGAACGATGAAGAGTGCGACGCAACAGAAGCTAAATAGAATTACTACAGGTGATTACATAAAAAATTATCTTGCGTAGCAAAATATGATCCGATGAAATTAGTGACTTACCTTAAAGAGGAACATGAGCAATTGGCTGTATTGATCAATAATATGGTGTATGATATGGATGTACTGCATCCCGACCTGCCTAATAGCATGAATATGTTTTTGTCTTACTGGGAAGATATATTTCCCACAGCACAAGCAGGAGAATTAATGTTACGTGAAGGAACAAGATCCAGTAAAAAGGGCTTGCCGATTAATTCTGTTCAATTAATTGCACCGGTTCCATTCCCTCCTTCCTGCCGTGATGCTTATTCTTTTCGCCAGCACGTTGCCACAGCAAGAAGAAACAGGAAAGCGGAGATGATACCGGAGTTTGATCAATATCCCGTGTTCTATTTTACCAATCATCATAGCATACAAGGGCCGGGTGAAGTCCGTTGCATGCCGGATCATTTTGAAGACCTGGATTTTGAACTGGAAGCAGCGATTGTTATCAGTAAGCATGGCCGCAATATACAAGCGGGAGAGGCGGATGAATACATTGCCGGGTTAATGATCATGAACGATTTGAGTGCAAGAAAACTACAACGGGAAGAAATGCTTTTAAATCTTGGGCCTGCCAAAGGAAAAGATTTTGCAACTGCTGTTGGCCCCTGGTTGGTAACATTGGATGAACTGCAGCAGTTTGAAGTAGCGACGAAAGAAAATCATACCGGTAAGAACTGGAACCTTACAATGAAATGTTCGGTAAATGGAGTGAAGGTGAGTGAAGGAAAATTAAGTGATATGGACTGGACATTTGCTGAAATTATTGAACGAGCCTCTTATGGTGTTGATTTATATCCTGGCGATATTATAGGTAGCGGTACAGTTGGTACAGGCTGCTTTCTCGAATTGAATGGCACTGGTCGTTTAAACGATCCCAATTATACAGAACAATGGCTGCAAGCCGGAGATATTGTAGAAATGGAAATTGATGGGTTGGGAAAACTCAGCAATACAATTGTAGCGGAAGAAAACACCTGGAGTATTCTAAAGCGAAAGAAAGGTGTGTAATGTGATCTTTAAAAAATGCTATTTATTGGGAAAAGCTTTCCCCTTGGAATTTCTTCCACCTAAAAAAGAAATAATCTACTTTACGAAAGGTGCATAATCACAAGTAACAACGGCCTGAATGGATATTGAATTATAAAAACGTGGTTATTCAGGTGTCTGGCAAGGCAGCATTGTCGAATCGGAATCTGGAATGGTTAAGTACTATTCTATCGAGAACAAAAACCTAACAAAAATCAAGCCACAAAAAATATAAATGGTTGATAATTATCAAAATGAAGCTAAGTAAGAGAATATTTTAAAGGCTTGCCTTTAATTCGTTCAAAAATGATTTAATCTTTTCCAATGATTGGATCATAGTGAATTTCTCTTCCGACTTTTTTGTCTTTTTAAGGTAGTCTTTGGCGCCTTCGATGGTAAATTTTCTGCGCCGCAACAGATCATAAATTAACTGGAGATTTTTTACATCTACAGGGCGGAAGAAGCGATCGCCTTTCCTGTTTTTGCGGGGTTGCAGTATATCAAACTCGCTTTCCCAGTATCTAAGTAACGATTGATTAACGCGAAACCAACCCGCCACTTCACCAATAGAGTAGTATTGTTTTTGAAAAAGAACGGCATCTTCAGGCACCGATATAAGATCAGCCTCGAGGGCAAAATCTTTTAAAGAACGGCGTCCTCTTGCTGAAACAGGTTTTTGCGGAACCTGAGTCTGATCTTTAATAATCCCGGTTGTTCTTATTACCGGTTTTTTACCCTCTCCTTGCGCAGCAGCTAATAACTGCTGGCGGCCCGAGGTAGATACAGTTGGTTCGTCCTGTACTTGTTTATTATCTGAGATTTCAGAAAAGTCAAATGGTATCTGGTCCAGAGATTTTGCCATAACTAATAATGAAGATACGATTGTTATCTGTTTTGGCATTTAAAAAATTTAAACTGTTTTTTTACAGATCTAAACTTTTCAAACACCTGTTTAAAAATCATTAAAAGTCAATAATTATTCCATTGTCAAATGGAGCGTTACTGTGTTATCAGCAAAATATACACAAGTGTGAAGAAATGCTTGCTTTCTTTAATCGAAGCTTTGATTGGAAGATGCCGCTTTTTTCAATAAGCGGTCAAACTGGTCGGGAGAAAGATCATTATAGAAAAAGTATACAGGATCTATTTTTTGACCATTCTTATGAACTTCGTAGTGACAGTGTGGTCCTGTTGATTTACCTGTACTGCCTACGTAGCCGATAATCTCGCCTCGTTTTACTCTCTGCCCGGGTCTTACCTTCACCTTAAACATATGACCATACAAAGTTTCATAACCATAACCGTGATTAATGACGACATGGTTGCCATAACCACCATCACTGAACCCCGCCATTTTTACTACACCATCAGCTGTTGCATATATCGGTGTTCCCTGTGGTGCTGCAAAGTCAATACCTGCATGCATTTTCGCTGTTTTGTAAATTGGGTCAATGCGATAACCAAATCCCGATGCGATACGTTCAAGGTCAGCGTTACTAACAGGCTGTATCGCGGGTGTGCCTGCAAGAATATTTTCCTTATTTTTCATCAAGTTCGCCAGTTCATTGTAAGAAACCGTTTGAGCCTGCATTCTTGAACCAAGATTATTCATGGCGTCTATAATGGAATGAGTGAGTTCATAATTACTCATTCCCTCTATTTTAGCAATCTCTAATTTCTTCTCGAGATCTTTTGCCCTTGCGCTGTCTGGTATCGGGTTAGCTTCAAAAATGGCGCGGTAGACACCATTATCTCTTTTTTCCAGTTCACTCATCTGCTGCTGCATGGCTTTCAGCTTATCATTCAGTTCTGTATAAGTGTCTTTCAGCCTTTCATTTTCGTTGCGGAGCAATTTTTCGGAGGGTGAGCCCACAAAACGGAATGCAAAAAAGGAAATAAGGGTAGCCGTTACGAGAGCGGCGGCCAGGAAACCGAAAATACGCAGCAGCTTTACCCGCAAAGGTGTTTCCAGTTTTTCATACCGGAGCGTATTGGTGTTGTAGTAATACTTGATCTTCTTCATAAAAAGCAAAGCCTGAAAACTGCTTCCAGGAGTATAATTGCCGGTCGAAAGATTTACCTTTGCGTGCCTGTTCAAATTAACGCCGGCGGCTTTTCTTAATTGTACGGTAGCGGCAAAGATAGCCCCATCACAGGCAAAAATCAATCCATTTATTTTTTCAAAAATATTGACTTAGAGGCTTTAATATCATGTTGCCAGAGCGATTAAACACCTTAATTATCAGGAACTCATCGGGAGTTTGGGGTTGGCAGTTGGCTACAGAAATTTTTTTTAGGCAGAATGAAAACTTACAGCCGATTGCCTGCAGCCGATTGCCCGAAACATTCACTATTCATCACTCACCACTCACCTTATGACAAGCTCAGAAATACGCCAGCAGTTTTTAGATTTTTTTCGCGGTAAGGGCCATGAAATTGTGCCTTCGGCGCCTATCGTGGTAAAGAACGATCCAACCCTGATGTTTACCAACGCAGGGATGAACCAGTTCAAGGATTTCTTCCTGGGCAATAAAAAACCGGTATATACCCGTGTGGCGGATACCCAGAAATGCCTGCGTGTAAGTGGTAAACATAATGACCTTGAAGAAGTGGGCGTGGATACCTATCACCATACCATGTTTGAAATGCTGGGCAACTGGAGTTTTGGTGATTACTTTAAAAAAGACGCCATTGCCTGGAGTTGGGAACTGCTGACTTCCGTATACAAAATAGAGAAGGATAGGTTATATGTCACCATTTTTGAAGGGGATGTGAAAGAGGGTTTACCAAAAGATGAAGAAGCTTATACTGAATGGAAGAAATGGATAGCCGAAGACAGGATCCTTTTGGGAAATAAGAAGGATAATTTCTGGGAAATGGGTGATACGGGTCCCTGCGGGCCTTGTACGGAGATACATGTTGATTGCAGAAGCCAAGAAGAAAGAAAATCTGTTGATGGAAAAACATTGGTGAACAATGACCATCCGCAGGTAATAGAAATATGGAACAATGTATTTATCCAGTTCAATCGGTTAAAAGATGGCAGCCTTGAGCAGTTGCCGGCAAAGCACGTAGATACAGGAATGGGTTTTGAGCGATTGGTAAGAGTGTTACAGGGAAAGAGCTCCAATTATGATACGGATATTTTTACCGGAACAATCAACGAAGTTGAAAAGATAACCGGTAAAAAATATAATTATGGTGACAGTAAGCAGGATGTTGCTTTTCGTGTATTAGCCGATCATATCCGTGCGATCAGTTTTACCATTGCTGATGGACAATTGCCTTCGAATACAGGTGCGGGTTACGTTATCCGCCGTATTCTTCGCAGGGCGGTGAGGTATTATTATTCTTACCTGGATTATAAGCAGCCTTTATTGTTTCAGTTAGTGCCATTGCTGGCAAAACAGTTTGAGAATGTTTTTCCCGAGTTGAATAAGCAAAAAGATTTTGTTGCGAAGGTTATAAAAGAAGAGGAAGAAGCTTTTCTGAAAACATTAGAGGCTGGCCTAAAGAGGGTTGATTCATTAGTTATTTCTAATAAAAAAGGAATCATTGAAGGAAAAGACGCTTTTGAATTGCATGATACATTTGGATTCCCTTTGGACCTGACTGAACTGATAGCTTCAGAGAAAGCTTATAAAGTGGATAAAAAGGGGTTTGATGAAGAACTTCAAAAACAAAAGGACCGTTCCCGCGCCGCAACAAAAATTGATACTGAAGACTGGGTTGTTTTAAATGATTCTGCAAAAAATGAGTTTATTGGGTACAACTCTTTAAAATCAGAAACTGAAGTAATAAAATACAGGAAGGTAAAAGCAAAAGGAAAAGAATCTTTCCAGCTTGTATTGGAAACTACTCCTTTCTATGCAGAAAGCGGCGGACAGGTTGGTGATACCGGTAGATTGATCATCAATAATGAAACAATAGAAGTTACCGATACTAAAAAGGAAAACGATCTTATTGTTCATTATACAGAAACGATTCCTGCAGACCTTTCGGGAAAAGTAATTGCAATCGTAGATGCAGATAAAAGAAAGAGTACAGCATTGCATCATTCGGCTACGCATTTGCTGCATGCTGCGTTACGGAAAGTATTGGGAACGCATGTTGCACAAAAAGGTTCATTAGTCAACAATGAACATCTCCGTTTCGACTTTTCGCATTTTGCTAAAATGACCAATGAAGAGATTGCGAAAGTAGAAGAGCTGGTAAATGAGAAGATAAGAGAAAATATTCCTGTTGTTATTACACAAATGCCAAAAGAAGAAGCCTTAAAAATTGGTGCAATGGCTTTATTTGGTGAAAAATATGGCGATGTGGTGAGAGTGGTTGTTATTGATCCTGATTATTCCGTAGAACTTTGTGGTGGAACACATGTGGGTGCGACAGGCGAATTGGGTTTCTTTAAAATAAAACACGAATCTGCTGTTGCTGCCGGCGTACGCCGTATTGAAGCTATATCGGGTAAACCTGCTGAAGAATATATCACTGAACAGTTTAAACTGGTGGAAAGTATCCGTGAATCATTAAAGAACCCAAAGGATATTTATAAAACGATTGAAAATATCAGCAATGAAAATGCGGAACTAAAAAAGAAACTGGAAAGAGCGGAAGCAAAGGAGTTGGTGGCTATCCGTAATGAGTTATTGAAAAAAGATGAAATTATTAATGGCGTATCATTTGTTGGCGAAATTGTACCCGTCCATAATGCCGACGCCTTGAAGAAAATTTGTTTTGATTTAAAAAATAACCTGCATGATCATTTGGTAGTGTTATGCGCCAATATAGATGGCAAACCTTTCGTTGCAATAGGTATATCGGATACAGTTGTTACAGCAAAGAACCTGGATGCAGGCAAAATTATCAAAGAACAGGTAGCTCCCTTAATTAAAGGCGGTGGCGGTGGTCAGAAAACCCTGGCTACAGCCGGAGGGCAGGATACATCAAATTTGAAAGAGGTGATCGGGAAAGTGAAAGCGCTTTTGAATTGATTCAGTATCGTGATTTGGACTTTGATCGTTGTTCTTTTTTTATTTTGCTATGGTATTTACGTGTATCTCTATACGCTATAAAAGCATAGATGATTGCCAGTACGCAAATCAAAGCGCAGAAAATAGAGACGGTGGTGGCCATAACAGTTAGTGCTTTCCAAAAGTAATCCCGCAATTTCATTGCGGAAATGTTTGTTGAAAATATATGTCAAAAACCTCATCGCTTGCGTATTTTAACTAAGGGGTTTTACCCACCATGGGCGTAGTTTTAGCAACTGACTGCTCAGTTTCCGAACATTTACGATTGAGATGCTTTCGTTCTTTTTAATTATAAATAGCAACCCTGCAGTAATACAATTCACGCATGGTCATTACTAATTTAACCGAAACAGCCTTCATTTTTATTCAAGAAGAATTTGAAAAATTTAAGCCCCTGCTATTGTTGGTAAAGTGGGTAAAGCAATAAAGCACCCATACATGTACTTAGCAATAGGACATAATTGATTTTGTGCAAAAGAATGCAGGCCGCTCCCGATGAAAACTTATGCAATCCATAACCCGTCCCTCCTTAAATAAAACCGCCGGACCAGTAATTTGATTTAACATTTCCGAAACATTTCGTATTTCCGGAAATGTCTTTATATTTGATCTACGAAGTTCAACGTAGAAAATAACTTTACTGATATGAAACAAATAAAAACTTATCTGCCCGTTCTGGCCCTCGGATTATTTGTGTTGCCACTCGCCGTGCTTGCTCAAAAGGAAAATAAGAATAAAGAAAAAGGGAAGGATATACAGGAAATTGTAATTACCCGAAAAGGGGAAAAGAATAATAAAGTGATCGTGGAAATAGTTGGTGATAAAGTAACTGTAAATGGAAAACCGGCCGGTGAATATAAAGATGGCGATGTAACTGTGGATACTCATAAGTATAAAGATTGGGAAACCTTGGTAAGGGCGCCCCGCGGTGCATACAGCATCACCAGTGATGATAATAGCTTCTTCTCCGAAGACGAAAACAGGGCGATGCTGGGTGTTGTAACTGATAAAGAAGAGGAAGGTGCTGAAATCAGCGAGATCACAAAAGAAAGCGGGGCTGAAAAAGCCGGATTAAAAGAAGGTGATATCATTACTAAAGTAGATGATAAAAAAATTGAAGATCCGGATGACCTGACAAAAGTAATCCGTGAACATAAGCCCGGAGATAAAGTAATTGTTACTTTTCTCAGAGATAAAAAAGAACAAAAGGTTACCGCGGAACTGACTAAATGGAAAGGAATGAAATTTAATTCGTGGAGTGGTAACGGCCAGAATTTTAATTTTTCTATGCCTGATATTGCCCCGAGAGTGGAGGCTCTTCCCAGGATAGAAAGTGATGTATATGGAAGGATGTGGGATGCTTACAACGGCCGTCCGAAATTAGGTCTATCTGTTCAGGACAGTGAAGATGGAAAAGGAGTAAAAGTAATTGATGTAGATGATGAAAGTAATGCAAAAAAAGCCGGAGTAAAGGAGGAGGATGTAATCACCGCTATTAATGATAAGGAAGTAAATGGTGCTGATGAAGTGGCAAAGATTGTAAGGGAAAATAAGGATAAAATCTCGATCAAACTGAAAGTAGTTCGTGATGGCAAAACGCAGGATATAGAAGTGAAAATGCCACGCAAACTGAAAACAGTAGATCTTTAATTCAAGTATACATTTTAAAGCATGTGTGTGAAAAGCCGCGGTATTTACCGTGGCTTTCTGTTTTATTGAACATCAATTTGCATTTAATTACCCGGATGCTGTAATTACCTTTGCATCTCATTCGCCACCTTAGCTCAGATGGTTAGAGCGGCTGTTTCGTAAATAGCAGGTCGGGGGTTCGATTCCCCTTGGTGGCTCAATTGGCAGCAGCAATTTATTTCGCTTCATTCAGATGTATATAATTGCTCCTAAATTTGTCATATCCTTGTTAGTTGAGAAAACGGTTAAAAGATATGGAAACGAAATTGTCTCATCTTTCAGAAACATTAATAGGGTCAGAAATAGTAAAACTCGGTGGCGAAATAAGAGAGAAAATAAGCCAGGGAGAAAAAATTTATAACTATACCATCGGTGATTTTGATCCCGCAATTTTTCCGATACCAAAAGCATTGGAAGATGCCATCGTTGAATCCTACCGGAAGCATTTTACCAACTATCCTGCTGCTGAAGGTAATCTCGATCTGCGTGAAGCCATTTTATCGTTTACAAAAGAAACCGAAGGGCTGGATTATGGACTTAGCGAAATATTAGTTGCTTCGGGCGGAAGGCCTTTAATCTATTCTGTTTTCCGGGCGATATGTGATAAAGGCGATAAAATAATCTACGCTGTACCCTCATGGAATAACAATCATTATACTCATTTTGTAGAAGGTGAGCATATTGTTATCGAAGCAACAGCTGAAAACAACTTTATGCCGACTGCAGATTCCATCCGGCCATTTATTAAAGAAGCAACTTTACTGGCCTTATGTTCTCCGCAAAACCCCACCGGCACTACTTTTCGTAAAGAAGAACTGGAAGCCATCTGCGACCTTGTGCTGGAAGAAAATGCAAGACGTAGTGAGAAAGAAAAGAAACTATATGTAATGTTTGATCAAATGTACTGGCATCTTACCTATGGTACTATTAATCATTATAATCCTGTTTCATTAAGACCGGAAATGCGTAACTATACTGTTTTCATTGACGCAATCAGTAAAGTGTTTGCAGCAACCGGCGTCCGTGTCGGATGGAGCTTTGGACCCGGGTTTATAATCAGCAAAATGAAAGCGATTCTTACCCATATTGGCGCCTGGGCACCTATGGCAGAACAAAAGGCTACCGCTTATTTTCTTAAACATAACCGGGAGGCAATAAAACAATATCTGGCAAATTTTAAAGCAGAAATCGAAGAAAGGTTGCGTAAAATTTATGCCGGTTTCATACAATTAAAAAAAGAAGGATTAGCGGTAGATGCAATATCACCTGAAGCCGCCATCTATCTTACTATACGGGTAAATGGAGCTGGTAAATACACTATTGATGGGAAAATATTGAAAGATCAATCGGATGTAACAGCCTATTTACTCAGTGAAGCAAAACTTGCTGTTGTTCCTTTTTATGCATTTGGTGCAGAGCGCAGCAGTTCATGGTACAGGCTTAGCGTAGGAACATGTAAAAAGGAAGAAATTGCGGAAATGATTGCTAAACTCCGCGAAGCATTAGTAAAACTCCAATAGATAATTGTAATTATCTTCTGCTAAAGAGAATAGTATCAACACTGTACCTACCACCGCCGGTAATCAATATTACAAAACCAAGAAGTACAAATAAAAACGGATGCTGGTCGTCATACCATATCTTACCATGACCAACAAAAAAAGTAATATAGCCCAAGGTCGCTATAAGTATAACCGATGCGATACGGGTAAATAAACCCAATACTAAAAAAATTCCAGCTACTAATTCAGAGCCCTTGCCTGCATACACCAAAAGTTTGCCGGATGAATTTTTAAACTGGTCCCATTGAAGGTACCCATTCATTGTTTCAGTGTTGAATATCTCCCATCCATGATAAATCATGAAGACACCCGTTATTATTCTTACGAGAGTGAGCCCTTGTTCCTGCCATATAGATGAGGAGGAAAAAAACTTATTCATAACACATGGTTTAAGTAGCAATTAAAAATACCAATTTGCTTAGAAAAAATAAAAATGCCCCATTATAACCGGGGCATTCATTTCAAAACATGCGTGCTTATCAATAGGAACAATACTGATTAATTTCATCTTGTGCAGCTCCGTAAGACAGCCAATAGTCAATTACTTCACCGCTAACCAAAGCGCCATTTTCCGGGCTATAAAAACTTCTTGATCCATAGCTGCTGAAGTTGCCATATAAAATAGTTCCTTCAAACGGACGATAGCCATCCCATGAATGAATGACTTCATAACCATTATAGGTTTGGACTACATAGAAATCACAAGTTGGGCTACTGTATACAACCTGTCCCCGCTCCTGGGATAACCAATAGCGTTCATCCTGGTCAATATAGGTATGTTTATAGCAGGAACTAAGAAATGTAATAGATATAAGAGTAATAACAGAAAGGGTAAAAATCTTTTTCATAGTCATAAAACATTTGATTCATGAGTATGATGCAGAAACAAGAACAATCGTTTATTTACAACTTGTTAAAACCTTAGAAGTGAAAGCCAAAACGTTTTATGGAGAGAAAGTAAAAAGATAAAAAAAAGGAGCAACGATGCTCCTTTTTCTAATGCTACATATAAAGATTTTAATTTTTCCCAATTAAAAAACGGAAAGGTTTTAATTCCGGTTCAGCAATTGCCTTCAATAATTTGGAATGTTTTTGTGTGATGCGGTTACGATCCACCAATTCATGCGCCATGCAAAATTGATCTGCAGATTCAGCGCGGTGTAAGATATAATGCAGGCATTCTACCTGGTGTTCAATGGACTGTTCGCTCATTGAGTCGTCTTTCAGTAAAACCAGCAAATCGCGGTTCGTGCTTTTCATAGTTTTTCGCCTTTTATGCTTGACTATGTCTGGTGGTTAGTAGCCAGACATACCCTTGTGACTTGGGCATCCGCAATTGCTACCTTTACCAGTGCCGGAATAGTAATTCCTACTGCATCCAGCTGCAAAAAAAATGCCCATTATCAATAAGATTGCTACTATTTTATTTGTTATCCTCATAATTAAGGGGTAACCGTTTAAAATTAAAACTATTTTGCGAAAAAAATAGTGTGGTAAATGACGATTCGTATATAAATTTTAACATAAATCAAGAGAAAAAAGAGAAAATACCTGAAAAACCCCGGGTTTTAGTGGCTCCGCTGGATTGGGGACTTGGTCATGCGACCCGCTGCATCCCGGTTATCCGGGAATTGCAGGTACAGAACTGCGAAGTTTGGTTGGCCACAGAAGGTGCTGTCGAACGACTTTTGAGGCATGAATTTCCTGATTTACCAGTACTTGCTTTAAAAGGCTACCGGATAAAATATTCGGCTACTGCAAAGAGGTTTATCTGGAGAATTTTCAATCAATTGCCAAAAATAAGGGCGGCAATAAAAAATGAGCATGAATGGCTTAAAAGACAGGTATACGAATATAAATTAGATGCTGTTATTTCTGATAACCGCTTTGGCCTTTATCATCCAGAAATTCCCTGCATTTTTATAACCCATCAATTAAATATCAAAAGCCCCTGGGGTACCTGGAGCGAGAAAATACTCCGAAGCTTGAATTATAATTACATCACACGGTTTAAGGAATGCTGGGTACCGGATGTCCAAGACGAAAAAAATCTTTCCGGGGAATTATCACATCCTTTGGTAAAACCTGTTATTCCTATATCTTATCTCGGTTTATTATCAAGATTAAAAAAAGAAAACGTAGAAGAGAAAAAAGGACATCTTTTAATACTCTTGTCAGGGCCGGAACCGCAGCGCACAATTCTTGAAAATAAATTAATTGATGAACTTGTCCATTATCAAGGATCAGCTGATGTAGTAAGGGGTCTGCCTTCTTCAGAAATCATACTGCCGTCGACCAATCATATCCGCTTTTATAACCATTTACCCACTGATGATATTAATAAGAAAATTGCTGAAGCTGAATTTGTAATCAGCCGAACAGGTTATTCAACCGTTATGGATCTGGTGCAGTTAAAAAAGAAAAGTATATTAATTCCAACACCAGGCCAAACCGAACAGGAATATCTTGGAGTTCATCTAATGGAAAAAAAGATTGCATACTGTGTACCGCAATCGGGGTTTTCGTTAACAAACGCCCTTAATAAAGCAAAGGAATTCTCTTTTCAATTCCCTCCAGCTTTAAGCAATAACCTTAAGGAAACTATCGAACGCTTTGTCTCTTCATTAAGAGCCAAAACTTAGCTTATTCCATCAATTTCGGATAATCAAAAAACCAGAATTCTTTTTTTGAAGAGGTGAAATCATTCCATTTTTCTGCATCGCATTTTATTGCGAAAATGGCGCAGGTAGGCATATCATCGGCTCTTACGTTTGTCAATGAGTTGGCAAAATCGGTAATGCCCGGATTATGAGAAAACAATGCAACATGACTGGACGAGTTATCCAATTTTTCTATCACTTCATAAAAAACATCTTTCGGCGCTGCATAGAGTTCGGTTTTAAACACAATATCCTTTTCTTCGACACCATACTCCTTTGCAAAAAAAATTGCGGTTTTCTTTGCTCTTTTTGCCGGGCTTGAAACAAAAATATCAATCGCAATCTTTTTATCAGTAAGGCGCCGGGCCATCATAGGTGCATCTCTTTTACCACGGTCATTAAGGGGGCGTTCAAAATCGCTCATTGTCAGGTCGTCCCAACTGCTTTTGGCATGACGTATCAGTAAAAGGGTTTTCACTGTATAAATGTAAAATGGAATTCGCTTTCTTCAATCAGGAGCCCCAAAACTTTTAATATCCCCGTACATTTTTCCCTTCCATATAGTTCATGAAAGCTTTATTTACGACACGGTTACCACCGGGAGTAGGGTAGTTGCCGGTAAAATACCAGTCTCCTGTATTGGTGGGGCAAGACTCATGAAGATCTTCTATAGTCTGATAGATTACTTCCACCGGTATACTAACATTTTCAGGAGTTATAAGCTGCGCTATTTTTTTCGAAATCTCTTCTGCTGTAAAAGGATGATAAACCTGCCGAACAACATTTTCGCAATGCAGTTTATTATTGCGCTGCATCTCCTTGCATTTATCGTATGCTTCTTTGAGTATATAATCCATCCCCCTCTCTTTCAGCAATTCGATAGCTGCATTGAAAGCAATAAAGTCTGCCATTTTACTCATATCAATACCATAGCAATCAGGATAACGTATTTGCGGAGCAGAGGATACGATGATTATTTTTCTTGGCTTCAGCCTCGAAAGCATCCGGATGATACTTTCTCTTAAAGTTGTACCCCGCACAATACTATCATCGATAACTACCAAAGTATCCTGGCCGGGACGAGAAGTGCCATACGTAATATCATACACATGCTGGACCATATCCTGCCGGCTTACATCTTCGGTAATGAATGTGCGCATTTTCACATCCTTATTTGCAATCTTCTCCTGTCTTATCTTACGGTTAATCATTTCCGTAAGTTTTTCTTCGTCAAAATCTTTTCCCCAGCTCATAATCCGTTCTACTTTGATGCGGTTCAGGTACTCTTCCATTCCTTTTACGAGACCGAAATAAGCGACTTCTGCTGTATTAGGTATATAAGAGAAAATGGTATTCTTTAAATCGTAATTAACCGCTTCCAGCACCGGCTTGCTGAGATGATGCCCGAGTGCAATCCTTTCCCTGTATATCTTTTCATCATTACCACGGCTGAAATAAATTCTTTCAAAACTGCAGGCCCTGCGCTCCTTCGGTTCAAGAACCTGTTCAATTTTATAATTGCCTTTATCATCCACTATCAATGCACAACCCGGCATTAATTCCAATACTTCATTTTCGCCGACATTGAATGTAGTGCGTATTGCGGCTCTTTCACTTGCTGCAACAATAAAATCTTCGTGAATATAATAGTAGGAAGGACGTATGCCATTTGCATCTCTCATTACAAAGCTATAGCCGTTGCCCGTTAATCCTCCAAAATGAAAACCGCCATCAAAATAAGAAACTGCTCTTTTCAACACGGCAGTAATATCCGGTTTACCGGGATGTATCTCTTCTTCTTTTACCAGGAAATAATGAATTACTTCCATCATTGCAGCAAGGTCACTTTGCTTTTGAAATTCTCCCGGATCGATGCTGATCAGGTCGAATAATTCATCCACGTTTACCAGGTTGAAATTACCTGCCAATGCAAGGTTACGTGCCGGCTTAATATCCCGTTTGATAAAAGGGTGGCAGAACTCAACATTATTTTTTCCCTGTGTTCCATACCGCAGGTGGCCTAACAATAGTTCCCCGAGAAAAGGCAGATGACCTTTTGCAAGACCCGGATGTTTCAAAACGTTCGGCTGATATTTTTCCAATTCAGCAACTTCTGCACCTACTTGTGCAAACAAATCAGCTATCGGTTGATTGATGATGCTCCTGTTCCTGTATAAAAAGGGATATCCTGGCTCTGTATCTAATTTTATGGCAGCAAAACCCGCTCCATCCTGCCCCCGGTTATGCTGCTTCTCCATAAGAAGGTATAGCTTGTTTAAGCCCCACATTACGGTGCCATAATGTTTTTGATAATACGAGAAAGACTTGCGCAGCCTGATAAACGCCAGGCCACATTCATGCTTAATCGGGTCGCTCATGAAAACAGCTTTGTGAAAGAAGGCGCAAAGGTACGCCTAATGTAGAAATAAACATTCCCGAAAAGTTTTAGTTGACCTCAAACAATGAAAAAAGCGGCTATCTGCCGCTTTTACAATAAGTAACAATTCGTTAAAATGCTTTAGGCTCTTCTACAACAAACTTGCGCAGATTGGCGCAAGACTGTGTTACATCATTATCGACCTGAATATAATAAGTTGGAATTTTCTCTTTCATCCATTTTTCAAGCACTTTTGCTTTTTTCTCTTCTACTGCAAACTGGGCAATTTTATCGTAATCGTCCAGCATATTCATACGGTGCGGTTCTGAACGGGATTTCAGGTAAATAATTCTTACCCCCTTCTTACCTGTTCTCTCATCAGTATACACAATGGGTTGAGAATATTCGCCCACTTTCATTTTACCAAGGTTCGCTACTATTTCTTTATCGAGCTGGTCAATAGTTACATACGGGGCGCCATCTCGGTTCATAAAGAATGGGCCGGCATATTTTGCAGATTCGTCTTCGCTATACCTTGTCGCCGCTTCATTAAAACCAACTACACCGGCGATTATTTTGGAACGAACCGAATCCAGTTTATTGACAGCGATATTGATTTCATCCTGCGTAATCGGGGGAATTCTTAAGATGTGACGAATGATAATATTATCACCATTTCTGTGCTCCATTAATATCAGGTGAAAACCCATCTTACTTTTTACAACCGGTGACATTTCGCCATCCTTCAAGCGGAATGCAGCAGCAAGAAATGCAGGATCAACTGTTTTATCTCCTCGTTGAAATTCATATTGACCGCCCCGGTCTTTACTTCCCGGGTCTTCAGAATAGCGTTTCGCCAATTGCTCAAAAGTGGCTGTTTTATTTTCCACCTGTTTTTTATAATTATTGAGCTCATCCATCATGTATTTTTCCAAATCCCTTGAAGGCTTAGGATAAACTACTATCTGGCCTACTTCCAGCTCAGACTCGTAAAAAGGCAGACTGTCTTTCGGTATTTTATCAAAATAGTTCTTTACTTCTGTCGGGGTAATTTTTACATTTTCAACGATCTTACGCTGCATGGCGGTCGCCAGTTTATTTTCTTTTATAGACTCCCTTGCTTCGTCTTTGATCTGGTATATCGTTTTGCCGGCTACCAATTCCAATTGTTCCTGTGTACCAAACTGCTGAATAAAGTAGCGTATACGTTGATCCAATTCCGCTTCTACTTCTTCATCTGTTACCGGTAATGAGTCTTTTTCAGCCTGAAGCATCAGTACTTTTGATATGATTGCCTGTTCCGAGATCATACAATCCGCATTGTCCGGAAGCTGTGAACCCTGGCGGGCCATATCAGAAATAGAGTTCTCTATGTCCGATTGCAGGATAATTTTATCTCCTACAACTGCAATGATTTTATCTGCAACTACTTTTTTAGGGCCTTGTGCCTTTACAGAAAGACCTGTTACTATGAGCAGAATATTGAATGCTAAAAATTTTCTCATCTGTAGAAATTTTTATTGGCAGATGTGCCTCCAAAATTACTTTTCCAACCCGAGCAGAGAAGATGTAATGCTCTATTTAACAAAAGTTTGGTTAGAAATGACTATCCGCCTTTTGCCCGGTTTAGCAGAACAAAAGACGGATAGTATGTTAATTATAATGTTCTCTTTACTTCTTCTTCTTCGTAGGCTTCAACTACATCGCCCACCTTCAGGTCGCTATAGTTTTTAATAGTGAGACCGCACTCCATGTTGCTTTGTACCTCTTTTACGTCATCCTTAAAGCGCTTCAATGAAGCCAGTTCAGCACTTGCCCCCGCAGCAGGATAAATAACGATACCATCGCGGATCAGCCTGATTTTTGAATCGCGTTTAATCTTACCATCCAGAACATAACAACCAGCAACCACTGCTTTATCAAATTTGAAGACTTCCCGTATCTCCACATTCGCAACGATCTTTTCCTGGATTTTTGGTTCCAGCATTCCTTCCATCGCACTCTTTATTTCGTCAATCGCATTATAGATAATAGAATAATGCTTAATCTGGATGGATTCCTGTTCGGCCAACCGTGAAGCCTGTACAGAAGGACGTACATTAAAGCCAATGATAATTGCATCTGATGCATTAGCAAGGGTAACATCACTTTCCGTGATCTGGCCTACCGCTTTATGAATCACTTTAACTACAATTTCCTGGGTAGATAATTTCTGCAAAGAGTCGCTTAATGCTTCCACCGAACCGTCCACGTCACCTTTGATAATTACATTCAGTTCCTTAAAGTTCCCTAATGCAAGACGACGTCCGATTTCGTCCAGCGTAATATGCTTCTTGGTGCGTATACCCTGTTCACGTAAAATCTGCGCACGACGATAGGCTACTTCTTTTGCTTCCGCCTCATCTTCATAAACTTTAAATTTTTCACCAGCCTGTGGCGCACCATTTAAACCAAGAATAAGAGCCGGTGCAGAAGGGCCTGCTTCATCTTCCCTTTTATTTCTTTCATTAAACATGGCTTTCACACGACCAAAGTGCTGACCAGACACGATAATATCACCCGCTTGTAATGTTCCGTTCTGCACTAATAAAGTTGCCACATACCCACGGCCTTTATCCAATGAAGCTTCGATAATTGTACCGGTTGCTTCTTTATCCGGATTGGCTTTCAGTTCCAGTAATTCTGCTTCCAATAAAATCTTTTCAAGCAACTGGTCAACATTTATTCCCTTCTTTGCAGATATTTCCTGGCTTTGATATTTACCCCCCCATTCTTCAACGAGTAAATTCATTTGAGAGAGCTGTTCGTATATTTTTTGAGGATTCGCACCGTCCTTGTCTATTTTATTTATTGCAAAAATCATTGGTACCCCGGCTGCCTGTGCGTGGCTGATGGCCTCTCTTGTTTGCGGCATGATAGCGTCATCAGCGGCAATAACAATAACAGCAATATCCGTAATCTTGGCACCACGGGCACGCATAGCCGTAAACGCTTCATGACCGGGGGTATCAAGAAATGTGATTTCTTTTCCATTTGCCAGTTCCACCTGGTAAGCGCCGATATGCTGGGTGATACCACCCGCCTCACCCGCTACCACATTGGCATTACGTATATAATCAAGCAAAGATGTTTTACCATGGTCAACGTGGCCCATGATGGTTACAATAGGAGAACGAGGCTGCAAATCTTCTTCTTCACCATCTTCTTCCTCTGTTTCTTCCTCCATTTCCATCTGCTTTTCCATATCTATAAACTCTACATCATATCCAAATTCACTTGCCACCAGTTCTATCACCTCTGCATCAAGGCGCTGATTGATGGAAACCATGATGCCTAAGCTCATACATTTACTGATTACATCGGCAAAGCTTACATTCATCAGGTTGGCTAATTCGCTCACACTGATAAATTCAGTCAGCTGTAATTTATTATCCTCAACGGCCTCACCGGCTTCAGCTAATTCGTTTCTTCGATCGCGACGCAGTTTTGCCTTCAGGTTCTTTCCCTTCCCTGCACCACCCCCCGATAGCTTCGCCATTGTTTCCTGTATCTTGTTCTGTATCTCCTTCTCGTCTATTTGTTTTTCTTCCCGTCTTATCGGGCGATTATCCCTGCGGGCACCTCCGCCTGCATGACCCCCTCTGCGATCTTGTTGTGAGCGATTATCCCGGTTAAATCTGTTTCCGCCCTGATTTCCCTGCTGACCTCCACCATCTCTTCTTTCTCCCCTGTTTCCAAAATCAGAACGCTGCTGTTGCTGCGTATTTTCATCCTGCTTTTTTTCGATCGGGATTCTTTTCCTTTTCCTTTTTTCGTCTTTTTTGGGTCGGGTATCACTATCTACAGGCAAATCTATCTTTCCCAGAATCTTTGGTCCCTCAATCTTATCGGCTTTTATATTTTCAATGACCGGTGGCTGACCGTTATCTTCTTCACTTTCGCCTTCCTCTTTAACCACTACTTTTTCCTCTACCGGCGCTTTTTCCTGTTTTATTTCTTCTTCCTTTTTATCATCCTTCTTTTTTCCACCCTTCTTAGGCCTTGTTGAAGAATCTATTGCAGAAAGGTCAATTTTATCAACCACTTTTGGCGCTTCAATTTCCGGCGCCTCTGCTTTTACAACTTTTGCTTCTTCTTCTTTTTGCTTTACCGGCGCCGGCTCCTTTACTTCAGGGACTTTAACTTCTGCAGGGGTCTCCTCTTTTTTAGCAACAGGTTTGGCTTCTGTCGCTGCCGGCTTATCTTCCTTTTTAAAAGTAATTTCTTTTTCGTCCTTTTTCTTCTTTTCAGCAGGTCCTCCTTTCGGCAAATCTATCTGGTCACTTTTAAGCTTCGCTACTTTATCACTCTGGAACTCCTGCTGTAATGATCGATACATCTCCTCTGTTAGCTTGGAAGTTGGTTTCAGATCTTCTTTTCCAAACCCTTTAGCTATCAGAAAGTCAATAAGAGTGTCCTGGCCAATGTTAAATTCTTTGGCTGCACCTAATAATCTTGGAAGTTTTAATTCTGCCATTCGGTTTTTTTAATGTGAAAATGCGAAATGCGACAAATGTGGGGCGAGATCAATTGTTAGATCTCCACATTTACCCATCCTCACATTTACTTTATTCTTTTTTAAATTCTTCCTGTAATACTTTTCTTACTTCAAGTATTGTCTCTTTTTCCAGATCGGTCCTGCGCTCCAGTTCTTCAGGGGTAAGGTCAAGCACACTTCTTGCCGTATCACAACCGATACGTTTTAACTCGTCGATTACCCAAGTCTCTATCTCATCGCTGAACTCGTCCAGGTCGATATCAAATTCTTCTACTTCGCCTTCATTGTCACGATAAACATCTAATTCATATCCGGTCAGTTCGCAAGCAAGTTTAATATTTACGCCCCGGCGGCCAATGGCTAATGAAACCTGATCAGGTTTCAGGTACACATCTGCATGTTTAGCTTCCTGATCGAGATTCATAGATGTAATCTTTGCCGGTGTGAGCGAACGTTGGATTAATAACTGGGTATTATTGGTCCAGTTAATTACATCTATATTTTCATTTTTTAATTCACGCACGATGCCATGAATACGGCTACCTTTCATTCCAACGCATGCGCCTACAGGATCAATCCGGTCATCATAAGACTCCACGGCTACTTTAGCCCTTTCGCCTGGATCACGAACAATTTTTTTAATAACAATCAGGCCATCGAATATTTCAGGTACTTCTATCTCTAACAATTTAGCAAGAAAATCAGGTGAAGTACGGGAAAGAATGATTACCGGCGTATTATTTTTCATATCCACTTTCTTCACCACTGCCCGGATGTTTTCTCCTTTCTTAAAATAGTCCTGTGGTATCTGTTCGCTTTTGGGCAAAATAAGTTCGTTTCCTTCTTCATCTAACAGGAGGATTTCTTTTTTCCAAACCTGGTATACTTCCGCACTGATTATCTCACCAACACGATCACCATATTTCTTTGCAAGAACATTCTTTTTCAGATCGCTGATGCGACTTGCCAGGGTTTGCTTGGCAGCAAGAATAGCACGGCGGCCAAAGTCATATAAATCAATTTCCTGGTATAATTCTTCTCCTACTTCAAAATCGGGTTCTATTTTAACAGCTTCCGTGTATGCAACCTGCGCCAAAGGGTCTTCCACCTGACCATCCTCTACAATCATACGGCGACGGATGATTTCCAGGTCGCCCTTCTCGGCATTTACGATTACGTCGAAGTTTTCGTCACTACCGAATTTTTTGCGAAGAAGTGTTTTAAAAACATCTTCCACCACTTTCATCATTGTGGGACGGTCTATATTTTCAGCGTCTTTAAACTCCTGGAACGCATCTATTAAGTTGATACTTGCCATAACACGTTAATTTTTGAAATCTGAGAACTACGGTTGTAAGCCTGTAATTTCTCTTTAAAATTTAATTTGAATTCTAGCTGATTTTATGTGATTAAATAATATTGAGTGTGTCATTACTTCTTTTTTTCTGCCTTTTCCCTTTTCTTCTTCCAAAACAATTCCCCTATCTGTGATGTCGAGCAACTTTCCTTCCCTCCTGGTGCCATCTTGTTCCGTAACCTCAAGGAACCGGCCTTTATTTTTTATATACTGCCGGTGCATTTTCAAGGGTTCATCCAGACCGGGAGAAGAAACTTCCAGTGAAAAATTATTATCGGGAAACAAACCCGCTCCTTCAATCTGCTTATATAAAGCCCTGTTATACTGAACCAGTTTATCGATAGAAGCGCCCTGGTCTGCATCCACGAATACCTTCACATTATTACCCGAATTGATTTTAATTTCAACCAGGAAATAACCTGACTCACCTGCCAGTAAATCTGATAATCTTCCTTCTATAAATTGAATTTGCGAATCTGTACTCATTTGCGGGAAAAGAAGAAGGGAACGACTTCGTTCCCTTCCATTAATCATTTTTCCGCTGCAAATATAAGGGAAATAAGATATTGCTTCCAAATGCAGACATTATTTTAAAGCAGGTATCTTTAGACAAAGTTTTTAAATATGGGTAATTCAGAAAATATCGCATCCTTCATCCGCGAGAACAAAGAAGTATTGAAGGAATATGTGGAAACCCGCTATGAAATTTATCGCCTGAAGGGGATTAAAACAGTATCAAAAACTGCCGGATTTTTGGGCTGGATAATCATTTCATTATTCCTGCTTTTTCTTGTTATTATTTTTGGTGGAATGACTCTTGCTTACTGGCTTTCCGATGTGTTTAGCAGTACAGTGGCGGGCTTTGGTGTAACCACTCTTTTTTTATTACTGGTATTTGTATTACTGGCTATTTTCCGCAAAAAGTTGTTTATAAATCCGGTTATAACAAATATCATCAGTCAGTCCAATGATGAAGATGATAATCAATAAATTAATAGAATAATGGGAAAGAAAATAAACAGCATTGAATCGATTGACAATGAAATTCTGCGCCTGCAATCAAAGGCGAAAGAGCTGGAAAGTAGGCTTGATAATAGCCTGGATTTTTTGCAGGATAATTATTCTTCGATGATTATGAACTCTGTTTTTAGCAAGGCAGGAAGTCTTCTACCCGCAGGAATAAAGGGTGGTATAGCTGGTACAATCCTCAGTTTTATTCTGGGAAATGAAAAATTAGTGGAGGCCTTTTCCAGGGTTACTAATCATCTTGTTGAAAAAGCAGCCGACGGGATTGATAAGCTGGCTGATAAGATTGTAAAAAAGAAAGAATAAAAGCCTTCCTGCTTTTTACCGGCAGCCGGAGTTAGTTCACCGGTTTTAACAGCGCTTAACAATTGCGCTTTTTTACAGTTCTGTATCTTTATGCAATGCTTTTAAAGATTTTTCTACTCTGCTTTTTTCTTTACATTTTGTACAGGTTCGTATTCGAATTCCTGCTACCCGTTTATAAAACTACGCAGAAGATAAAAAAAGGATTCATGGATATGCAGGAAAAGGCAAATGAAAATATCAATAAGCAGCCACAAAATAGCTCAAGCGTTAACTCAACTAATAATCAATCCCAAAAGCAAACTTTAGGCGAGTATATCGACTTTGAAGAGATAAAATAATTCCCTTTTCTTCTCTTATTTTTCTATTTTTGCGCCCCAACCTATCCGGGTTATTTAAAATAAGCTCTTTAATTTAATATAAATATTTTGCTGTTTTACAGCGCGGACCCTTAGCTCAGTTGGTTAGAGCACCTGACTCATAATCAGGGGGTCGTAGGATCGTGCCCTACAGGGTCCACAAAAAGCGGAACATAGTTCCGCTTTTTTTATATACTTAATTCAGAAGGTTTCTTTAACCTTTTGTTAACCCTGATGAAAATACTTTTGTTCACTACATAAACTATTATGAAGAAAGTTTTTTTAGTCGCTGCTGGTGTTTTATTTGTAACTGCATTATTTGCACAAACAGACTCACTGAAGACGGTACAATCGAAGAAAAAAAAACAATTTGATCTGTCTAACCGCTCCAATGATCATTTTCTCTTACAATTTGGTTATGCAGGTTGGAACAATCAACCCGATACAATTAATACAAAAGGGTTTCCCAGGTCATTCAACGTCTATTTCATGCTGGATTTCCCTTTTAAAAGCAACCCCCGTTTCAGCGCCGCAATCGGGGCGGGAGTAGGCACCGATAATATTTTTTTTAATAAGATGTATTTAGGAATAAAAGATCCTACTTCGACCCTAACAGTAAAAGATGTTTCGGATACCACTCATTTTAAAAAATACAAACTGGCAACGGCATGGCTGGAAGCTCCAATTGAGCTGCGCTACAATTTTAATCCTGAGAATCCAGGCAAAAGCTGGAAGATTGCAGTGGGTGTTAAAATAGGAAC
>JAFDYH010000046.1:26170-32771 GCA_018267535.1 Bacteroidota bacterium
GTTGGATACGGGCATATAAGCCTGTTTGGACAATACCAGGTTACCACCTTATTTAAAGATGGGTTAGGCCCTGACGTTCGTCCTTATACAATCGGTTTAACCCTGAGCGGATTATAATAATCCCAGTAAACTTATTATGAAGGATTTTACAGTGAACTGTAAAATCCTTTTTATTTATTCCTGTATCCATAGTCATCCGTAAAATCTGTTTTAACTTTGCCGGTCTATTTTTAATCTTCTTTTATTATTTGTGATAGAAAAAAAGAACAGGATTCAGCAGGAAGAAAGAGCCATTTTGGTAGGCATGGTGCATAAGGAGCAAACGGAACCACAGGTCCAGGAATATCTTGACGAACTTGCCTTCCTTGCTGAAACAGCAGGTGCAGTGACCGTAAAAAAATTTATCCAGAAACTGCCACACCCTGATAGCCGAACTTATATTGGTAAGGGCAAGTTGCAGGAAATAAAGGAATATATACAGGGAAAAGACGTACGTATTGTGATCTTTGACGATGAATTAAGCGGAGCCCAAATAAACAACATCGAAAAAGAACTGGAAGCAAAAACAATTGACCGGTCTGACCTGATCCTCGACATATTTGCCCGGCGTGCAAAAACTGCGCAGGCTAAAGCGCAGGTAGAGTTGGCCCAATATCAATACATATTGCCAAGACTGCGGGGCATGTGGAAGCACCTTGAACGATTAGGAGGTGGTATTGGCACAAGGGGGCCCGGTGAAAGTGAAATAGAAACAGACCGTCGTATTGTCCGGGATAAAATTTCCTTGTTAAGAAAACGGCTTTCTGAAATAGATAAACAGGCCTTTACACAACGAAAAGACCGGGGAGAATTTATCCGGGCAGCACTGGTTGGTTATACCAACGTTGGAAAATCAACCATTATGAACCTGCTAAGCAAACGGCATGTATTTGCAGAAAATAAACTTTTCGCCACATTAGATACCACCACCAGCAAAGTAGTATTTGAAACCACTCCTTTTCTATTAAGCGATACGGTCGGCTTTATTCGAAAACTGCCCCATCACCTAGTTGAAAGTTTTAAAAGTACGCTGGACGAAGTACGTGAAGCGGACATTTTATTGCATGTAGTTGACATATCACATCCAAACTATGAGGACCAGATCGGTGTCGTCAATAAAACCTTGCAGGAAATAAATGCTTTTGAAAAGCCCCTACTTACAATTTTCAACAAGATGGATTTATATGAAGAAAGAACTTTTGATGAATGGTTGGGTCTGGATACAAAAAAAGAAATCCTTGAAGACCTGTATGAAAGATGGCAGCGGGAAACCAACAACAACGCTATATTTATCTCTGCACTGGAAAAAAGAAATCTTGATACATTACGGGCAACTATTCTCGAAAAAGTGAGAGAAATGTACCGGGTGCGTTATCCCTATAAAACTGAATTTTTGTATTGAACCCGGTTGCTAATTACACGAGCAATATTTTTAAATCAACCTGTAATTAAACAATAGGATATTTGCCACAGGTTTCGCAAATTATTCGGATCCTGGTAAAAGCCGTGTTACTCTAAAATTAGTAGCTCCTGCACAATGTTTAAGAAATATACCTGGTACAAAATAGCCGAACATGTCAATGAATTTGAATTTGCAAAAAACAATATAGCTGTTATAGAATTTGAAAATAAAAAGATCTGCATTGCTCAACACAAGGATTCATTATTCGCTTTTGCCTTTCGCTGTCCCCATGCCGGTGCTCCATTGTGTAATGGGTTTATTGATGCGATGAATAATGTAGTTTGTCCTTTTCATGGGTATCGTTATGACATAAAAAATGGCAGAAATACAAGCGGAGAAGGATATTATTTAAAAACCTGGCCTATAGAAACCAGGGGAGATGGAATATTTATAGGTATCGAAGAAAAAGGGGGGCTTTTTGGCCTGTTTAAATAAGCTTCGAGATGTTTTTCTGATAGCTATTTTTCCCTATTTTTGCCGCCCATTCCTCCTTAGCTCAGTTGGTTAGAGCATCTGACTGTTAATCAGAGGGTCGTTGGTTCAAGTCCAACAGGGGGAGCTAAAATAAAGCCCGGTAGAAATGCCGGGTTTTTGTCTTTTAAAACCTTCCGGACAAATGATTTTTAAAAAAGAATCGGTTGAGTTACTTGCCAGTAAGTATTATGGACTAATCGTTACAGCCAAAGCTTTAACCGGCGAATACGAATTCAATTTTTTATTGACAGCGACGGATGGGAAAAAATATATTTTTAAAGCTGCCGGTGACGAGCACAGCTATGCTTTTTTTGATGCACAGATAAAAATCATACAACATCTTCAGCAAACTGAAATAGCCGATAAATTTTTCAATTACATCCCTAACAACAGAGGCGAATGGATGACTGTACTGGATACGGGTAAAAGCAAATTTTATTTACGGTTACTCAGTTTCCTGGAAGGAGAGTTCTGGATTAATGCAAAAGACAAACCGGAAGCACTGTATTCTGATTTGGGAATTTTCTTGGGTAAGATGGATAAAGCATTGCAAAATTTTTCTCATCCGGCAATGCACAGGCCCTATGTGTGGGATATTAGTACTGCCGCAGACGCTAACCGGAAATTACATTGTATAAGAAACCACGAGAAAAGAAGAATTGCCGGTTATTTTTTACTGCAGTTTGAAACAGAAGCATTACCGGTCATTTCATCACTCCGGCATGCTTATGCACATCATGATGCAAATGATACCAATATATTGATCAAGGGCGATAAAGTGACCGGGTTGATTGATTTCAGTGATATGGTATATACAGCTTTGATCAATAATCTCGCGGTCGCCTGTACATATGCAATGATGAACCATCCGGATCCTTTAGCAGCAGCCACTTTAATTGTTAAAGGATATCATTCAGTATACCCTTTAACAGAACAGGAAATTGACCTGCTATACTATCTCGTTGCCGCGAGGCTTTGTATCAGCGTCACTCAATCGGCGCACAATGCATACATTGAAACAAACAATGAGCATCATTTTGTGTCGGAAGCTCCGGCCTGGGACCTTCTCTACAAACTGATTCGTATCAATCCGGTTAAAGCACAGGATAGTTTCAGAAGAGCATGTGGATTTACCGGTCTAATCAACGAAAATGATTATTCAGTTCTTCTCAATGAAAGAAAAGAACATATAGGCCGAAATCTCAGCACCAGTTACCAGAGCAAATTGAAAATTGAAAAGGGAGCCTTACAATATTTATACGATGACAAGGGGAATACCTGGGTGGATTGTGTGAACAATCCCTCTCATGTTGGGCATTGCCACCCGGTTGTGGTAAAACGAATGCAAAAACAAATTGCTACCCTTAACACCAATTCAAGATACCTGCATTCTGCCATTATTGAGTATGCCCGACGGCTGACAGCAACTTTACCCCCCGCACTCAGTGTTTGTTATTTTACAAACAGCGGCAGTGAAGCCAATGATCTCGCCGTGCGAATGGCAAGGCATTTTACAAAACAAAAAGATATTATTGTTCTTGACCATGCTTATCATGGCACATCAACAGTAGCTATGGAAATGAGCCCCTATAAATTTGATGGAAAAGGGGGCTTTGGGCAGATGCCATGGATACATAAAGCGCTCAACCCGGATTTGTACCGCGGACCTTATAATTACGAAGACAAGGATGCAGGAAAAAAATATGCCTTGGATGTTCAACGTATTATTGATCTATTAAAAAAAGATAACAAACGTCCGGCGGTTTTTATTTGTGAAACATTACTGGGTGTCGGGGGACAGATACCCTTACCACCAGGTTATCTTAGTAAGGTATATGAATACGTGCGTGCAGCCGGTGGAATATGCATAGCAGATGAAGTGCAGGTAGGATTTGGCAGAACTGGGGATAAATTCTGGGGATTCGGGCTACAGGATGTAATTCCGGACATTGTAGTATTGGGAAAACCTATCGGTAACGGTCACCCGCTGGCCGCAGTAATTGTAACGAATGAAATAGCAGATGCTTTTAATAATGGTATGGAATATTTTAATACATATGGAGGCAATCCTGTTTCAATGGTAACCGGGCTGGCGGTCCTCGATGTTATTCAACAGGAAGAAATGCAGCAGCATGCAAAAGAAACGGGGGAATACCTGATGGAAGGGCTGAAGAAATTAATGAATAAATACCCGGTTATTGGTGACGTTCGTGGTCATGGTTTATTTATCGGCGCTGAAATGGTAACCAGCCGGGAAACGAAGGAACCAGCTCTATCAGAAATTAACCAGTTAGTAGAAATAGTAAAAAGTAAGGGCTATCTTCTGAGTACCGACGGGCCTTTGCATAATGTTTTAAAAATAAAACCGCCTTTGACTTTTAATAAACAGAATGCAGATGAACTGTTGCTATACCTCGATGAAGGATTGAAAATTTTGCAGGCCCGCTAAAATTAACAAATCCAGCTTCAGCATTATTACATCACTAAAATGTATGGGTATTCTATAGGTTAAAAAGTAGCACTGTAGCAAAACACTTGTTTTATAATTGCCAATCTTCAGATTTTTTGTCGCCTGCAGGACAATCTCCTGTGGCCATTCAAAGGCAGGGAGCCTGTTTATTTCTATCTTTATAGAAGCACCAATCGCCTATGTACATGAGGGCCTGGATTCAAAATTCATAAAGGTAAACATACAATCAGTATCATTTGAAATACGCATACCGGTTAATGCCGCATTGAATTTTCCGTTCTCATTATAGATTTTTATAGTACTATTACTGACCTGAATGGTTCCTTTATAAATGATCATCCCAATTTTATCTCTGCTGTCCTCATATCTATATTTATAGTCAAAGCAGTGGTTGAGGTGATATCCTTTGAGCAGGAAAAGAAAGCTATGAAACCAATAAACAAAAAGCACTTCATAAATTATGTATTGAACTGAAATGATAAGAAACACCCAGGCCAAACGTATTGGCTTTGTTCCGGAAACGATCCACTACCGTTCCATCAGGAGCAATTTGCTTAATCGATTGCGTTTTATATTCAACAAAAAGGAATTGATAAATTGCCCGTATACTCCACTTTTTATTAAAATAATAACGGGCAAAGAATTCTGAATTCAGGCTTCCTAAGTCATGATCGCCTGTAAGTAACAGGTTGAAAGAAGATGGCTTTGCAGCAGGTTCAGTTTGTATTTCACCATTACTCGTTAATATCGCTGGGCTTTTTCTGCCGAATGTAAAACCTATAAAATCTATATTAAAAACACCGCCCCATTTACGGCTGAAGTTATAACCGATATTTATGGCCAGGTTAACCGCATTCGTAAACGGCCGTTGAACCGTAAGGGTATCCTGTGTCTCTTTCCTTTGCCCGGCAAAAAAAATTAGAAAAGGCGTTGTGTTCGTCCTTGCCAGCCGTGCAGGGGCCGTAATAAATTCCTTTTTTGTTCCAATATAGCTACTCCACCGCAGGCTAAAACCGGTTTCCCATTTTCGTTTTTTCCAGAGCTTCCAGTTATGTACATACGAAGCGGATGCAGCACCCTGTGATTGACCGATGGTACCGGCAATATTAATATACCTGTTGATTCGTATATCTTCAATCCTTTGTGCTCCTGCCGTACCAAAAGCAAATAAAAATATAAGGATAAAACGGTTGTTTTTCATACTTATGCTTTTAGAGTATCTGCCTTAATGGTATATCCTCTGCCAATTTGTATCAGCGCTGGTTTTCAATTTCACTTCGTTTTTATTCCAGCTCTTTAAAGTGTTATTAAAAAACTTATTGTAAAACAGGAAAAGCTTACCATCAATAATTTTAAATGTCTCAGGGTCTACTTCTACTTTTGTCCCATCATTGCCCATCGCATAGGCACACCATCCGCCATATTGTGGTTCATATTTCGAATAATTCTTTTTAAATTCTTCCTTATTTTCAACTGAGGAAAAATAATATATAACACCGTCCGCAACTACAGAATATTCCTTTTTCCCTTTTATAGCTTTGGTTTGTTTGAAATATGCAACAGGGTCATAGCCACTGATGCCAACCCCGTTATCAAGATTGTATTGTTTCTTTCTTAATTCAGCATCCTGCGCCACTGAAGTCAGGATGATTGAACTAAAGATTACTGACAGAAAAAATCTTACGTTCATTGTATGCTCATTTTATTTTAAAATTGATGAAACAAAATTAGATGACTATGCAGCCCGTCGCTGTCAGGCAGATGACAGAGGTTACTATTTAACAATTTTAAAAAATCGTTTCCCGTTTTCATTCTATTGATATACGAAAAATCACAGAATGCGATTCATTAGACAATGAATTGATAAAAGATATACTTACTGCACCCGATCTGTTTGGAGACATGAGCCTGGCGGGAAATCCTTCACTGGATGAGTTTGCAGAAGCCCTTACTGCCAATACCGTAGTATGTGTTTTCAACTCTAATGAATTCAAAAAAACTCCTGAGTGAAAACCCGGCTTTTGCTTTAAATTATGCCAATGCGGTAAATAACAAGCTAAAGAAACTGGAAAACCGTCATTCTGATTTGGTGTTCCGCGACGCGAAAAGCCGGCTTATCCGTTTTATAAAGAACTGGGCGCAATCCGACGGCAGCC
>JAFDYH010000047.1:0-1975 GCA_018267535.1 Bacteroidota bacterium
TAAAATCGGTATCAAAGTATGGATATGTAAAGGTGAAGTATTATCGAAAAGAGATCTTAACCCCAACTTCGTTGGTGGTAAGAGTGATGTAAGCGATAGAAGAGAAAGAAGGGATGATCACCAGGGAGGCGATAGAAGAGATCGTCGCGATGACAGAAGAGGCGGCGGCGATAGAAGAGGTGGTGGTGATAGAAGAGGTGGTGGCGGACGCGGTGGTGAAAGAAGAAACTAATGTGCGGGTATGCAAATATGAAGAAGGCAAATGAGCCAGCTCAAGTTTAATTTTCAAATTTTTTTATAAAATGTTACAACCGAAAAGAACGAAACACAGGAAGATGCAGAAAGGCCGCATGAAAGGCGATGCGAAAAGAGGTACAACTATCGCGTTCGGTTCTTATGCATTAAAGGCACTTGATCAGCACTGGATAACAGATCGCCAGATTGAAGCTGCCCGCCAGGCATTGACCCGTGAGATGAAACGTGAAGGTAATGTTTGGATCCGCATATTTCCTGATAAACCAATTACCCGTAAGCCTGCAGAGGTACGTATGGGTAAGGGTAAAGGTAACCTGGAATTCTGGGCCGCTGTTGTAAAACCAGGCCGTATCTTATTTGAAGTGGATGGTGTGGATGAAAAAACAGCACGTGCTTCATTGGATCTGGCTGCCGGTAAGTTACCTATCAAAACAAAATTCATTACCCGCAGGGATGTAGTTTCTTAATTATAATTGATAAATCGAACAACGATGTCAAAGAGAGTTGATTTTGTAAAAAGTATCCAGGGCTTAAGTGAAGGTGATCTGAAGGCACGCATCAACGAAGACAAACTTCGTTTGAAAAAGCTGGAGTTTGCACATGCAATCTCCCCGCTGGAAAACCCAATGAATATCCGTGGTCTCCGTCGTGAGATTGCGCGATTGCAAACAGAACTGAAGAAGAAAACAACCGGATCGTAAGAAGCTGTAAGCTTCAAGACAAAAAGTACAAGTAACTAAATATAAGGCAACAGGCTTTTAGCCTGAAGCTAAAAGCTAAAAGCTTGAAAGATGTCTGAAGAAAGAAATTTAAGAAAAACGAGGATAGGTGTTGTAACCAGCAACAAAATGACAAAGACTATAACTGTTGCGGTTGAACGTAAAGTAAAACACCCTATCTATGGTAAGTTCGTAAAGAAAACTACCAAGTTCCATGCGCATGACGATAAGAATGAATGCAGCATTGGAGATATTGTAAAGATCATGGAAACACGTCCGCTGAGCAAGACAAAGAGGTGGAGACTGGTAGAGATAGTTGAGAAAGTGAAGTAAGAAAAGCCGTAAGCTGTAAGCTATAAGCTGCAAGCGCGGGAATAATTAAAGAACAATATTGTTGTAAGCTGGCTTACAGCTTACAGCCTAAAGCTAAAAGCTAAATAAAATGATTCAGCAAGAAAGCCGTTTGAATGTTGCGGATAACAGTGGCGCCAAAGAGGTGCTTTGTATCCGTGTATTAGGAAACAGCGGCCAGCGTTACGCAAGGATTGGCGATAAGATCGTAGTAACTGTAAAAGATGCATTACCTGCAGGCGGTATAAAAAAAGGAACAGTAGCGAAAGCTGTAATCGTTCGTACAACAAACAAGCTTCGCCGTAAAGATGGTTCATATATCCGTTTTGATGATAACGCAGTTGTATTACTGAATCAGTCGGATGAACCACGTGGTACCCGCATCTTCGGACCGGTAGCGAGGGAACTTCGTGATAAAGGATACATGAAGATTATATCGCTGGCACCGGAAGTGCTGTAATAAGTTGTGAGTAACCAATGATGAGTGGTGAACAGAGAATAGAAAGCACAAGCGTGCGACGCAACAGTAGCCGAAAAGAAAACAGAAAGTTGATTAAATAAAAATATCCTTCGTAATAAAAGAAGGAAAAAGATAGAAAAATGGCAACGAGATTCAAACCGAAGTTCAATATCAGAAAGGGCGACCTGGT
>JAFDYH010000047.1:2013-6709 GCA_018267535.1 Bacteroidota bacterium
GCTGTGAAAGAAGTGCTGGTTGATGAAGCGAAAGTAATCGTGGAAGGGGTGAATATTGTTACACGTCATACCAAGCCTAATGCACAGAATACAAAGGGTGGTTTGATCAAGAAGGAAGCGCCAATCCATATCAGCAACGTAATGTTGTGGGATGCGAAGGCAAAAGCACCTTCTAAAGTGAAAAGGACAAGAGAAAATGGTAAAGTAGTTCGCATTTCGAAAAAGTCAGGAGAGAAATTATAATCCTGTTTTCCGCAGCCGGCGGATTAAATAAAAGATATTATGAGTACGACAACATATGCTCCAAGATTGGCAGAACGGTACAAAAAAGAAGTGGTACCTGCGTTGACAAAGAAATTTGGTTACAAGTCTGTAATGCAGACACCAAAACTGGAAAAGATTTGCATCAACCGCGGTGTGAATGGTGCTGTATCTGACAAAAAACTGATTGATATCGCATTGGATGAAATGACAACGATCACCGGTCAGAAAGCAGTAGCGACAATGTCTAAAAAAGACATTTCAAATTTCAAACTCCGTAAAGCAATGCCTATCGGTGTAAGGGTAACGCTGCGGGGAGGAAAGATGTATGAATTTTTAGATCGTTTGATCGCTGTTGCATTGCCCCGTGTGCGTGACTTTAAAGGGATCAATGAAAAATCATTTGATGGCCGTGGCAACTATACGTTAGGTGTAACCGAACAAATTATTTTCCCTGAAATCGATATCGATAAAGTGAATAAGATTACAGGGTTGGATATCACATTCGTCACAACGGCGAATACAGATGAAGAAGCATTCGAGTTATTGAAAGAATTAGGAATGCCTTTCAAAAATATAAAAAAGTGACCTGCCTGCCGGAAGGCGCAGGTTTAAAAATATAAAACAGAAAATCAAACATGGCAAAAACATCTGTAAAAGCCAGGCAGCGTAAAAGAGAGAAAATGGTTGCCCAGCATGCTGCAAAGCGTGCAGAGCTGAAAAAAGCAGGCGACTGGAAAGCATTGGATGAGCTTCCAAAGAATGCTTCACCGGTGCGTTTGAAAAACCGTTGCCAGCTTACCGGCCGTCCAAAAGGGTATGTACGCTACTTTGGAATTTCCAGGATCGCCCTTCGTGATATGGCGCTGAATGGAAAAATACCGGGATTGAAAAAAGCGAGCTGGTAAAAGCAATGATCGTGAATTGTGAATACTTACAGTTAGCAACTCACGAATAAAAGTGACAATTAATTTTTAAAATAAACTTTTCCAATTATCCGCCAGAGGCGGATGTAGGAGGGCAAATAAAATGGTAACAGATCCTATAGCAGATTTTTTGACGAGAATCCGTAATGCACAGATGGCGGGTCACCGTATAGTTGAAATACCTGCATCAAACCTGAAGAAGCGTTTGACGGAAATTTTGTATAACCAGGGTTATATTCTGAAGTACAAGTTTGAGGATGATAACAAGCAAGGCGTTATTAAAATCGCTTTGAAGTATGATGCTCAGTCCAAGCAACCGGCGATACAAAGCCTGGAAAGGGTAAGCCGCCCGGGTTTAAGGCAGTATTCAAAGCCTGCTGATTTTAACCGTGTGAAAAATGGCTTGGGCGTGGCAATCATCTCTACTTCAAAAGGTGTGATGACGGATAAAGAAGCTAAGGCGCAGAATGTAGGTGGCGAGGTTCTTTGTTATGTGTATTAATCAAGAACTAAGATACTCCTGATCGAATGGGTTCGGAGGAATAAAAAGTTGCCGATACATTAAGCTGAACTATACTAAGCTGACCGGTCGCAACTTAAGAACTAAAAACTAAAAATTTAAAATCTTTTTCTAATGTCTCGTATAGGTAAAAAAGCAGTAGCAATTCCATCTGGTGTAACCGCAACTGTGGGCAGCGATAATGTGCTTACTGTAAAAGGCCCGAAAGGCGAATTGAAGCAGGTTGTTGACCGGGATATAAAAGTAGAAGTGAAAGACGGCAACGTCAATTTTTCACGTCCTACTGACCAGATCCGTCACAGGGCAATGCATGGTCTTTATCGTGCGATTGCTGCAAATCTCGTAAAAGGCGTAACGGAAGGGTATAGCCGCAAATTAGAGTTGATAGGCGTGGGTTTCAAGGCATCAAACCAGGGTAATATTCTTGATTTATCATTAGGGTATTCTCATAATATAATTTTTGAAGTTCCGAAAGAACTGAAAGTGGCTACTGCCCAGGAAAAAGGGCAGAACCCGATGATATCTTTGGAAGGTATCGATAAACAACTGATTGGCCAGGTAGCCGCAAAAATCCGCAGCCTGCGTAAACCCGAGCCTTACAAAGGAAAAGGTGTACGCTATGTAGGTGAAGTTGTGAGGAAAAAAGCAGGTAAGGCCGCTGGTAAATAAAACCAAATGGCTTGAGAGTTGATATTCTTTGATTGGTGACTTAATTATCAGGGAATATAACAATAGAACAATCAAAAAACGTCCCTGGCAGTATCAGGGAAACAAATAAAAGATCATGAATCCGAAAATTAAAACACAGCGAAGGCAGAATATACGGTACGGTATCCGCGCTAAAATCAGTGGTACTGCCCAGAAGCCCCGCTTATCTGTTTTCAGAAGTAACAGTGATATCTATGCGCAGTTGATTGATGACAGCAAAGGGCAGACCATTGCCGCTGCTTCTTCAAAAGATAAGGATATCGCTGCACAGAAAGTGAACAAGACAGAAAAAGGCAAACTGGTTGGCGCTGCAATAGCCCGCAAAGCCAGCGAAGCCGGTTTGAAAGAAGTTGTTTTTGACCGTGGTGGTTATTTGTACCATGGCCGCGTAAAAGCAGTGGCTGATGCTGCAAGAGAAGGCGGCTTACAGTTTTAATCGGAATCGTTTCAAATCTCATATTTCAAATAGAAATAAATGTCAAAAGTTAATTTAAAAAGAGTAAAAGCAGGCGATCTTGAATTGAAGGAAAAAGTTGTTGCTATTAACCGGGTGGTAAAAACAACTAAGGGTGGCCGTGCTTTCAGTTTTTCTGCATTGGTAGTAGTAGGAAATGAAAGCGGCGTTGTGGGTCATGGTTTAGGTAAAGCAAAGGAGGTACAGGAAGCGATTACCAAAGGAATTGAGGATGCCAAAAAGAACCTGATTAAAGTTCCGGTAATGCATGGNNGCCGGGGGCAGCATGCGTGCGGTGTTGGAAAGCGCCGGTGTAACAGACGTATTGGCAAAATCATTAGGCTCTGCAAACCCTCATAACGTGGTAAAAGCTACTTTCAAGGCATTGGCTTTATTGCGCGAACCTATATCAGTTGCCAAAACAAGATCGTTAGGTTTGAAGAAAGTGTTTAACGGATAGGAGTTATATGTGCTATGTTGTAAGTTTAAGAACAACTTATAACTTATAACCTACAACTTAATAAAATGAAAAAGATAAAAATAACATTAGTAAAAAGTCCGATTGACCGGCCAGAGCGTCAGAAACTGACATTAAAAGCTTTGGGGTTGAATAAGACTAATAATACTAAAGAAGTAGAAGCTACTCCGCAGATACTGGGAATGGTTAGAAAAGTAGAGCACCTGGTAAAAGTCGAAGAAGCATAAAAGTAAAAATTAAAACAGAAGCGTCGTCTTCGGTTTTTAGTTTTCTCTTTTGACCTTATAATATTAATAGCGAGCTCCGGGCTTTCGGGGCGTAAGTAAAAAATAAAAGCAATGAAACTTCATGAATTAAGGCCTGCAAAAGGTGCAACTCACAACGAAAAAAGAATTGGTCGTGGTGATGGTTCAGGACATGGTGGTACATCTACAAAAGGTACAAAAGGTGGCCAGAGCCGTGCCGGTTATAAGCGTAAAATGGCGCACGAAGGTGGTCAGATGCCGATTCAGCGTCGTATCCCCAAACGTGGATTTAATAATCCTCACCGTGTTGAATATAAAGTTTTCAACCTGGGCCAGATCGATCAGTTGATTGAAAAATACGGCATTAAAGAATTTTCTTTAGAGAACCTGTATATTAATGGACTGATCAACCAGACAGATAAAGTAAAAGTTCTGGGTACCGGCGAGTTGAAGGCTAAACTTCCCTTTAAAATAAACGCTATTAGCGGTAAGGCAAAGTCTTCTATTGAAGCGGCCGGCGGCACAGTAGACATTGTAAAGTAATAGTTGTAACTTGCATGGACGCATCTGAAAATGCGTCTTTTATATTTTTAAGGGTTCTTAAATTTTTTTAATTCCCGTGAAAAAATTAATTCAGACTTTAAAAAACATCTGGGGCATCGAAGAGTTGAGAAGTAAAATTCTCTATACGCTGCTACTTATATTAATTTACCGCATCGGTACCCATATTGCCTTACCTGGAATTGAACCTAACAAACTGGAGCAGTTTGGTAAAGCAGCAACCGGCGGCATGCTTGGTCTCATTGATACTTTTGCTGGTGGCGCTTTCTCCCAGGCTTCCATATTTGCCCTGGGAATTATGCCCTATATATCTGCTTCAATCTTTATGCAGCTGATGACGGTGTTGGTGCCTACATTCCAGAAAATGCAGAAAGAAGGAGATAGTGGCCGTAAGAAAATCAACCAGTATACCCGTTATCTTACCGTGGGCGTTACATTAGTTCAGGCTTCTGCATATGTGAAATATCTAACAGAAATGACAAGACAGAGTGGCGCCATTATGGAAGGCTTCTCTTCTTATTTCTGGTTATCAACAGTAATCGT
>JAFDYH010000047.1:6715-33130 GCA_018267535.1 Bacteroidota bacterium
TCACTGATCATCATGATTGGTATCCTTGCCCGTCTACCACAATCTTTCATGCAGGAGTTAACAGCGAAGTCTGTTCGTAGTGGTCAGATATTAATCTTCATTATTGAAATAGCTGTATTGATTGCTATAATTATGGGTTGTGTGTTGCTGGTACAAGGTACAAGAAAGATACCGGTGAATTATGCAAAACAGATTGTCGGTAACCGCCAGTTTGGAGGAGCTCGCCAGTTTTTGCCAATAAAAGTGAACAGTGCTGGTGTAATGCCAATCATCTTTGCACAAGCGATCATGTTCCTGCCTACTTTATTTACTTATACAAACACAGATACCGGTAGAGGGATTGGCAGGGTTTTTTCGGATCATGCAAATGGATGGTATATGCTCGTGTATGCTACTGTAGTTATCGGGTTTACTTTCCTGTATACAGCTTTGATATTTAATCCCAAGCAAATCGCAGACAACCTAAAGCAGAATAATGGTTTTATCCCCGGTGTAAAACCTGGGCAGCCTACTGCGGATTATATTGGTGCGATTATGGACAAGATAACATTACCCGGGGCGTTCCTGCTTGCATTTGTAGGCATTCTTCCTGGTTTTGCAAAACTGTTAGGGGTTACACAAGGTTTTTCAACCTTCTTTGGCGGTACTTCGTTATTAATCATGGTGGGTGTAATTCTGGATACATTACAACAGATCGAAACCCAATTATTAATGCGCCAGTATGATGGTCTGATGAAGAGCGGCCGTATACAGGGAAGGCAAACTGCTACACAGGTTCAGATGTAACTCTGTTGGCTATTTTAAATAGCCGCAGACTTCAAAATAATTAAAGCCTGGTAAGTGAGAGCTTGCCAGGTTTTGTTTTTAATAAGGATATTTGCACAATGATTACATATAAATCAGATGAACAGGTAGAGCAGATGCGGCAAAGTGCCCTTTTGGTAAGCAAAACTTTATCAGAAGTGGCTAAGATCCTTAAGCCTGGTATCACTACAATGTACCTTGACAAAATGATAGGTGATTTTATAAAAGATCATAAAGCAATCCCATCTTTTCTTAATTATCATGGTTATCCATATAATTCCTGCCTTTCGGTAAACGATGTTGTGGTCCACGGTTTCCCCAATAAAAAGGAATTGAAAGAAGGTGATATCATCTCTGTTGATATCGGTGTTATCCTGGATGGCTGGCATGGGGATCACGCTTATACATTTGCAATTGGTGATCCGGGACCAGAGGTGATGCAGTTAATACATGTTACAAAGGAATCACTATACAAAGGCATTGAAAAGGCGGTTAGTGGTAACCGTATCGGCGATATTGCATTTGCCATACAGGAGTATACCGAAAAAATGTATGGGTATGGTGTGGTAAGAGAGTTGGTAGGCCATGGATTGGGGCGCAGCCTGCATGAAGATCCACAGGTACCTAATTACGGGAAAAGGGGGAGCGGTGTAAAAATGAAAGAAGGAATGGTGCTGGCAATAGAACCTATGATTAATCTCGGGAAAAAAGAAGTGTATACCGAAGATGATGGCTGGACTGTGCGTACAAAAGACGGTAAACCCTCTGTTCATTTTGAACATGATGTCTGTGTAAGAAAAGGAAAAGCTGATATACTTTCTAATTATAAACCGATTGAGGAAGCCGAAAGAAATAATAATAACCTCATGACAGAGATAATGAAAGTTAATAAAGAGCCTGCGTTGAGTAATAGTTGATGTTTTGGGGCTAATATGATCTTTCAAATATTAACTCTTTTTTCATAGCACCCGGTACTTCATCTCTATCCTCGCATCTTTCCATATTTCCTGCGGGCTTATATAGGTATCATTCATTTTGAAAATTACCCCTGCTTTCGAGAAACAGTCCCTCACTAATTCGGAACATATATAACTTCGGTTTTTTTCCCGTTTGCCAATTTTGAAAAGGATGCGGGTCATGATGCGGATAATTTCCCAGTTGTCATAAGGCCGGGTCAATTCATCCAGGCCGAAGCTTACGGCTTTATCTAATTTATCCTTTTCCAGCTCAAAGTTCAGTTTTGCCAATACTACTTCGCCTTTATAAGGCCGCTTGGTGCCTTTATAATCTTTAAGATACTTTGATAGCGGAATTAACCGTATACCAACATAAGGCTCTGCTTCGAGTATAAGCACCCTACCCAGTTCTTCATCTTTATATACTATTGCCACATGGCTCCACACACTTTTTGTTAGTTTTTGTATAACGCCAGAGAATGCATAACTACCTGAACTAAAAAAAACATAACCTGTTTTAATATAATCCCTTACTTTATCATAAGGTACAATAGGTAATTCTTTGAGCTTTTGCTTGGTGATTAATTCGGCCATAGTAAACGTGGATTGAGGTACTGCGAACTTAATGAAAATTCAACTTTCTTTGCAATCTCCGGATATGTCAAAAAATCTGATTGTTATAGGTGGCGGCGCTGCCGGTTTTTTTTGTGCTGTTAATGCAGCTAGATTACAGCCTGCATTGAAGGTTACGCTTCTTGAAAAGACAGGAAAGCTTTTATCCAAAGTAAAAGTAAGTGGTGGGGGCCGGTGCAATGTAACCCATCATTGCTTTGATATAGTGGAAATGAGTAAGCGTTACCCGAGAGGACAATATTTTGTAAAAAAGGCCTTTCATCAGTTTTTTACAAAGAATACAATTCAATGGTTTGAAGATAGAGGCGTAAAATTAAAAGCAGAGAAGGATGGAAGAATGTTTCCGGTCACAGATTCCTCGCAAACTATTATTGATTGTTTGTTGAGGGAAGCGGATAAATATAAAGTAAATATTCAGCTCCATGCAGAAGTAAGAAAAATAAGAAAAGTAACCGGTCGGTTTGAAATACAACTTGCGGATGATCGTGTAGTGCGTTCAGATTTTCTCTGTATTGCTAGTGGCGGTTATCCTAAATCATCAATGTTTGACTGGATAAAAGAATGCGGACATAGTATTGAAGGACCTGTACCGTCTTTATTTACGTTTAATTTGCCTGCTCACCCGATAACCAAGCTGACGGGCGTAAGCGTAGAAAAAGCTATTGCAAAAATTGCGGGAACAAAATTAATAGAAGAAGGCCCATTGCTGATTACGCATTGGGGATTGAGCGGACCAGTCGTATTGCGGTTAAGTGCGTGGGGGGCAAGAGAGTTGGCTGTTAGCAATTGGCAGTTTATAATTTATATTAACTGGGTGACTGATTACAATGAACAGACGTTGAAAGATAAGTTTCAACAATTAAGAGTAGAACTGGCTGCACAGAAATTTGTAAACCGTAATCCTTTTAACTTGCCGCAGCGGTTATGGGAATTTTTATTGAATGAGCTATCCATCAACGCGGAAATGCGATGGACAGATTTACCGGCTAAAGAACAAAACAAGCTGATAAAAAATTTGTGCTCGTATGAGTGTGTCGTAAAAGGTAAAACAACATTTAAAGAAGAGTTTGTGACGGCAGGAGGGATTAAATTAAGCGAGGTCGATCCAAATACAATGATGAGCAAAAAAGTACCAAACTTATTTTTGGCTGGTGAAGTAATGGATGTGGATGGAATTACCGGCGGGTTTAATTTTCAGCATGCCTGGACGAGCGGGTTTATTGCAGCAAAAAGTATTGGAACCTCAAAAGAGTAATTACCTGTTTTTATTTTTGAGCATCAGGGCTTGCTTCTACTAATTTTAGTACTTCATTGATATAAATTTCTCCCGTCATTTCACCAAGACTGGTACGACTTACGTATTCATATCGTTTAAAACTATTGAAATCGACTTTGGTTAACATATATCCAAATGCATCGTTCGTTAAACCGAATAGGAAAGGTTGTTTTGTATGCATTTTGCGTTTTACATAGTAGCCAATATTCGGAAGCGCTTCACCAGGTACGGTTAGTATTTGTGCAGTGCCAATATTTAAAAGATTTATTCTTGTCGTCACCGAATCAGGATTGGAAACCGCTGGTTTCAAAGGAGAGTTTTGTAAAATATATTTCATCATATCTGATTCAACAGGAAAATGAATGATACGTGATCCGCAGTATAGTACTGGATCTTTTTGTTCCTCTGCTTTCTGTATGATTCGTAAAGCTTCATCTGCGAGTAAATAGCCGATACGTTTGCATTCTTCCCAATCATTTGCTTCTTTACCACCATCCAAACGGTTATCGGCAGTTACCATTCCGCCTTGTGCACCATTCATGAATAAAGCGATGCCTCCTGCTTTTGATTCAATACGTTCGTAAAGCGGGCCGCATAAATCCGGACTTAATATACCACGATCCGGTCCGATGACCTCTGGGTGCACTGCGTAATTAACTAATGTCGCAATTGTTTTTCCTTTATTGCTTCCACTCGTTGCGATGGTTTGTATTACACCGCAACGTGGGTCAAATAACTTATCTGCATAATAGTTATACGATATTTTTCCTTTTGCTTCATCAACTGCTGTTTTTAAAACGGCAGGTTCCAGTTTGCTGATTGCTTCATTGACGGCATCAGCAATTTGCTTTGTGCACCAGTCAAGATATTTCAGATCAGCGCCTGTTTTTCCATTCTCATCGGGAAAAGCATAGGCATCCGGGGCGCTGTGTGTATGAGTGCAACCAATCAATATGTTTTCAGGAGGAATCCCCTTTATCAATGCTCTTGATTTATCACCTAAAATCGCCGTCCACCCGAGGTTATCGACATTTACTATCGCAACTCTTGTATTTCCTTTTTCCAGTACTAATGCCCGCGCATATAGTTCTCCTTGCTTTTCTTTTACGGGATTAGGCTGACCTACTCCACCGGATACAGGTAACAGGGGATTGGGAGTAATAATCCGGAGAGCAGCGCCTGCTTTGAATGTTTGCGAATAGCTTGTCAGAGTAAGCCAGGAAAACAACAGAATGAAAATTGATTTTATCATGAGGGGTTAATTAGAATAAAAGCTGAAGAATGATTGTAAGTTAGAGAGAATTTTGTGGTGATAATACTCATAGTTTATCCAGCTGATCTTTCAGGAGCGTATAGCTCCATGCTGTAAATGGAAGGGCCGGTAAAATAAGAAACACCCAGGCTGATTTAAAAATAAGAAACAGCACTGTAGCTATCAGCAGCAGGTAGAGCGGGTAGGAGAATAACAGGATTGCCGCCATTACAGAATCGAAATGATCGTTATGGTTACAACGTTTCCATACATAATTTTTTACTGGTAAATACAAAGGTACATGAAATAGAAAGCCTAACGCTGCGGGTATTGTAAAAATGATCCTCTGCGATGTAGTTGGTTTTTGCACCAGTATTTCTTTTTGTTTTGAAATATCTTTCTTATCTATTTCAAAAACAAGATTGCGGAACTGTGCATTCAACCGGTCGTTGAATCCCTGGTATCGCTTTCCGTCAGTATTATTGATAAGGATATCTTCTTTGCGAATGATATCGCCAAAATTGATATAAACATTTTTGCCAAACCTTCTGAATGAACTATAATTAATTCCTACTGGTAAGACAAGCAAGGGAATATTATTTTCCCAACTGCTGATGGCCAGGCGAGCGGTTCCTTTTTTTAAAGGACGAAGATGCCATTCATTAATGCATTTACCTTCACTGAATATTTGCACGATTCCATTGTCCTGGAAAATTTCTTTACAGGCATCAAAGGTCTTGTAATTGGTATGCAGGTTTTCTGGCCCTTCACTTGTTCTGTAAACGGGCATCAGCTTAATAGCTTTCAGAAATTTTATGTGAAGCGGTTTTTTAAAAACATCTCCTCTTGCTAACGCCCATGCTGGTTCATCAAATAAAATATCCAAAATAATTCCATCGAGAAATGAGTTCGGATGATTACAGGCCAGCAATAAAGGGCCTTTCATTTTTAATACGGCGGGTTTATTGACGATGATCTTGCGGCAAAAGATCATCATGCCTAGCCGGACAAAGATTTTCAGAAATGAGTAAAGCAGATAGTTTTTTGTAAATATAAATTAAGTACGAAGGCCTGTAAACTGTATCAGGGTATGCAGGGAAGAAATATTCTATCCAATTCTTGCATTCTTTTGAACCTTTAGTTTTAAGAACTTGTTTTATTGAGACCAGAATCCTGATCCTGATAGCAATCAGTAAAGCTTTGTAAGGTTTTATAAATCAGTTTTTTATAACAGGCGCTATTATTTATAAATCCCTGTTGTTAACAGCGGCGAAACCGGATTTTTACTATATCTTTGCAGCCCCGATTTTTAAAACCCTTTCGGGATTATTTTTTATGTCTGATAACAATATTGTTAACTCAAACGCTGGATCACAGGAGACTGTTGCTGAAACGGCTACCGCCGCTGCAGAAACAGCTACAGCGACAACAACAGCACCTGTGGCAACTCCTTTCGATACACCTCATGATGATTTTGATTGGAGTATTGACAAACGTAATGTTGCTGCGTACAACAAAGACGAAAAAGAAAAGTATGACAAAGTGTATGAAAATACATTTGTCCAGATCAATGATGGTGAATTAATCAAAGGCACTGTTGTTGGTTTAACAAAAACTGATGTTGTATTGAATATCGGTTTTAAAAGTGATGGTCTTGTATCACTGAATGAATTCCGCGATTTGCAGAATCTTTCTGTTGGTGATGAGGTGGAAGTAATGGTAGTAGAAAAAGAAGACAGGGATGGCCACTTGAACCTTAGCCGCAAACAGGCTCGTGTTACCCGTGCCTGGGAAAGAATCGTTGAAGTACACAAGACTGGTGAAGTAATCACAGGTCTTGTTACCAGCAAAACAAAAGGTGGTTTGATTGTAGATGTATTCGGAATGGAAACATTCTTACCGGGATCGCAGATAGATGTGAAACCAGTAACAGACTACGATCAGTTTGTTGGTAAAACGATGGAGTTCAAAGTTGTTAAAGTAAACGAAACAATAAAGAACGCGGTTGTATCGCATAAAGCACTTATCGAAAGCGATATCGAAGCACAACGTGCAGAGATTATCAGTAAACTCGAAAAAGGCCAGGTATTGGAAGGTACTGTGAAGAATATAACAGACTTCGGTGCCTTTATGGATCTCGGTGGTCTCGACGGGTTATTATACATCACTGATATTTCATGGGGACGTATTTCTCATCCGAGCGAAGTATTGAAACTCGACCAGAAGATCAATGTGGTTGTATTGGATTTCGATGATGAGAAAAAACGTATTAGCCTTGGCTTGAAGCAATTGACACCTCATCCATGGGATGTATTGCCTGAAACAATTGCTGAAGGCAATATCGTGAAAGGTAAAGTAGTGAACATTGAAGACTATGGTGCATTTCTCGAAATATTACCGGGTGTTGAAGGTCTTGTTCATGTAAGTGAAATAACTTGGGCGAACACTCCAATCAATGCAAAAGAATTCTTCAAATTAGGCGATGAGCATGAAGCGAAAGTAGTAACGCTGGACAAAGGAAGCCGTAAAATGAGTTTGTCTATCAAACAGCTTTCTCCTGATCCATGGAGCGATATTGAAACTAAATTCCCGGTTAGCAGCCGTCATAAAGGATTGGTGAAAAATATTACTCCTTATGGTGTGTTTGTTGAACTGGCTCCCGGTATCGGTGGTATGATCCATATCAGCGACCTTAGCTGGTTGAAACGTTTCAATCACCCATCTGAGTACACAAAAGTGGGTGAACATATTGATATTGTAATACTCGGTATTGATAAAGATAACCGCAAACTACAGTTAGGCCACAAGCAACTGGAAGAAGATCCCTGGAATACATTGCAGGATACATTTGCTATCGGCAGTATTCATGAAGGAACTGTAATCCGTCGTGATGATAAAGGCGCTATCGTTCAGCTGCCTTATGGCCTCGAAGGTTTTGCGCCTAACCGTCATCTTGCAAAAGAAGATGGTAAGAGTGTAGGTGCTGATGAAACTGCACAGTTCATGGTGATTGAGTTCGATCGTAATGAAAAACGTATCGTTCTTTCTCATACGAGAATATGGGAGCAGGCAGCAGCTAACGAAAAAGACGCAGCAAGAAAAGAGGCCCGTGCAGAGGCAGATAAGACCAAGAAAGCCGTAAAGAACATTCAGAGCAAGGTTGAAAAAGCAACGCTGGGTGATCTCGGTGTATTGGCTGATCTGAAGAAGAAGATGGAAAGTGGAGATGCGGACGAGAATGCCGAAACCAAATAAGTAAAAAAATACTTATCAAATCCCTTCATAGAAATATGAGGGGATTTTTTTATGCTATATTTTATTCACATTTATATAGCCCACTATGGGTTTTTCATTATGTTTGCAGCATCACTCAAAGTACCCTGGCAAACTTTTCTAATCTTAAGCAACTGGCGTGATCCTTTATCAGTATTGAAAGCCTTACAGCCATTTTTTCCATTACTACCGATGTAAATTCCCATTTCTAAGAAGAGCCTTACAACTTTTATTCCGCATCCGAAAGCCTGTGTTCCGGGCTATCCTTATTTATAATAAACTCTTGAGCATGGCAAAAAATTTACTTTTTTTGATTGGGTGTACTTTATGCATTTTACAAAGCCAGTCACAGTTGCCCAACTGTCCGCAACAACCAGGGCAAATTCCCAATTTTTCAGGGACTCCGTCGCAGGTTAATCCTGCCAATCTTAACCAGGTAATCAGTAATGATGGTACTTACTCAGTAGGAGAAGTCTTCCGTTATACAAATGCAGTAACGATTCCTGCTAATATCAATGCATATATCTATATAGAGGCTGCCCGGAATGCGACCATTCAAACTTTCGATAATAATGGAGCAGGCCTGTCAGCCCGTTTTCAGCCAACAATTAGACCTAACCCTGTAAATCTTACAACTGCGACACAGGAAGGATGGGTTCAATTCAGAATTGAGTTTCGTTATAGTGGCGGATCTATGGCAGGCCAGTTAGTTAATCTTGCACCGGGTTTACAATATCGGCATTTTGATATTGACGGCTATACCAATGGATCGACCGGTTATTTTCGTGAAACGGGATGGACAACTGGGCAATCGGGGGCTTATTTTATCGCCCCAACAAGCTTGACGAACGGTGGTTCAATAACGGATGGCGGACCGCCTGATCCAACAAAATGGATTGAAATACTAGGACAGACTTCTGAACACAATGGGCCTTCAAGTGATCCGAATGTAACTTATACCTCTCAGTTTGGACCTGTAAATACAATCCGCTTCAGGATGGGGTACCAGTTTGTAAAAGGTAATGGAGGGAATATAACTAACCAGGTAGCCAGGGAATACGCAGTAGAATTTGGTTGTTTTGACTTAACCAATAATATTATACTGCCTGTAAAGCTGGAAAGTTTCAGTGGTGTATACAAAAATGAAAGGGTAAAACTCAATTGGACTACTTCTTCGGAAGTAAATTTTTCCCGTTTTGAAGTCGAAAGAAGCAGTAACGGAATTGATTATACCGAAGCAGGCATTGTATTCGGAGATGGTAATTCATCTTTATCGACAAAATATGAATTTCCGGATGACCTTTCACCGATAAATTCAAATATTATTTATTATCGTTTGAAGATGGTAGATGATAACGAAACATTTTCGTACAGCCCGGTTGTCGTCATCAGGAAGGAAACAAATATTTCTGGCGGGCTTTCTGTATTCCCGAACCCCTCTTCCGGCAATAGCATACAATTGAGGCTTTCTTCTGATTCAAAAGGTGGTATCGATATTAAAGTCTACGATTTAAACGGTAAGATTGTATCGAAGCAGGTACAATCCATCAGTGACGGAAATAATAGTATAACCATTAAACTACCTGGTTTAAATAACGGCGTTTATATAATGCAGGTAACAGGACGGCAACACACACAAAATTTGAAATTCACGATATTAAGGTAATTTGCTCTTTGTCATTCTTTTTAAGGTTGCTGATCGGTGAAAAGCAACCTTTTCTTTTTTATGCATGATTTATTTAAAAGGCGTTTTGTACAAAAAAGAACTATTTAAAAATCCGGTCGAATTGATTAATTTTCGGATATTGTCGTAGGGAATATGAGCAAGCTGCTGGATCAACTAAAAAAAATACGTATCATTAAATCGATTGTTTATACAATCGCAGGATCATTTTCATACCCGGGACTCGTATGGATAAACAAATTGAAAATAACAGGTACTGAACATCTTGAACAACTCCCCAAAGAAAATGTTCTTTTTGTAAGCAATCACCAGACTTATTTTGCTGACGTTATCGCCTTTCTTCATGTTTTTTGCGCTGTAAAATGGGGCAAGAGAAACAGACTTGGAGTTCCTTTTTATTTATTAAATCCATTTACAAATGTCTATTATGTAGGGGCTGCCACTACACTCGAAAAGAACTGGCTCACCCGTTTCTTCGCGTTGGCAGGTGCAATACCCGTAAAAAGAACATGGAACTCGGATTCGAACGAAGAAAGAAAAGGGTTGGAAACTGCCGATTTCAGGAATATTGAAAAGGCGCTGGAGTCAAGTTGGGTAATTACATTTCCTCAAGGTACAACCAAGCCATTCGCTCCCGGAAGAAAGGGAACAGCGTTAACGATTAAAAGGGCAAAACCGGTCGTTGTACCCATTGTAATCGGCGGGTTTAGTGAAGCTTTTGACAAAAAAGGTTTACGATTTAAAAAAAGAGGAACGCAACTTACTATTAAGTTTAAAGAGCCAATGCGGATTGATTATGACGCTTCTTCTGAAAAAATTCTTGAAGAAGTAATGGACGCAATTGAACAAAGTAAATCGTTTATGCCAAAGATGGCCACTTTATCGGGCAATAACCCTGAAATAAAACAACAGGCTTGATTTCCCTTATAACCTTTCAGGAATTATTCTTTTATAAAAAGGGCTTTTAATTCCGAAGCATCATCCGGCTTCATTTTTCCGCCAAGGATTAATCGTATCTGTCTTCTTCTCAACGCTCCATCGAACAATCTTTTTTCATCTGTCGTTTCGGGAACTATCTGCGGCACAACCTGCGGTTTACTGTTTTCATCAAGAGCTACAAATGTATAATAGGCTTCGTTGCTCTTGTATTTTATTCTTTTTTTCAGATCCTCTCCCCAAACCTTCATGTGTACTTCCATAGAAGTATTAAAAGCCCGGGACACCTTTGCTTCTATATGAACAACGTTCCCCAGTTTGATCGGGTTCTCAAATGAAATATTATCAACAGAGGCGGTCACTACAGGTGCATTGGAATGTTTTTGCGCAGATAATGCTGCCGCTATATCCATCCAGTACATCAAACGCCCACCCATCAGGTTGCCAAAAACATTTGTATCATTGGGGAGTACTAATTCTGTCATGATAATTAAGCTATCTGTTGATTTTTTTTCCATGCATAAAATTTGGGCAAAGATAAAAGGCATGCTGTAATTCTGCCTGTTCTTTATAATCGTATAATACTCCTTATTTTTGACCGTCTAAATGATCCATATGAGCGCTTTACCGGTTATTTCTTTTGATAATACAGAATTCGCCTTTGAGTATAAATCGGACAAACAATTAAAAAAAGCAAATTTCCTTTTTTCATCAATGAGCCATTCCTGGCTGGTAAATATGGGTGTAAAACTAACACCCTGGGCGATAAAAACAGGGCTGCCCATAAATGGAATCATCCGGGATACCATTTTTGCGCAGTTTGTGGGTGGTGAAACATTGGAAGAAACAGCAACTGTAGCAAAAAAACTGGGGTATTATAATGTGCAGGTAATTCTGGATTATGGTGTGGAAGGAAAAGACGGCGAGGAGAATTTTGAATATGCCTGTAATGAGTTTATACGTGTTATTAACTATGCTTCATCACAACCTAATATCCCTTTCATGAGTATAAAGGTTACTGGTTTTGCACGTTTTTCCTTGCTGGAAAAATTAGATACAATGATGAATGAGGGTGCTGGTACATTAATGAAGCGTTATCTCAAGGCAATTGATGAGCTTTCGCAGGAAGAGCAAGAGGAGTGGAGCCGGGTACGAAGCAGGATGATAAGGATATGTGAAACAGCCGCAAATAAAAAAATAGGTGTATTAGTGGATGCTGAAGAAACATGGATACAGGACCCGGTGGATGCATTGACTATATTAATGATGGATACTTTTAATAAAGGAAGAGTTGTGGTGTACAATACCATACAGCTTTACCGGCATGACCGTTTGCAATTTTTGATTGATTCGCACGAAGCTGCTGTTCAACGGGATTTTATATTGGGTACAAAAAATGTACGGGGCGCTTATATGGAAAAAGAAAGAAAAAGGGCAGAAGAGAAAGGGTATCCGTCACCGATACAACCCGATAAAGCATCTTCGGACAGGGACTATAATAAAGCGCTTGAATTTTGTATTCAATCTCTTGACCGTATTGCTCTTATCGTTGCATCACATAATGAATACAGTAACTTGTATGCGACTGAATTATTACAAAAACACGGGTATGCTTTCAACCACCCGCATATTCACTTCAGCCAGTTATATGGAATGAGTGATAATATAACATTTAACCTGGCACATGCAGGTTGCAGTGTCAGTAAATACCTTCCATTCGGTCCGATAAAAGATGTGATACCCTATCTGATGCGCCGTGCCCAGGAAAATACTTCTGTAAAAGGGCAAACCGGCCGTGAACTTGGCCTGATCAGGAAAGAGTTGAGACGGCGTCAGGCAAAGCTATCTTAATACGGGTGAAAATAATTTGTTTAAACTTTCTGCAAAGTTTCTTCTGGTATCATTGTTGAAGAATATCTAATGGCTATCTATCTCACGCCTGCTTTTTTGTTATTAACTTTTTATTAGGGTTTATTGTAAAAAAACTTTACCTAAAAAATTTTTGAAATTGTTGTCAGTGAGTTTCTTTTCCATTGTAGAGGAATATGTAGGTATCCTTCTTTATATATGCCTGCCTGTAATAGTATTGTCTGCCGGGTTAGCTGTCTGGTTACATTACAGGCAAAAAAAGCGAAAGACTGAAATTGAAGCAGATGAAATGAATAGGGCAGAGGCTAATCCTTTAATCACTTTATTTACTTCTACGGAAACTGTCGCTTTATCTCCCCTGGCGATTGAAGATAAGGTAGGTTTAATTAAGGAATGCCGCAGGCAATTGACTAAGAGTCATGCGAAATACCTGGCGTTGAAGCAGGATTTTTCTGCTACGCAAAAAAAGAAGACCACATCAGAAAATGAAATACCAGAAAATTTGAGCCATATGGAAAATTTAAATGAAAAGATTACTGCTTATGAAAGGCAGATTCAGGATTTACAAAATAAATTAGAAGTACTGGAAACAGTTATTCCAGCGCAAGATGAAGCTTATTTTCTCCGCCAGGCATTGCGGGAAAAAGATAATGAAATAGCCCGATTGAAAGAACAGGTTACTTCACCGGTTGTAAATAATATTCAAGAGGAAAATAAGACGGAATATAGTGTGCTTCCGGTCAATAATCAGAACACAAATGAATATATCAGGAGAATTGAACATTTACAGGAAGAGAAGGCGGAACTGGATCGAAAACTCGCTGAACAGGATTATCTGAAAGATGCCTATGCACAAAGTAAACTACAGGTTGAATTTTTGCAGAACCAATTAGAACAACGTATAAAGAATCATAGCCAGGCGGAACAAAAAATAAAAGAACTAATGGCAACTTTACAGGAAATCACGGCTCAATCAATACAGGTAGAAGGGAAAATTCTATTTCTTAACCAACAAATAGAATCAAAGCATCATGAATTGGAACATGCGCAATTAACATCTGATCAAAAGGATGCTGAAATTCACCGTGTAAAAGAGGAATTACAAACTAAAACGTCGCAGGTTGCTCATCTCGAGAACCTGCTGACGGATATAAGAGAGCAAAACAGTGTGCTGAATATATCTTTTGGCGAAAGCCAGAATACGATTAGTGCCTTAAAGGAAGAACTGGCTGGTGAGCAACAGCATATACATCAAATGGAAGACAGGTTACTCAAGAACCGCCAACTTTTGGAAAGGATATACAGAGATCTTGAATCTTCCGTTGTAGTTAGTGAACATACGGAAACACAACAGGCGCTTGTTAAGCCCTTGTATTAGTATTTGCAAAAAGTAAATTTATTTACTTGCCTGAAAGTAGCGACAAATATTCCCTGCTTTGATATTGCGTAAGACCCGGAGATATATGTTTTTTCCAAAGCCCTGCCAGGTCATTGGTTGACTTTAATTGATCGATTTCCGGCAAAACTTTAGTAGCAATTATGTCAGCAATTTCATTTTCTGCGTTTGCAGCAGATTCTTCATTTTCAATTGTCCACCATTTGTCGCCATGCTGGCCTGCATAATCGCCAATATTTTTTACAAAATGACGCTGCAGGTAGCCCGGCAAACTCATATCGTCAAGATAGGTAAGCCTTGAAGAAGCAATTTCAATGTTTACAGTTGTTTTTAACACATCTGCAGTTGAGTCGCCCCGGCTCTGAACGCAAATGTAATAGGTCAGGTCTTTGTTTGAAAACGAGAAAATGTCATGATTTTTTTTAAAGCGCTTTGGCTTTAGGATGGTGTTTAGCTTATCAAGAATTTTCTTCTTGAATCCAGAGGAGTTCATAGTGTTAGCTTTTTATAGTGTTTGGACAGTTTTCAAATATAATGAATTCATTCGAAAAAACAGCTATGGCTGGCAAAGATTTAAGGCAGGATTTGCCTATCCCCAATGTCTGAACAAGTTCCGCTAAAGGATTTATAATTAACTGGTAAATTGCGGCCATGCAGCAATACCTTGATCTTCTTCAGCATATACTCGATACCGGCGTACATAAAAGCGATAGAACGGGTACAGGTACGCAGAGTTGTTTTGGCTACCAGATGCGATTTGATTTAAGTAAGGGATTTCCCCTTGTAACCACGAAAAAGCTCCACGTAAAAAGCATTATACACGAATTGTTATGGTTTCTAAAAGGAGAGACGAATATCGCTTACCTGAAAGAAAACGGGGTGAGGATATGGGATGAATGGGCTGACAAAAATGGTGACCTGGGGCCGGTTTATGGTAAGCAATGGCGAAGTTGGGAAGGGGCTGATGGCAGGGTTGTCGACCAGGTGAGCGATTTGATAGAACAGATAAAGAAAAACCCGGACAGTCGCCGCCTGATCATCAGTGCCTGGAATGTGGCAGATTTGCCAAAGATGGCCCTGATGCCTTGCCACACAATTTTCCAGTTTTATGTAGCGGAGGGAAAATTGAGTTGTCAATTATACCAGCGTAGCGCTGATGTTTTCCTTGGGGTTCCTTTCAATATAGCTTCGTATGCTTTATTAACGTTGATGATTGCACAGGTTTGCGATCTGCAGCCAGGAGAGTTTATCCATACTTTTGGTGATGTACATATTTACAGCAATCATATGGAGCAGGTAAGGCTACAACTGAGCAGAAAGCCTTATGCGTTACCAACAATGAAATTGAACCCGGCAATAAAAAATATTTTCAACTTTAAATACGAAGATTTTACATTGGAGAATTACCAAAGCTATGCGGCTATTAAGGCTGAGGTAGCGGTTTGAGGAAATGAGAAAGTAATCCAGATGCAAAGTGAAACAAAAATTTAAAATTTGATTTAGAAGATAGGTTAGTAGGTTTTGACTGTATGTGCCTGGAGGTTTGTGAGCTATTACCTAACTCAAAAGTCGGTCACAACCTTGAATAGCAGCTTTAGAAAGGCGCTATCGTCCTGTCCTCATCCATGGCAGAGCACAAGCCGCTGAATCAAGACCCGGTTTTCTTTATAAAATGAAAATGGTTTTATTGGAAGGATGTGAATCAAGGGTAAGCTGAAAGTTAGCATGAAAAACCCTGTTGTGGTACTACAAAAAATTGAACTTGCTTTTAAAGAAGCAAAACAAATCATGGCAATATTTTCGAAGAGTATAGAAACTACAAAAGGTAAAGATGAAAGTTAAAAAGGTAGCAGTACTTTTTCGTTCCTTATTTTTAATTTCTTATTTCTCATTATGAACATTTCTTTAGTTGTAGCTGCTGCTGATAATAATGCCATCGGCAAAGAAAACAAGCTGCTTTGGTGCCTGCCCAATGATATGCGGTTTTTCAAAAATATAACCTGGGGTATGGTAGTAATCATGGGAAGAAAAACATTGGAGTCGCTGGGAAAACCATTAAAGGGCAGAAGAAATATTGTGATTACCCGTCAGAAAAATTTCAATACGGATGGAGTTGTTGTTGCTAAAGATTTGGAAAAAGCGCTATCAGCAGCAAAGGAAATGGATGTAAAAGAAGTGTGTGTAATAGGAGGGGGTGAAATTTATAAGCAATTCCTTCCTGTGGCAAATAAGATATATATTACCCGGGTTCATTTCAGCCCTGGGGATGCCGATACCTATTTCCCGGATTTTAGTGAAAATGAATGGGAATTGGTTAGCAGAAAGGATTATGATGCAGATGCGAAACACGCTTATCCCTATTCTTTTCAAACCTGGGAAAGAAACAGGCCGCGCTGAAAAGCTTTAAGTTCAAATTTTAGATTTATTCCGTGTATAATTCTTTTCAATTAGCTTCAAAGTATCTCTGTTATTATTTAAAAGCGTTTAATGGGAAAGGGCATGGCATGCATTCCCCTTTTATTTTCGATTTTATGAGTAGGGTATTAAATGATAAACAACTTTATCCTGCTTATGAAAAGGTGGAAGAATTGCGGCATCGGTTATTGCGGAATAAGGAAAAGATAGAAGTTGAAGACTTCGGCGCAGGTTCTTCCATCGATAAATCGGACAGAAGGACGATTTCGTCCATTACAAAGAATGCGGCCAAACCTGAAAAGTATGGGCAGTTGTTATACCGGATGATTAAATACTATCGGCCGGAAACAATTCTTGAGTTGGGTACTTCGCTTGGAATCACGACTTCTTATCTTGCTTTGGCAAACCAGGAAGCGGAGGTAACGACGATGGAAGGTTCGCCTTCAGTCGTTTCAATAGCGAAAAAAAATTTTACAAGCCTTGGGTTAAAGAATGTAAATATCGTTGAAGGAGATTTTGACTCGACATTGTCAGGCGTTATGTCAAAATTTTCGTCAATCGGTTTTGCTTTCCTTGATGGTAACCATCGGGAAGAACCAACGGTGCATTATTTCAAACAGGTAGCCGGTAAAATCAGTAATGATTCGATAGTTGTGCTGGACGATATACATTGGAGCGCAGGTATGGAAGCTGCCTGGCAGACGATCAAAAACCATTCATCGGTAAAATGTTCGGTTGATTTATTCTTTATCGGGATTGTGTTCTTTCGAGAAGAATTTCATGAAAAACAGCATTTTTCAATCCGTTTCTGAATAGATGTTTTCGATCAATCAAAAAAATATTTTTACCCTCCGGGTATTGACAGTCAAAACTCCTGATTAAAAAAATCAATATCTTTCGTTCTTAATCTATCCCGGATCATAAATGATAATAGGTCTTCTTAAAGAGCCCAACTATGAAACCCGAGTATCGCTTCTTCCGGAAGCGGTAATATCCCTCACAAAAAAAGGGATTACTGTGCTGGTAGAAACAGGGGCCGGTGAGAAGGCATTCAGTGATGATACAGAGTATGAAAAAGCCGGAGCTCAGATTAAAAGCCGAAGTGAAATACTTTCTTCTTCCGGGATTGTTCTTTCTATTCAGCAACCGGGGCAGCCGGAAATATCAAGTTTGAATTCCAGGGTCATTATAGGGGTTTATCAGCCTCTCTATCATTTCGAAGTAATGAAGGATTGGGCAAAGGCAGGCATTACCTCTTTTTCTTTGGATATGCTGCCCCGCACTACCCGTGCGCAGGCTATGGATGTATTGAGCAGCCAGGCTAATATTGCCGGGTATAAAGCCGTGCTGACGGCTGCGGCTATGTATCCCCGTTATTTTCCCATGTTTATGACAGCCGCAGGAACTATTGCTCCGGCGAAGATGTTGATACTGGGTGCAGGTGTTGCCGGGTTACAGGCTATTGCAACCGCACGGCGACTGGGAGCTGTGGTAGAGGTATTTGATACAAGACCAGCCGTAAAAGAAGAAGTAATGAGCCTTGGCGCCAAATTCATTGAAGTAGAAGGTGCGGCAGATGCGAGTAAAGCAGGCGGTTATGCGGTGGAGCAAACAGAAGAGTACAAAAAAAAGCAACAGCAACGGATAGCCGAAAGTGTGGCAAAGGCGGATATTATCATTACTACGGCGCAAATACCAGGGAAAAAAGCACCGATACTGATCACGGAAGAAATGTTGAAGACGATGCGAAATGGATCTGTAGTCATCGATATTGCAGCAGCTACAGGCGGAAACACGCCTTTTACAAAAAATAATGAGACTGTAAGTTATAATGGCGTCAGTATAGTTGGAAATTCATCGTTGCCTTCTACGGTACCTTCCGATGCAAGTAAACTGTATGGAAAAAATGTGTTGAACTTTTTACAGTTGATTGTTGATAAAGAAGGGAAACTGAATTTGAATTGGGCGGATGATTTGGTGAAAGGAAGTTGTATAACGCATGGTGGGGAAGTGGTGAATGACAAGGTGAAGGTCTCTTAAATCCCCCGAAGGTGGACTTAAGTAGGACTGCATCAAATTGAGACTTTATTGTTCTTTCAAACATTTTAAAATAAAACAAACACTTACTGCTTTCAGGGTTGTGGGTGGAAGCCCCTCCTTTGGAGGGATTTAGGGAGGCTTTTTTTATGCTTAATTGGATAAATGTTCACCAGGAAATGATATACATTGTTATCCTGATGATTTTTGTGGGTATTGAAGTCATTGGTCATGTGCCGAGTGTATTGCATACACCGTTGATGAGTGGCGCCAATGCCATTCACGGTGTTGTTATTATTGGTGCTATAATAGTAATGGGTAAAGCAGAAGCGGATAATTATTTAGCATTGATATTGGGATTTCTTGCTGTGATATTGGGAACATTAAATGTTGTTGGTGGCTTTGTAGTAACGGATAGAATGCTGGAGATGTTTAAGAAGAAGAAATAAGGCCCGCTAAACTCCCCAAAGGGGGACTTGAGGTGAGTCTTTATATATTTTATGGTTCACAATTTCGGGTTATTAAAAAATATCAGTTCACTTGCTGCTCTGGGGGCTGTGAGTGGTAATCCTCTCCTTCGGGGAGGTTTGGAGGGGCCTTTATGATTTTGACGCTTTGTTATTTGATCGGTTCGGTAACATTTATCCTCGGATTAAAAATGTTATCCAATCCTGCTACAGCGAGAAGAGGAAATCTTGTTGCCGCGGCAGGAATGATCATCGCTATTCTCGGAACCATTTTTTTATACAAGGATGATGAAGGCAACAACCTGCATAACTATGGATGGATATTTGGTGGAATAATTATAGGTGCTATCATCGGCACATTAGCTGCAAAGAAAGTGAAGATGACGGCCATGCCGGAGATGGTGAGTTTGTTTAATGGCATGGGTGGGGCATGTGCGGCGTTGATTTCGATTGTAGAGTTTAATCACTTTACTAATTCACCAAAAATAGACGGCGGTTTTACTTTATATCCTCCGCTATCTCGACTGGGAAATGATAGTTTAAGTCTTGTTATTCCTCATGGTCAATTACTAATAATATTTCTTGGACTTATAATAGGGAGCGTATCTTTTGCGGGAAGTATAATTGCATGGGGTAAACTGAACGGACGTATCAAGGATTATTCTTTTAAGGGGCAGCATATTTTTAATCTTATTCTTTTATTTCTTGTCGTTTTGAGTATTGTTTACTTTTTATTTAAAATAAATACTGGATTTGGCGTGTCAATAGGTGAGACTTTTAAAGTTTCATTTTTTACAAAAGGGTGGGTTAATATCTTATTTTACTCCATATTTTTAGCATCCTTATTATACGGGATTCTTTTTGTTCTTCCCATCGGTGGTGCCGATATGCCCGTTGTTATCTCTTTATTAAATTCATTTACTGGTGTAGCGGCAGCATGCGGAGGCTTTTTATATAACAATAAAGTAATGCTCACAGGTGGTATATTGGTCGGTGCTGCAGGTACACTGCTTACCATCCTGATGTGTAAAGCAATGAACCGTTCTTTAAAAAATGTATTGATTGGTTCTTTTGGCGGTGCTAAAACTGGCGCTGCTGTTGGGGGGAAACAACAAGGTGCTTATAAAGAGATTTCGCTAAGCGATACAGCGGTAGTAATGAGCTATGCCAATAAAGTAATGATTGTTCCCGGTTATGGGTTAGCGGTAGCCCAGGCGCAGCATGCTTGTCATGAATTGGAAAAATTATTAGAGAGTAAAGGAGTAACTGTAAAATATGCGATTCATCCGGTAGCGGGCCGTATGCCGGGACATATGAACGTATTACTGGCTGAGGCGGATGTAAGCTATGATAAGCTGCTCGAGATGGAGCAGGCCAATGAAGAGTTTCCAACAACGGATGTTGTATTGGTATTAGGCGCAAACGATGTAGTAAACCCTGCCGCGAAAACTGACCCTTCGTCGCCGATATATGGTATGCCAATATTAGATGTTGAGTTGGCCAAGAATGTAATTGTAAACAAGAGAAGCATGAAGCCGGGATATGCCGGCATTGAAAATGACCTTTTCTTTCAACCGAAAACATCCATGTTGTTTGGCGATGCAAAGAAAGTGTTACAGGATTTGATAGGAGAGATAAAGAATATCTAAAGCCTCATCCCGACCTTCTCCAAAGGAGAAGGCCACCATTATGCAGCCCTCGCTTTACGAAAATCCTGATATCAGTTGGGGTTTCTGCAAGTGATGGGTAAAGGTAAAATGCCAATGTGGTAGGTATAGAGAGTATTAAAGATAAAAAGAACCGCCTCCCTCCAAAGGAGAGGAGGAAGGAAGGTGAGGCCTAATAGCCATTGAAAGCCAGGTATATAACTTTTAAAATCATAGACATGAGAAAATCGTTATTATTTTTTGGATTCCTCTTATTGAGTGTTAGCTTTCTGAAAGGCCAGAAAGTGATGGGCTTTACAGATGCATCCGCTGCCAAACAAATTGATTGGGAAAAACAATTTGATACTTATATCAAAGCATCCGATCAGGATGAATGGATGAAATTCCTGACTTCGCACCCACATCATGTAGGAAGCCCGCAGGGGAAAGCGAATGCAGATTATCTCGCCAATCTTTTTAAACAGTGGGGCTATGAAACAGAGATAGCTCAATACTTTGTTTTATTTCCTACACCTAAAACAAGAGTTGTTGAATTGTTAGGCAGTAAACCTTTCAAAGCAAAATTGGAAGAACCTGCATTGGCTGCTGACCATACATCCAATCAGAAAGCGGAACAATTGCCAACATACAATGCATATTCCGCTGATGGTGACGTAACGGCTGAATTGGTTTTTGTGAACCGGGGAGTGCCTGCAGATTATGAAGAGCTGGAAAGAATGGGAATAGACGTAAAAGGGAAAATTGTAATTGCAAAGTATGGAGGGTCATGGAGAGGCATTAAACCTAAAGTGGCTGCCGAGCATGGCGCCGTTGGATGTATTATTTATTCAGATCCCGGCGATGATGGTTATGTGGCGGGAGATACTTATCCGGAAGGCGGCTTTCGTCCGAAAGATGGCGCACAGCGGGGTTCTGTAATGGATATGCCGGTATATCCCGGTGATCCGCTCACGCCTGACCACGGCTCCACTAAAGATGCACAACGTTTAGACAGGAAAGATGCTATTACGATTATGAAGATTCCTGTATTACCTATTTCCTACGCTGATGCATTGCCGTTATTGCAGTCTTTAAAAGGGGCTGTTGTACCTCAATCGTGGAAAGGCGGATTACCCATTACTTATCATGTTGGCCCAAGTGTTGATAAAGTACATTTAAAGTTGGCATTTAACTGGGATATAAAACCCTTGTATGATGTAATTGCAAAAATGCCGGGCAGTGAATTTCCGGATGAGTGGGTTATACGTGGCAACCACCATGATGGGTGGGTGAATGGTGCAGAGGATCCTACCAGTGGAATGGTGGCGGAACTGAGTGAAGCAAAAGCGATTGGCGAATTAGCAAAAAAAGGATTTAAACCAAAACGAACCTTAGTGTTCTGTGCATGGGATGGCGAAGAGCCTTCATTGCTTGGCTCAACAGAATGGGTAGAGGATCATCAGGAAGAGCTAAAGCGAAAAGCTGTTGCATATATTAACACAGATGGTAACAACCGTGGATTTGTTGGTGCTGAAGGATCGCATACACTTGAACCATTTTTTAATGAGATTATAGGCGAAGTAATTGATCCGCAAACTGGCGTTACCGTGAAAGAAAGGAGGTATGCAAAAGCGATAGCGGATGCAGACAGGGCAGGCCGCACTAAGTTGATGGGTGATAAAAGTTTGAAACTTTCAGCGTTGGGGGCAGGGTCCGATTATTCTCCTTTTCTTCAGCATTTGGGAATAGCTTCTATGAACCTTGGCTATGGTGGAGAAGGCGAAGGCGGACAATATCATTCTATTTATGATTCGTATGATTATTTTACACGTTTTATCGACCCTGGTTTCGCATATGGGGTAACGTTATCAAAGACAGCAGGAAGAACCATGCTCCGCCTTGCTGATGCGGAAGTGATCCCAATGGATTTTGTCAGCTTCTATAAAACAGTTAACGGGTATGTTTCAGAAGTAAAAGCATTACTGGAAAACAGTCGCACAGAAACTGAACAATTGAACAAGCTGGTAAAAGAAAAAGCATTTGACCTTGCTAAAGACCCAACCAAGCAATACACTACCCCGGTTGCAAAAGAAGAAGTTCCTTATATGAATTTCAGCAACCTGGAAAATCAATTGGTACAATTGCAGGCCGCAAGTGATGAGTTTCAGAAATTATATCCGAAAGCAACTTCCCTCTCAACTGATAAACAAAAGCAATTGAATGCTATTTTATATAAAGCGGAAAGAAGCCTTTTAAAGGCTGACGGGTTGCCCCGGAGACCTTGGTACCGTCACCAGATATACGCTCCGGGATATTATACTGGTTATGGCGTTAAAACTTTACCAGGTATCCGAGAAGGAATAGAGGAACGTCATTGGAAAGAAACGCAGGAGAATATTGATATTGTAGCAAAGACTTTGGAAACGTATACCCAACAAGTGAGGGCTGCGAATGAGTTGTTGAAATAATTGTTTGAAACGGGATTGACGAAGATTAGAGGGATTAGTTAAAATCTCAAAGCATATTGATACATTTAATCAAGTTTTGGTGTATCAATATGCTTTTTAACTTAAAGGGGTTTAAAATAGTATCCTACCTTCTTTAATGATAATGCAGGGCTTGAATAAGCTTTTCTTAGTTTTGCGATGTGCAATTACCCGAACAACTAACCAGTTCACTCGATGGAACAAAGGATTTCGACAGGCAGGCATTTGAGAGAGTGCATGCCTCGCCGGAACAAATCACTTCAATACGAGTTAATCCGCAGAAATCAATTAAGAGTACTGAGCCTGGGGATACTCACGATTCACGTTTCACGATTCACGATCAGGTTCCCTGGTCTCAATACGGCTATTACCTTTCTCAACGTCCTTCATTTACTTTCGACCCGCTTTTTCACGCAGGCTGTTATTATGTTCAGGAAGCATCGAGTATGTTTGTTGAACAGGCATTGAAACAAACCATTGATTTATCAAAACCATTGAAGGTATTAGATCTCTGTGCGGCGCCTGGAGGCAAATCAACGCATATCCAGTCATTGATTACAAAGAATAGCTTGCTGGTGAGTAATGATGTGATTAAATCAAGAACGAATATTTTAAAAGACAATATCATTAAATGGGGGTGCGATAATGTAGTTGTCACCAGTAATGACCCGAAAGATTTTGCAAAGCTTGAAAATTATTTTGATGTAATTGTTGTTGATGCGCCGTGCAGCGGCAGTGGCTTATTCAGGAAAGATGAAGAAGCTATTGACGAATGGAGTCTAAACAACGTGGTCTTGTGCAATCAGCGGCAGCAGCGGATATTGGCAGATGTATGGCCAGCCTTAAAAAAAGACGGAGTACTGATCTATTCAACCTGTTCTTATTCAAAAGAAGAAGATGAAGATATACTGGACTGGATAGAAAGCCGGTTTGTAGTTGGCAGTTTGCAACTGGCAGTTGACAACGGCTGGAATATTACAGAAGTACGAAGCAAGGTGGGTGCTTATGGCTATCGTTTCTGGCCATATAGAGTAAAGGGAGAGGGTTTTTTTATCAGTTGTTTCCGAAAGATGGAAGGTGAAGAAGCGGCTGATTTAAAAACGAAGCATAAGATGGAAGCGGTTACAGGAAGGGAAAAGGAAGTTGTACAATCATTTGTTTCTGATACGGGTAACGTTTTTATTAAAAAAAATAATATCGTATATGCCATTCCATTTCTTCTGGAAGATGATGTTAACTTATTGCTTGGAGCAATGAAAGTGCAATATTCCGGAACAATTGTTGGTGAATTGTTTGGTGAAAAATTTGTGCCGGCTCATTCATTGGCGATGAATAACCTACTTAATAAAACAATTTCCACGGTAGAATTAAATAGGGAAGACGCCATAAAATATTTACAAAGAAAGGAATTAAGGATGCCTGGTAAAGAACAGGGATGGGTGCTGGTAAAATACAAGGGCTTTAACCTCGGTTGGGTTAAGGTTTTGTCAAACCGGGTCAATAATTATTATCCAAAAGAATTGAGAATAGTAAAGGATAGCTGAAGAAGTAAAAAAACCACATCTTTGTGCCCAAATTAACCCATATGCAAAAACCGTATCTGCTGGTTATCTTATTTTGCCTGAGTGCGCTTTTCTCTTTTTCTCAAACAGATGAAACATTGGTAAAGGCAGGATCAAAAGGTCTTTATATTGAGCATAAAATTGCTGCTAAAGAAAACTTCTATTCATTGGGCAGAACATATAATGTACATCCAAAACACCTTGCTGCTTTTAATAGCATGGATATGTCAAAAGGATTAAGCCTGGGACAATCTATTAACATTCCTTTATCGGATTCAAATTTCAACAGGGTTTCTTCCGGGAGCATTCCCTTGTATTATAAATCGGCCCTGAAACAAACTGTAGGCGCCATCAGCGCTATCAGCAAAACCCCTGCTGAGAATATCCGTCTATGGAATAACCTGGTAAATGATATTGCTCCAAATACTGCCGTTATTATTGGTTACCTGGTTAACAGCAGTGAATCGCCAGTTAGGGTTAGCTCACCAAATACTACCATGGTTACTGAGGAAACAAAAGAGGCTGAAAAAAAAGAAATTAGTGCAGAGCAGAAACCAAAGCAGGAGGAGACGCAAAATAATAATACGGTTAAAAAGGATACAGTAAAAGAAGAACCTAAGAACATTAATCCTGTTCCTGTAACCGGTGATGGTTATTTTAAAAATCATTTTGCCCAACAGATTCAAATTACACCGCTTTCCAAAGAAGAAACAGTTACTTCCGGAATATTTAAAACAACGAGTGGCATAAGTGAAGGAAAATTTTATGCTTTACTGGACGGAGTAGAGCCGGGTACGATTATCCGGGTCATTAATCCGTCTAATAACAAAGTTATTTATGCGAAAGTGCTGGGACAAATGAGTGGTGTCCGGCAAAATGAAGGATTGAATTTAAGGATCAGTAATGCAGCAGCGTCAATGCTGTTGATCAATGAAACGGATAAGTTTATTGTGAAGGTGAATTATTGAATTCGGGCCTACTGCTTTTTCCCATACTCGTCCGACAAATCAATTATCTCTACTTTTCTAAATTCAACAGGATGGCTTTCGCTTTGTAAAGAGATATAGCCGCTTTTCAACAATTTGCCGTCCTTCTTTATACGCTTGTCATAGTTTGTCACACTGCCGCCACCAATCTGTGGTCTTTGATAAATCATCACGGTATCTCCGTTTACAATTTGCTTGATTATGGAATCGCCTAATACCAGTACTTCAGCCCGTACCCATTCTTCATTGCGGAATGTTTTTGATGTAGAGTTTTTGCAATGGGGCGTAAATAATTTTCCATCAATTTCTACATTCGTGCCGGGTGTGCAAAGATTGCAGGTTGACCGCTCGCCTGTAGAATCGCCACCAAGCAACTGGTCTTCTATAGAAATTGGAAAATCCTGGTCTTTGAGCATGGTATGCGGATCCTGGCAATGTAACATGATACCACTGTTTTTATAGGCCCAGTCCGGCCCGCCTTCACATTGCTTTCCAACAAATCGATACTCAACTGCAAACAGGTAATAGGAATAAGGTGATTGGTAAAAAATATGACCAAACTGGTCGTCAAAGTTTTTATATTGATCATAGGAGACAACCATTTTCCCGTCCTGTACACGAAAAGTATTTCCGAAATTATCATTGAGATCATGTTTGCTGATTTTTACAATCCATCCATCGAGGGTTTTACCATTAAAAAGTTGCTTCCATTTCCGGTTATCCTGTGCTTGTATAGC
>JAFDYH010000048.1:0-5037 GCA_018267535.1 Bacteroidota bacterium
CTTTTTCCCAGCCGGTTATCTCTACCAGCAATTTATATTTCATTTTCGGGTCCGGCTTTTCATCAATATTGCTTACTGCCAAAGCTGCTGAGTACTTACTTCTTTTTATCACGGGATAGTCAGCTTTCTCCAATAGTTTTTCAAGACGAACACTGTCTTTATATGCCAAACTATCTTTAATTACAGTACTATCACTTTTTAGCGACTGAAGGCTGTCGGTTTTTGTCTGCGCCTTTGAAGAAAAACAGAACAAGCTAAAGATCGTAAGGATCAATAATGGTAACCTCATGTTGGTTGGGTTATTTATGATTAAGGTATGAAATTTTGTATGCATTGATCGAGTAAATCATCCACTCTCACTGTAATGAAAAAGCCCAAAAATCAGGTAGCGCCTGTCTTTATTTTATGCCCTTTTACGGCATAAAACAGAACAGCCAGGTAGCAGGGAATAACAATCCAGTACGCATGTTGTGGGTTGAACCTGGCAGACAACTTTCCATACAACAAAGGCATTATAGCACCTCCGCCAATAGCCATTATCAAAAGAGAAGATCCTATCTTGGTAAATCGGCCTAACCCATCCAATGCCAGTGGCCAGATAGAGGGCCACATCAGCGAGTTGGCAAGACCCATTAATGCAATAAATGCTATTGAAATATACCCGGAAGTGAAAATAGCAATCAACGCGAATGCAATTCCCATAATAGCAGAATACTTCAACGCATTTTCCTGCTTAACGAATTTCGGAATACAAATAATGCCAATAAAGTAGCCAATCAGCATATTGATTTGTGTTGCACTGGAAAAATATTTTGCCGTAGAAAAAGAAATACCCTGAAAGGAACCATAATTAATAATGGTATCGCCGGCAATTACTTCAACACCCACATAAAGAAATAAGGTAACCACACCAATCAATAAGTGCGGAAATTGAAAGATACTCTTCTTCGAATGAACAATTGTATCGTTTGATTCGTTCTCTTCTTCGTGTATTTCAGGGAGGCCTGAAAATCGAATCAACAAAGCAACTGCAATCCATCCAATTGCCATAATCAGGTATGGCAGTTCTATCCGTGAAGCAAGATCGGTAAGAAGAAGGTTCTTTTCGGCAGCACCTACAGTCGGTATTTTATTTTTTACAACATCAGCGCCGCTAAGTATAGCAGCCCCCAGTATAATCGGGGAAAGAGAAGATGCTATTCCATTACATACACCCATAATGCTAACTCTTCTCGCGGCACTTTCCCGCGGGCCAAGGATAGTGATATAGGGATTGGCCGCAGTTTGCAAAATTGTCAATCCTGTACCCTGTATATATAAACCAACAAGAAATAAACTATAAAGGCGGGACCTTGCAGCCGGTATAAATAACAAAGTACCCGCGGCAACTATCAACAAACCTAAAATCATTCCTTTTTTAAACCCGGTTCTTTGTAAAAGCCATGCTGAAGGAATGGCCATAACCGCGTAAGAGATGTACCACGAAAATGCAACATAATAAGGATCGGTATCATTTAATTCACAGATGATCTTCAGGTAGGGAATCAACACAGAGCCAAGCCAGGTAACAAAACCAAACACAAAAAATAAAACCCCGATAATGATAATGGGGTTTGATAGTTTATTCTTCATCTTATTTTCCGTAACAGTAGTGTTTGTAGCAAGATCTGCCATGATGATTTTCCACTTATTTATCCTGCAAATGGTCCATTGCTTTCTTCACACTTCCATATTTCAGTAAAATAGCTTTTGCTTCATCATACGCAGCTATACCTGATTTTTCCATTAAAATCTTCACCGCTCTGTCTGTTATCTTATCATTGATCAATAATACGTTCACCATTTTATTATCCTCTACCCTTCCCAATTGAATCATGGTTGTTGTACTAATGATATCAAAAATCATTTTTTGCGCCGTGCCGCATTTCATTCTTGTACTTCCCGTAACAAACTCAGGGCCGGTGATTACCTCAACCGGGTAATCAGCTTGCGCTGCTGCCGGTGAATCCGGGTTGCTGACAATACAGCCTGTAGTAATATTATTTTTACGGCACTCCGCCAAACCTCCTACCACAAATGGTGTCGTACCACTCGCTGTAATTCCTACTACAATATCTTTTTCGGATATGCTATACTGTTGGAGTTCGTTCCACCCTTCCAATACATTGTCTTCCATTTCTTCCCGGGCCTCCGCTAATCGGGGAATACCGCCAGCCAGGATAACATTTACAATCCCTTTCTCTATGCCATAAGTCGTCGGCAATTCGATAGCATCGAGTACTGATAAACGACCACCACTCCCAGCTCCGAGGTAAAACATCCTTCCACCGTTTTTTAGCTTTTCTACAATTGCTATAATTAGTTTATTCAAAGAAGGTAATGCTTTTTCGATAGCCAGGGCCACGAGCTTATCTTCATTATTAATATTCCGTGTAAGTTCCTCCACAGGCATTTTTTCGAGATGCCTGTATTTAGAAGGTTGTTCGGTAATGCGGGTCATAAAAGGAATTCTTGTAAACAGAAATTTATACTATGTACAGAGAAGGAAAGAGAGCTTTAATACTATTCCTGTACCATATTTTTACTAAATTATAAAACCCCCTTTGTGGAAGGTAAATAATTGTTGATCGGGTCTCGTTTTACTGCCATCCGGATGGCCCTGGCAAATGCTTTGAAAATAGCTTCTATTTTATGATGTTCATTATCCCCGTGGCATTCGATATTCAGGTTGCACCGGGCTGCATCTGAAAATGATTTGAAGAAATGAAAAAACATTTCTGTCGGCATTTCGCCAATTTTCTCCCTTGTAAACTCAGCATTCCAAACAATCCAGTTACGACCACCAAAATCAATCAGCACCTTTGCATCCGCTTCATCCATTGGTAAGGTAAACCCATAACGTTCCATTCCCCGTTTATCGGCCAGCGCTTTTCCAAAGGCTTCGCCTAATGCAATCCCTGTATCTTCAATGGTATGATGCTCGTCGATATGCAAATCACCTTTTGTTTGTATTGTTAAATCAACCTTCCCATGTTTTGCAATCTGCTCCAGCATATGATCAAAGAAACCAAGCCCTGTTGATATAGAAGATTGGCCACTACCGTCAACATTTAATTCAACATGTATTTTTGTTTCACTCGTATTTCTATCATAGCTCGTTTTTCGCAAACCCAACTTCAGAAACTCATAAATTTTTTCCCAGCTTGGCGTTTCCAGTGCAATCGCTTTTTGCAATTCTGCCATATCATCCTTTACTTCAGCTCCCCCCAGGCCGGGACTATTATTTAACCATATTGCCTTACATCCTAAATTCTTTGCCAGTTGTACATCCGTTATGCGATCGCCGATAACAAATGAATTAGGAATATCGTAATCAGTTGTGTTTATATAAGACGTCAGCATACCAATACCGGGTTTCCTGAACGGCGAATTTTCCTCCGGGAAGCTTTTATCAATATGCACAGCCCGAAAACATACATCTTCGTTCTCAAAACTCTTTATTACAAATTGCTGAATTGGCCAGAATGTATCTTCAGGAAAAGAAGCTGTGCCAAGACCATCCTGGTTAGTAACCATAATAAGAATATAGTCCAGTTCATCGGCAATCCTGGTCATATACTTAAACACTTCCGGGTAAAATTCAAGCTTTTCCCATGCATCCACCTGGTAAGTAGGCGGTGCTTCTTTAATCAATGTACCATCGCGGTCAATAAATAAAATCCGCTTTCCTTTTATTGGCTCCATTTCGTAAATATATTTACCTGAGTTCAGATAATGCGTTTACCAATTGATTATTTTCTTCCGGCGACCCGATTGTTATTCGCAAACAAGCTTCGCACAGTTCTACCTTACTCCGGTCTCTCACGACAATTCCCTTTTGTAAAAGATAATTATAGGTTGCTTTTGCATCGTTTACTTTCACCAGCAAAAAATTCGCATCGGAAGGGTACACTTCTTTAACCATTGGCAAGTGCAAAAGGGATGATTTTAATAACTCCCTTTCTTCAACCAAAATACGAATCATATCATTTACCTGGCTTACTCCTTCCAGTGCTTTTAAAACAATTTCCTGCGAAGCCTGGTTAATATTATAAGGCGGCTTCACCTTATTCATGATCTTTATGATCTCTTCCGAAGCAAATGCGATACCCACCCGCAACGCGGCCAATCCCCACGCCTTTGACAAGGTTTGCATAACAACAAGGTTGGGATACTCGTCAAGAGATGTGGAAAATGATTTATGCCGTGAGAAATTAATGTATGCTTCATCAATCACAACAATACCGAAGAAATTATTTAAAAGCACTTCAATATCTTCACGGATTAATGAATTGCCCGTCGGGTTATTTGGCGAACATAAAAAAATCATTTTAGTATTGCCATCAATCGCTTCTTCAATTGCGGGTAAATCCAATTGAAAATCCGGCGTTAGTTTAACTTTCCTTACCGTTACATTATTAATATCAGCGCTTACCTGGTACATCCCGTAAGTCGGTGGGCAAATAAGTATATTATCAAAGCCCGGCTCGCAAAATGCACGGATTAGCACATCTATACATTCATCACTGCCATTTCCCAAAAATGTATTTTGAACAGGTATCCCTTTGATCGTACTCAGCTTTTCTTTTACTTTCAATTGCAAGGGATCGGGATAGCGATTATACCATTTCGTTAGGGGGGAACCCAGGCTATTTTCGTTTGCATCCAGGAAAACATTCGCTTCGCCCTTGAATTCATCTCTTGCTGATGAATAAGGAACCAGTCGTTTAATATTCTCCCTTATTAAGCTATCTAAGTTAAATTCCATTTTGTATTACCAGCTTTTGTACTACTATTAAACTTTTGTAGTGTCGCTCACTTGTTTGTCTTGTACTTTATTCAGCAATCCTATTTATCCTAAAAATCCGGGGTCAGACAATCTTAATTCTACCGCCTTTTTATGTGCCTGCAATCCCTCCGCTTCCGCCATATGCATCACTGCATTCCCGACATTCTTTAATCCTTCTTCGCTTAGTTTCTGAAACGTAATTTTCTTTA
>JAFDYH010000048.1:5103-15310 GCA_018267535.1 Bacteroidota bacterium
GCACTTTCGGGCGAATAATTACCAATGAAAACAGAACCGGCATTGATAACCTGTTCACTTAATTCACCTGCTCTTTTACAGGACAATATCAAATGTTCCGGCGCATATTCATTAAGCAACTCCATCGCTTCATCATCACTTTTTACAAGAATTATCTTGCTATTATCTAATGCCTTTGTTGCGAATTGCCCCCTGGGTAATTCCTTCAATTGTTTTTCAATTTCACTTTTTATCGGCCCAATAATTGATTCCTTATTTACTACCAGCAATACCTGTGAATCCGCTCCATGTTCTGCCTGTGATAATAAATCTGCGGCCACATAAGAAGGATTTGCCGACTCATCCGCATACACAGCAACTTCACTTGGACCAGCGGGCATATCGATCGCTATACCATATTGCTGCACTAACTGTTTGGCACAAGTGACATATTGATTACCGGGGCCAAATATTTTATATACAGAAGGAATTGTTTCCGTACCGAAAGCCATAGCTGCAATAGCTTGTACACCACCAACTTTAAAAATCTTTGTTACTCCAACCAATGAAGCCGTATAGATAATCGCCGGGTTCAATGACCCGTCTTTTGCTGGCGGTGAGCATAAAATAATTTCTCTGCAGCCAGCCAGCTTAGCCGGCACGCCCAACATTAATATCGTGGAAAACAAAGGCGCTGTGCCACCAGGAATATAAAGTCCAACTTTATCAATTGCAACAGTTTTTCGCCAGCACTTCACACCGGGCATTGTTTCAACCGTTTCTTCCCAGAGCAATTGACCGGAGTGAAATTTTTCAATATTGTCCTTTGCTGTATTAATTGCAGCCTTCAATTCGGCTGGCAGTAAACTTTCCGCTTCTTTTATTTCTTTTGCTGATACAAGCAGCTTCCTTAGTTTTACTCCATCAAATTCTCCAGAGTACTTCCTTACAGATTTATCACCCTTCTTTTTTACATCTTCCAATATCTTCCGCACTTTTTTTTCCAGTGACAAAGAGTCAATAACAGGTCGCCTCAGCAACTGAGGCCATTCGCTTCTATCCGGATATTTAAATAGCTCCATTAACGGTTAGTTATTCAATTTTCAAATCTATTAGCGACTACTAATGTCATACTATCATTTTTTCAATCGGCACTACCAATATTCCCTGCGCACCGGCCGCTTTCAATTGCTCAATCTTATCCCAGAATTCGTCTTCACTTAATACACTGTGTATACTGCTCCAGCCACTTTCTGCAAGTGGTAACACAGAAGGGCTTTTCATTCCGGGCAATAAGCTTATAATTTTTTCCAGTTGATCATTGGGTGCATTCATTAAAACATATTTATTCCGTTTTGCTTTTTTAACAGCCCGTATCCTGAATAATAATTTGTTTAGTAAAATCAGCTGCTCTTCTTTCAACTGTTTATTTTTCACCAACACCGCCTGCGATTTCAGGATTGTTTCTACTTCTTTCAATCCATTCATAAACAAAGTAGAACCACTGCTTACAAGATCGGCAACCACATCTGCAAGGCCGATGCCCGGGGCTATTTCCACTGATCCGCTTATTTCATGTATGTCTGCCTCAATATTGTATTGCTTCAGGTAACTGGTTACCAGGAAAGGATAACTGGTAGCAATACGTTTGCCCTGCAAGGATGTCACGCCTTCATATTGCTGACCACGCGGAACAGCAATTGACAACCGGCATTTACCAAAGCCCAACTCTTCCACCACTTCAATATGTTTGTTTTTTTCAAACAAAACATTTTGACCTACTATACCTATATCAGCAACGCCATCCTCTACATATTGGGGAATATCGTCGTCCCGAAGAAAAAAAACTTCAAGCGGAAAATTATCGGACTCGGTCTTTAAGCGGTCTTTTACATTGCGCAAATCGATTCCGCATTCACTTAAAAGTTTTACTGAATCTTCATACAATCTTCCTGATTTCTGAATGGCTATGCGCAGCTTATTCATTTTACAACTTTAGTACACTCCCTGTTCAATAGAGAACAAACCGCTGAAGAGTGCGACGCAACGGAAGTCTCATAGTAGCAATAACGTCGGGTACAAAATAAAAAAGGCTTACAAATTGTAAGCCCAAATGTTTTATTGCGAACACAAACACCACCGGCTTACCTTACAGGCAAGTATGATGATGTATATGTGTATTCTGTTTCATAACGTGGCGCAAAAATAATGGCTTATTTGAAAGCAGCAAAAAAATTTATGCTGGTGGGATTGGGAGCATCGTTTCGCAGTAACTTCCTGTTTTAAATATTCTATATGTTCAAAAAAGGTTTACCACTGCTGTTTGTATTCACTTCTCTTGTTTCTTTTTCTCAACACAAGAAGTGGAAACTAGTTTGGAAAGACGAATTCAATTATACGGGCTTACCGGACTCCCGTAAATGGAACTATGACATTGGCGGCGACGGATGGGGCAACCATGAACTCGAATACTATACAATTAAGCGAAAAGAAAATGCACGGGTCGAAAATGGTCATTTAATTATCGAAGCAAGAAAAGAAGATTATGAAGGAATGAAGTATACGTCCGCACGATTAGTCACAAAAGGTAAAGGCAATTGGCAATATGGGAAAATAGAAGTACGTGCTAAATTACCCAAAGGCCGGGGAACCTGGCCTGCTATCTGGATGCTTCCGTCAAAGGAACCAATGACATGGCCCGATGACGGAGAGCTAGACATCATGGAACATGTAGGTTTTCATCATGGGTTTATTCACGGCACGATTCATTGTAAAAAATATAATAATGGCGGCACTCCCAAAGAAACAGGAATAGTAGAAGTAAAGGATTGCTCCGAGAAGTTTCATGTATATGGAATGGAGTGGACGGCTGATTCGATAAAGATTTTTATCGACAATAAAGTCTTCTTCCGGTTTGCCAATGAACATAGTTACGAAGCCTGGCCCTTTGATAATAAAATGTATTTACTGCTAAACCTTGCTGTAGGCGGTGACTGGGGTGGGCAAAAAGGTGTTGATGAAACTATATGGCCGCAGAGGATGGAGGTGGACTATGTGAGGGTGTACCAGCAATAAATAGTTAACTGTAAATGTGAATAGGCCTTATGGCTGTTTATTCACCATTGACCATTCATTACAATACTGTCTTCAGTGTTTCAATCACCTTATCAATCTCTTCTTTCGTATTGTGTTTACTGAATGAAAAGCGGACGGTGACTTTGTTTGGGTTATTATCAATGGCCCGGATAACATGTGAGCCGATATCGGTGCCACTGCTACAGGCACTGCCGCCGGATACACAAACGTTATTTATATCGAGGTTAAATAAAATCATCTCTGATTTTTCCGTTTTTGGAAAGGCTACACTCAGTACAGTATATAAACTACTTCCTTTAAAATCGCCATTGAAAGAAACGCCGGAAATATTATTTACAAGCGATTCTATCATGTATGTTTTTAATGATTGAATATAAGCGGAGTCTTTTTCGTGATTTGCAGAAGCCAGTTCTAACGCTTTTGCAAAACCCACAATGCCATAAAGATTCTCCGTACCGGCCCGCATATTTCTTTCCTGCGCCCCGCCAAAAATGAAAGGTTTGATTTTGATATTATCATTGATATAAAGAATACCAGTTCCTTTTGGTCCGTGAAACTTATGCCCGGCTGCAGAAATCATATGAACCGGGATTTTGCGCAAATCAATCGGGTAATGACCTACCGTTTGTACACAATCCGAATGAAAGATAGCATTGTATTTATTGCACAGCTCCCCCACCGCTTTTATTGGTAAAAGGTTCCCTATTTCATTATTCGCATGCATCAGGCTCACCAGGCATCTTTCTTCATGTGAAGCCAACTGTTCTTCCAGATCAGCCAAATCAACGTGGCCACTTGGTAAAAGTTTTACAAAACTACTTGTTACCTGATCCAAATGATCGTAATGTTCTACGGTATGTAAAATTGCATGATGCTCTATTGCCGATGTTATAATATGCCGGCAGCCTAAATCTCTTACCGCAGAAAGAATTGCCGTATTGTTACTTTCTGTACCACCGCTGGTGAAAAAAATTTCGCCCGGATGCGCATTTAAAAGCTGGGCTACTTTTTTACGGGCAGACTCAATCGCCAGTCTTGTTTCCCGGCCATAAGAATAGATAGAAGAAGGATTGCCAAAATGAGTTGTCATATAAGGCAACATAGCATCCAATACTTCTTTATCGAGAGAGGTAGTTGCAGCGTTATCAAAGTAAATGCGGGTCATAAAAGCATCAGGCTTTAGGCTATAAGCTTTAAGTAATAATCGTTTTATTTAATCTTACAAAACGGACCGCAAAGATAAGCTATTGCAGGATAAGCGATATGTAGCTGATAAACGAAAGCTTAAATACACTTCACATAAACTCTCTTATATCCTGCATTAAGCGCATGGCAATATGATTGGCCTTGGACTCATAATCACTTTCTGCGTAAATGCGGATAATTGGTTCTGTATTGGAAGTGCGCAGGTGAACCCAGTCGTTATCAAATTCAATTTTTAAACCATCTTCCGTATTAACCGGGTTATTCTTGTATTTGTTTTTGATATTTTCAAAAATAGTTTTGATATCAAAACCATTTTCGAGTTCGATTTTATTTTTTGAAATAAAGTAGTCGGGAAAAGTACTGCGGAAGGATTTTATGCTTTTGCCAGAGTGAGCGAGATGACTTAAAAATAACCCTATACCAATTAATGCATCCCGGCCATAGTGAAAATCAGGAACAATAATACCCCCGTTTCCCTCGCCGCCAATCACTGCGTTTACCTTTTTCATTTTATTGACCACATTTACTTCGCCAACTGAAGAAGGATAATATTCACCGCCATGTTTTATAGTCAGTTCTTTCAAGGCTTTGGTGCTGCTCATATTGCTGACTGTGTTCCCTTTTCTTTTACTTAAAATATAATCAGCTACTGCCACCAAAGTATATTCTTCACCAAACATGGTTCCATCTTCGCATACAAAGCATAAACGGTCAACATCCGGATCAACGGCTATACCCAGGTCCGCTTTATGTTTCACAACTTCATTACTTAAAACTGTCAAATGCTGCGGTAAGGGCTCTGGGTTATGTGCAAATTTTCCATTCACCTCTTTGTTTAACACAATTACATCTTCTACACCCAATACATTTAACAAAGCAGGAACATAGATGGCGCCCGTTGAATTTATAGCGTCAACTACTACTTTAAATTTTCGTGAGGTAATTGCTTTAGCATCAATCAGCGGATAGTTCAATACCGCTTCGATATGTTTCTTCAGGTAAGAATCATCCACTTTTACAGAACCCAGTTTATCAACCGTAGCAAAATTGAAATCTTCTTTTGCTGCTTCTTCCAACACTTTAGCCCCTATCTCCGCAGAAATAAATTCTCCTTCTTTATTTAATAACTTTAAGGCATTCCATTCTTTAGGATTATGGCTCGCAGTAAGTATTATTCCGCCATCTGCATTTTCCATTTTTACAGCCACTTCAACGGTAGGAGTTGTGGATAATCCCAAATCAACTACATCAATGCCTAAAGCAGTTAATGTATTTACCGCAAGATTACGGACCATCTCGCCACTAATACGGCCATCTCGGCCAATAACAATCGTTACCTTTCTACCAGGTGCAGATTGCTGAATTATTTTTCCAAATGCTGCTGTGAATTTTACAATATCTACCGGAGAAAGTGTGTCACCCGGTTTTCCGCCAATAGTACCTCTTATGCCGGATATGCTCTTGATCAATGCCACTGTCTGATGAGTTTATTCTTGAAGTACAAAAATAGGTATTGAAGCTCAATGAAAACCAATTACGAGTAAATAGCAAAGGATATTTGTTTACATATCTTTTATCATGCCGCATGAAAATGTAATTAAGATAATCGTCGCAAATTATTCAGAATCAGAATCAATTCTTCACTGAAACCACAGCTCATTTATTATTCATCAACATCCATTTTGCAGTTTCATAAATACCAGTAGAAATTTCGGACATCTTTGATTTTATTGAATCTTGCTGGGTCTTTGTAAAAGGCAAAGAACTATTATCCATTGAATAAAGTTCCTCATCATTGAAGTTGATATTCTTTTCAAAATAGTACGAATTGGTAATAATTCCGATCCTGCCTTCATCATGATGAATCGTGAATGCGTAACTATTTTTTGCGGAAGTAGCTAATACGTCCCTGCCCAATGTTGTGTTCGTATAAGGCTGATGAAGTAAGCCCGCTATTGTCGGCAGTACATCCACCTGTGAAACTACTTCATCATGAACCTTTGGTTCTAAAAGATAAGGGGCATAGAAAAGCAACGGTACATGCTCATCCGTTAGTCGCTGATCTGTCCACGTCGACGGGTAAACCGCCTCAGCATTACCAGATACACCATGATCACCAATAAACACAAATATTGTATTATGAAACCAGGGTTGCTTTTGAGCAGCATCCATAAACGTTCTGAAACAATAATCAGAATACCGGAATGAATTGAGCTCAGCGATAGATTCAAAGCCATAACGATGAAGTGAATCTAATGATATTTCAATTTTATTAAACGTGGAATCTGCTTCCGGTATCATAAAAGGCCGGTGGTTATCTGCCGTTTGGATAATGGCAAAAAAAGGCTTGGTTTGTTTTGCAAATGTTGCATTAGCTTCCTGGAAAAGCGTTTTATCACTGATGCCCCATACGTTTACCGGGGGCTTATGGAATTTTTCTTCAGTGAACATTTGAACATCATCAATATTATTGATCAATCCGCTGAAATTATTAAACTCCGGGTCCCCTCCCAGGAAATAAAGTTTACTATAGCCATCAAAGTCATTGATTATTGTTCTTTGCTGCAATGCCAGCGGATTACGCGTAGAAAATTTAGAAAGTTGCACATCTGGTATCCCTGTAATTGTAGCAAATAAACCCCTAGCTGTTGAAAAGTGAGGGGTAAAACAACGGTTAAAAAATATTCCTTTTTCGGTTAGTTCATTGAAGTAAGGTGTTGTATTTAATGAATTGCCGCTCATGCTGCTTTTGTACATACTGAATGATTCGCAAAGCACCAATACAATATTCGGATGACTTTCAATTGCATTACCGGAAGGGAAACTTTCACGTCTGTAAGAAAAATCTTTGCTATTCTGCAAACCCATCCAACCGGAAACTACCGGAAAATATTCCCGGGCTTTGTTTTCATTATACTGGGGTCGCCGGAATTTTAAAGTTGAAAAAAAATTCTGTAAAGGGTTTAAAGCAAGATAGGTTTTAAAATTATCGCGGTAAATAAACGCATTGGAGGATTTTAATGGGAAAGGTGCGACAGCGCCATAGATAGATAACCCCAATAGCAAAGCAGCCATGATAAACCACTTCCGGCGATATGGGATGCCCAAACCATCTGTTCTTGCAATTACACTCCAATGACTTCGTCTGTACATCTGGCGAAAGAAAAGAACAGCCACTATCAATCCAAGTAACATCCAGAAAATGGGATAAGTCTGCCATAGCATGGCTAAAGAAATATTGGCGTCTTCTACAAAGTTCAATGCGCTGGCGCCAAGCCTTGTGCGGTTATACGAAAAACAGCCAAAGTCGGCAGCGAAAAAGAAGAATGTGATAAATGTTACGACAGCAAGGTACCATGTCCACCATTTTTTATTTTTTTCAGAATAAAAAGGCGATAACCGTGGAGTAAGGCTTATGATTACAATTGGCAAAAGTATGATTGCTATCCACCGGAGATCGTAGCGGATACCCAATAAGAAGGACGGCACCATATCAGCGAATGAAAATCCTTTTGGAACAAAAGCGAAATAAGTCGCCATTCTGAATATGGTGAATATCAGAATGAAGATGAAGAAAAGATTAACGATCCAAAGAATAGTCTTTGGTACTTTTAATTTTACCAGCATTTTTATTTTTATCGAATTTCCTGAAGTGTACTGGACAGAACGGAGTTGCAAAGGAATGGAAAATAAATGAGATCATACTCTTTTAATCTTCCCTGAAATGACCTCATAAAAAGTTCGGTTAAAAATACGAATTTTTGAAAAGTTCGGCTACTTATACGAACTGACCATTTTAAACCTTTACAAGTAAGCCGGTTACAATAGCCAGGCTGATACTCATCAACGTTCCTATAACAAGATATTCGGTTTTAATTTCCTGCCGGTCCTTTTCATTAAATCGAATAATACCTTTTGCTGCTATCAACAACCCTATTGCTGAAAATTGGCTATTCAAAACAAAAATGAGGATAATTATTCTCTCAACGATACCGATCCATTTACCTGCATTGGCAAGGTTTTCAGCATCGGGCATTTTATCACGCCATTGCCGGGTTAGCTGGCCTATTAAAACAGCGGAAGGAGTCGTCAGGAAGATGAAAGCAGTTATCATCTTCCAGTTATACAGGTTACTGTTGAATTGTATCCACGAATTTTTCAGGTCACTCCATTCAAGAAAAAAATAAAACCAGCAACCTGCAATTATTATGAGATGCAAAAACTGGTCGATTAAAAAATAGGGAACCGTTTGCGGGCGATACGATTTCCAGACATCAATTAGAATATGCGTCACAAAGATGATTATTGCTACCAGCCAATNNCCAATCATTAACCAGGCAAAAGAGGCGGTTACAAAACCATGTAAATACAACTTCCCCGATAAGAAATGCTTTTTATTTCTTTCCTCCACCCACGACTTTGACTGAAGGATAAAATCAGTGATCAGATGTGATAAAATAAGTTTTATTAACCAGATTGACGCCATACGTTATTTTACCTGAGCTATGATGCTTTCATATTGTTTTAATAATTTCTCTACTTCATACCATCTTCCGGCCGTCACATGCTGGCTGATGGTGCTTTTGGATTTTTTTAGTTTATCCGAAACCTGCTTCTGCGTTTTTCCTGCCAGCAGTTCAAATATAACAACTGCCTGCTTATCTGTCATCACATTAAAAATAGAATTAAGATAGTCCGCTATTACTTCAACTGCCGTACCCACAAGCGGGTTATTAATTGCTATAGTCAGCCTCTTGCCTGATTTTGTTATTTCATCAAACATCCTGCCCGATAATAAAAAGGCTTCGCCTTTCGCAGATGATAACTTCTTTACTGGTGATTTTACGGAACCCAATCCGATACTTATTCTTACATCGCCGTGCATCAGCTCCTCATCTGCCGGGATACTTATTGCTGCAGCCCTGCATAGGAGGGCTACACGAAGCGCATTGCCCGCATCCTTCAGGTAAACCTGGAAACTATCACCCCTGTAAAACTCATACTTATACGACGCCAACAGGCTTTTTAACCCTTTCAAAAGCTTTTTCTCTTTAGCCGTAGTAAGCCTCGTAGAATTGACTATATCACCGGTAAGAACAGCTTGTAAAGCCATAAATAATTAGTTCGGTCAAATATACAAACTTTACCCGAGTTCGGCTAATTATACGAACTTTTTAAAAGTTCGTATAATTAGCCGAACTCTGCTACTAACACCCGGCTCCTTAGCTAATCAGCCGTTTCACCTTTGCTGTTATAATCTCCGAAGCCTGCATTTCTTTTACCTTTGCAGGCCATCGCTTACTTTTGCAGTTATGCTATTATCAATGCTGGAACAATTGAAAGAATGGGACCAATGGCTTTTCATGAAAATAAACGGGGAATGGACAAATTCCTTTTTTGATAGCGTACTCCCTTTTACCCGTGATTCATCCTTCTGGGCTCCGCTATATTTATTCCTTCTCTTGTTTATTATTATCAACTTTAAAGGCAAGGGCTGGTGGTGGATATTATTGTTCATTTGCACTGTGTCTCTTACCGATATTATAAGTAGCCGTGTTTTTAAAAACGGATTTGAGCGCCTTCGCCCCTGCAGCGACCCGCATTTTATGATGCATGTACGGTTGCTGGTAAACCATTGTTCCGGAGGCTACAGTTTTACCTCTTCCCATGCTGCTAATCATTTTGGTATCGCGACTTTTTTTTATCTGACAATGCGCCATGTTATCGGTCGCTGGGCCTTTATCGGCTTTTTCTGGGCTGCAATTATTTGTTATGCACAGGTCTATGTAGGCGTTCACTATCCACTCGATATCCTTGGTGGCACCATAATCGGCATATGTTTTGGTTTGTTTACCGGTATGATCTTTAATAAGCGCTTTGGATTCACTAACTTCGGTAAGCCAAATAACCCAACCATCTAAATGGA
>JAFDYH010000048.1:15347-16927 GCA_018267535.1 Bacteroidota bacterium
TCAGCCCGCAAAGCCAGACTGGAAAGCATGGCAGAAAAGGGTGATGAAACTGCCCGCAGGGCACTGGAGCTCTCCAATAACCCTGAATTATTTTTATCCGCTGCACAAATCGGTATTACATTGATCGCAATCCTTACCGGCGTGTTCTCCGGCGAACGGTTTGGTATATACCTGCAACCTTTTTTTGAACAGTTTGACGCATTGAGGCCTTATGCAAAAACGATATCTATAACCATAGTGGTTATAATCGTTACATTATTATCAATCATTTTTGGCGAACTGATTCCAAAACGGATTGGTTTATTACGAGCCGAAAAAATAGCTAAGCTGGCCGCATTACCGATGCTGTTTTTTGCAAAAATCACCCATCCGCTTGTGTGGTTTTTGAATTTTGCGACAAGGCTATTTTTTAAAATTTTCAATATTAAACGGGCGAAAGATGATGCCGTAACCGAAGAAGAAATAAAAACAATGATCTCCGAAGGAACAGAAGCCGGCACCATTGAAGAAGAAGAAAAAGAAATTATCGAGCGGATATTTCATCTTGGTGACAGGAATATTACTTCGCTGATGACGCACCGCAGCGATATTGTATGGTTTAACCTGCTTGATAACGAGGAAAGCATAAAAGAAAAGATTTTGCGGGAACCCCACTCCGTCTATCCAATTTGCGATGGGGAGATTGATAATATAAAAGGGATCGTTTCGCTGAAAGACCTGTATGTTACTAATGATCTTACCCTTTTTAAAAATGTAATGCGTCCCGCAATGTTTGTACCTGAGAATAATACAGCTTATCAATTGCTGGAAAAATTTAAGGAAACAAAGCATCATTCCTGTTTTATTGTGGATGAATATGGCACTCTGCAGGGAATGGTTACGTTGAATGATATACTGGAAGCAATTATCGGCGAAATGCCTCAACCGGATATACCGGATTATGAAATCGCAGAAAGACAGGATGGCTCATTTCTTGTTGATGCGCAAATCCCCTTTTATGATTTCCTTGCCCGTTTTGAACAGACCGAATACATGAATGAAGGCGAGCAGGAGTTTGATACACTGGCCGGTTTTATACTTCATAAACTTGAACGTATCCCTCACACAGGAGACTCATTGGAATGGCAGGGCTTTAAACTTGAAATTGTTGATATGGATGGACACAGGATTGATAAAGTCCTTGTAACCCTCAGCAAGGAAATAAAGAGTGAACTGGAAGAATAATTCCAATCCGCAAAAAAACTTTATCAGAACTGGAAAGAAGCTTGCTTTGCAGGATAATCAATTTTCATGCTTTTCCGGTTGCCTGCTACAATTACATGAATAATTTCAGTTTGATCCGTATACATATCGTAAAGAATAGTGCATGTAACCTCCGCCTTCTTTAAAGAAGTTATATCATTTACCTGCAGGTAAACATACACCGCTTCATTTTCAACCTCAAAACCAATATAATTCATTACGGTACTCTTATCGTCTGCTTTTACAGATAAGTGATTACTGATGTAATCGCTTACAAGCTTATCCATAGCTGGTTTATCTTTCGGTTGTACCAGGTCAATTTTTGTTTTATATTTTTT
>JAFDYH010000048.1:16988-22984 GCA_018267535.1 Bacteroidota bacterium
CTGACATGGAAAGGATGAAGGTTCGTTGACAACAAATGATCTGAATCAAACCCGCCTTGTCGCAAAGGCCATAACTGTAAAAAACTTATCAAAAACCATTTATAACAGATCAAAGCCATTTACCCAATAATTTTTATGTTTACAAAAGTCTGGATTATTTTGAACCTTTTCCAGCTTTTCGCCAAAAAGACGTAATAACCCATTCACACGATGCAGGATTTCGGACTTTATTTTACCTGGGGTTGGGAACATATTATCAGCAAAGATGCACTGGATCACCAGTTGTTTATCGCAGCTTTGGCTGCTATTTATTTATTAAAAGACTGGCGGCAGGTATTAGTGCTTGTAACCGCATTTACTATTGGACACTCGTTAACGCTTGCTTTGAGTGTGTTAGACATAATCCGTTTTTCATCAAAATGGATAGAATTCCTGATACCCTGCACCATTGTAATTACGGCATTCAGCAACTTGTTTCAAAAACAGTTTACACCCAAAACCATACGGATCAATTACTTCCTGGCACTTGGATTTGGATTGATACATGGAATGGGCTTTGCGAATACAATCCGTTTTGCAATGGCGAAAGATCAAAGCCTGGGATGGAGTTTATTTGGATTTAATGTCGGCCTCGAAGTTGGGCAAATATTCGTAGTGCTTTGTATCTTATTGCTGACGCAATTGATGATAAGTGTATTTAAAGTAGAAAGAAGAACATGGGTTATTTTTTTATCAGCAGGGGTGTTTAGCTTAGCTTTGAAGATGGCGCTGGAAAGATTGCCCTGACTGATAATCAGTAATTGATTGTAGAATAAAAATTGACTTTTCAATATTTGACTATTCACTTAAAAAAGCAAGAGCGATGAAGAGAATTATTTTCACCTGTGGTATACTGTTAGGTTGTTGCAGTTTGTTACTGGCACAGGATATCCAGAACAACCCCGGCAGCAATCATGGTAACAAGTTTGAACAATTGGGGACTACCCTCCCTACTCCTAATGAATATCGTACTGCCAGCGGTGCTCCTGGCCCGAAATACTGGCAACAAAGGGCAGATTATGATATCAAGTGCGAGTTAGATGAACCCAACCTTAAGCTTACCGGCAGCGAAACCATCACCTATTACAACAATTCCCCGGATGTATTAACCTATCTCTGGCTGCAGCTGGATGAAAACCAGCATAGCACTATAGATAATGCCAATTATCAGAATAGTACTACGATGCCCACGCAAACAAATGACAAAGCCCTGGAGAGAATGGAGGAGAGCAAAAGCGATAATGGGTATGGTGATAAAATTCAAAAAATTACAGATGCTGCAGGTAAAAAACTTTCTTACATCGTTAATAAAACAATGATGCGGGTTGACTTGCCTGAACCATTAAAGCCCGGGCAAAAATTCATTTTAAATATTGACTGGAATTATAAAATATCCGATCGCATGTCAAGATTTGGCCGGGGCGGATACGAGTATTTTAAAGAAGATGGCAACAGTCTATTTACAATGACCCAATGGTACCCCCGTCTTTGCGTGTACAGCGATTTCCAGGGATGGCAAAACCACCAGTTTACCGGCCGTGGCGAATTTGCATTAACGTTCGGGAACTTTAAAGTACAGATGACCGTTCCTGCAGATCATATTATCGGGGCAACAGGTGAATGTCAAAACTATGCTCAGGTATTAACGCCGGCAGAATTGGCCCGGTGGCAAAAAGCACAAACGGCAAAAGAGCCTTTACAAATCGTTACACTGGATGAAGCAAAAGCTAAAGAGAAAACAAAAAGCACGCAAAAAAAAACATGGATATTTAAAGCTGATAATGTGCGTGACTTTGCATGGGGATCCTCCCGTAAGTTTGTATGGGATGCAATGCCTGCAATTGTGGAAGGTAAAAAAATCATGTGCATGAGCTATTACGGCAAAGAAGCATATAACCTGTATAGCAAGTATTCTACCAAAGCTGTCGCTCATACTATCAAAACTTATTCAAAATTCACCATTGGGTATCCTTATCCGGTTGCACAAAGTGTGGAAGCCGCTAACGGTATGGAATATCCGATGATCTGCTTCAACTTTGGTCGTACTGAAAAAGATGGCACCTATTCCGAAGCCGTAAAGAACGGTATGCTTGGTGTTGTCATACATGAAGTGGGCCACAATTTCTTTCCTATGATCGTTAACAGCGACGAACGCCAATGGAGCTGGATGGATGAAGGCCTGAATACATTCTGTGAATACCTGACTGAAGAATTATGGGACAATAAATTCCCTGTGAAGAGAGGCCCTGCGTATACGATTACTGATTATATGAAATTGCCCAAAGACCAGTTAGAGCCTATAATGACAAACTCTGAAAACATTATCGGCTTTGGGCCCAATGCCTACTCAAAACCGGCAACAGGCTTAAATATACTTCGTGAAACAATTATGGGAAGACAGTTGTTTGATTATGCCTTTAAAGAATATGCAAGACGCTGGGCCTTTAAACATCCAACCCCTGCTGATCTCTTCCGCACGTTGGAAGATGCAAGTGGCGAAGACCTTGATTGGTTCTGGCGCGGATGGTTTTACAGTACAGACGCCTGCGATATTTCTATTGATTCAGTAAAATTTGCCAAGGCTGACGTAAATGGCAATATACCCGGGGATAAAACAATCAAAACAAAGGTGGCGGCACCTGCTGTAAATAGTTTCGATGATATTTCAAAGGTACGTAACCGTGATGACAAAAGTATTAAGTTCGCAACAGACGCAGATACAGCCACCCGTGATTTCTACTGGCGCTATGACCGTGGTATGGAGCCTGTGGATACGAATAGCTATTCAATAAATGTACCGGGTAACATGAGCGAGTTAGATGCTTCGCAAAAAGAAAAATACGCCAACAAGTTTTTCTATGAACTTACTTTCGGAAACAAAGGCGGATTAGTAATGCCAATTATTGTCGAATGGACATTTAAAGATGGTACAAAAGAAGTTGACCGCATTCCGGCACAGGTATGGAGGTTAAATGAACAAAAAGTAACCAAGTTCTTTATGAAAGATAAAGAAGTCGCTTCTATAAAACTCGACCCGATGCGTGAAACAGCAGACATCAATGAAAGCAACAACACATGGGGAACTATTCCTGAACCCAGTAAATTCACTGTATTTAAACAAAAACAGGATGCCATCCGCGGCCAAAGCCAGGGTATAAACCCAATGCAGAAATCAAACGAGAAAAAAAGTTTCTAACGAATTATAATGAAAAATAAAATAGCCGGTCTAAAATTGACCGGCTATTTTATTTGTGTAGTGATTCTATTTTCCGGAACTTAAATACGTCACTATATCCGCCAATTGCTGCTCAGAAATTCCCGTTACTGCCGGTTCCGGCATTAAGCTTTTATCCTGCTTTTGCCTTGTACTTATCTTATCAGCAGCAATCACATGTTTTTGGCCGCTCACATCTTTTATTGTTACGCTCTGCTTATTTTCACTGATGAGAAAGCCAAAATAGGAGCTGCCATCTTTCGTATTAATTAGCCAGGGTTCATAACCTAAAAGTATAGCCGCACTTGGATTCAATATAGCATCCAGCAACCCGGTTTTATCAAACTTCTTTCCTATTGTCGTTAATTCCGGGCCAATATCGTTACCTGCCTGTCCGATGCGGTGACAGGTTGTACAATAGGTATTGAACACTGTTTTACCATCGGCAACATTGCCCTGGATCTTTACAATTTCCTGTATTGAATAATTTTTCTTACCCCCGGGTTGTTTAAAATACTTTCCAGCCTGCACACGTACAGCAATATCCGGGTTTTTAAATATTACTTCTTCCATAGCAGTTGTTAATGTCACAGGAAATTTATTTTCCGCCGCCAATCCCATCAGCAGTTGTCCGCCTACAGAATCCATGGCCATCTGTTCCAATCTCCATTTTCGTGCATCAAGAGATAAGTGTTCATCCAGTACTGCCCGCAACTTTGACTTCATGGCTGACATCTTTCTCTCATAGCCAGTGTTTATTGAAATCTTTTTCCAGTCCAGCAGTGCATACCAGTCATTTCCCTGGCGGAAGGAAAGCCAGTAGGTAGCTTGTTCCTTTACAGCAGGAGAATTGCTTTTACTGAGCGTTAACATCGCTTCGGCTGCCTTCTTATCCTTAATAAATGCTATAGCTGTTAATGCCTGCTTTCTGTCATTTGCACTTAATGTAGAATCGGATGCCCGCTGAATCAAATCATTCAATGCCCCTACAGGATGTAATGCCCATGCTAATGAACGCATTTTAATATTCCATTTTACAGGAGTTTCAGAGGAAGCAAACAGCTTCTTAATTTCCGGGTATATTTCTTCCTCATGCCCTGCAAAAGCAGCCGCTAACGCATTGAGATACCATTTATCTTCACCATCATACCGTTTGGTCAGTTCAATTAGAATGGGTTTTGTCTTTTCAAATGGCAGGTCTCTTAATGCAACAGCAACCTCCCGGCGGATAAATGAAGAAGGATCATTTTGCAACTGAACAGCATAAGGTAATATATCGGGAACGACTACACGCAAAGCGCGGAAAGCAACAAGCCGATTATTTTCATTATCACTTTTGAGTAACTGCTCCGTCGCCAAAAGTCCTTTATTTCCTAACTGGGGCATTAACCATATTGCCCTTGCTTTTATGTAAGGATTATCATTTTTCAATAAATCCATTACAGGTTGAAGGACTGCATCTCCTTGTTGCCTTAGTTTTTCAAAAGCAAGGTAACGAACATTGATTGCGGGGTTTTTTAAGGCTTCAATTTGACCCTTTACAGTAGAAAGGTCAATCAGGGGTTTTGTCAATTCCTTATTCTTTGGAGTAATGCGGTATATTCTTCCATAACCGGTTGAATCCTGCATCTGGTGACCACCCACTACAGGATCATACCAATCCGCAACGTAAATAGCACCATCAGTTCCAATAGCTACATCACTCGGGCGAAACCATTTTTCTTTATGTTTATTGGCAGCCGTATCATTCCAAACATACAGCGGATTGTCTGAAGAAAGTGAAGTAATGAAATTACTTTTGTTTGCCGGGATATATCCCGATTTTTCTCTTTGAGGATAGTAACCGAATATCACATTACGCCCAGCATCAGCACTCAATAACATTCCAAGATATTTTTTACCCATCGCATCACTTTCATTGACCACAATACCCGTTGGTGCTCCCGCCCCGCTTCTGTCACCAACCGGCATTACACCCGGATCTTCCTGGTGCCAGTGCGCGGTAAAAACTTCCTGGTCTGGTCGTTGGTCCGCCTGCCATGTTCTTGTACCATCTGTACTGAAATAACCTGCATTACCTCCTTCCGTTAGCCAGGATGTACGGCAAGCTGCTACTTCATCATCGTTGTCATTCTGCCACATATCGCCATATGAATCTTTCGTGTATTCATAAGAGTTACGAAAATCATGACCTAATACTTTTAACCCTGTCCCATCTGGTTTGATTGATAATGCCAGTCCTCCAACCCAAACCTTCCCGTCATCACTTTTCATATTCCCTTCATTCTTCAGGTTATACGGAGTGCCCCCGGTATAAATACTTCCTGATCGTAAAGTCCAGCCAGTTTTATCCTTTACAATATGCGGTCCGGCATTGCCGGTGTTAAAATAAAAATTGCCATCCGGGCCGCCAATTAATGCGTGCAATGAATGATCATGGTCCTTTCCCCCGAAGCCCGTCAGAAAGATTTCTTTCTTGTCGGGTTTGTCATCCCCGTTCTCGTCCGTATATACGATAAGATTAGGGGCACAGGAAACATATACCTTATTCCCAATTACAGCTATACCTAACGGTGATACAAGGCTTGTGTCCTGTACAAATAATTTTGAAGAGTCGGCCTTACCATCCCCATTCGTATCTTCCAATATCATTACTCGGTCCCCTTGAGAGTGATGGAGGAATTTTGTAGAATCATTATTAAAATTCCTGTAGTTAACCGCTTCTGTAACCCACACCCTGCCT
>JAFDYH010000049.1:0-6618 GCA_018267535.1 Bacteroidota bacterium
TAATACCTGCAATTCTGTATCAACAGGATCAACCTTAATTGACAAAGAAATTTCCTTTATATATGGTGTGGCGGGTGAACAACTAATAATGTCAGTAAATAACTCAACTCCTTTATCTTTAAGTGATACCTGCAATTTTTTATAAGCTGAAGTAGTATAAAGCTTAACAATAGCAATGCTATTAAAAAATTCGACATTTACTACAGCTTCTTTTGTCGCATTTTTTACCATACCAACTTCACTGTATGGCATAAAATACTGGGTAAATGTTTTTTCTTCAAAAGGCTGTAGCCAGGCAAAGTCCGGCTGGTTGTCTGTATATACACCGGTCATCAATTCAATATAAGGGCCGTCTTCATCAGTAAGGTTTCTGTCCCAAGCCTGCCCAAATGCACCATTGCCCCATGTCCATTGCTTCTTTCCTGGCGAAACATGATGATTGGCAATATGCAGCAACCCTGCTTTCGTATCATGTTCATAACCCCCAATAAAATTATATTTTGAAGTAATAGCCATGTAAGATGTAGGAACAGGAATATTCTTATACCTCGATATATCAGTTCCCGGTGCATAATCTACTTTATAATAAACTCCTTTCGCTATTGGGAAAGAGGAAACATCTCTTTTGCCATGGTCGAACACGGCATATACATCGGGAGGAAATACAGACTGGTAATCGTCATTCACTTTTACAGCAGGGTTTGCCCACCATAAAAATGTTTGTGGAAATAAAGTGCGGTTATACAGCCTTCCTTTTATTTCCAGGTACGCTTTACCTGGATACAATGTAAAACCCGCCATTCCTTTTGTACGAAACATGCGTTCCACTTCATTCACCCAAACTGTTTTGCTTCCGTCTTCATTTTCCATTATCGTATAATCAACCGGCTCGAAAGTAGAGGGTCGGTGATGCTGAGGCCAGTTGAATTCTATGCCGCCGGAAATCCATGGGCCTGTTAAGCCTACCAATGCAGGTTTTATTACCTGATTGTAATAAACAAAATGGCGGCCTTTAACTTTATCAAAAGCCATTTGCACCCTGCCTCCAAGTTCGGGCAGTATCATAATTTTTAAGTATTCATTTTCGAGAAAAACTGCAGAATATTCTTTGTCAATCTTTTTATCTGAAATTTTCTCGATCACCGCATGCGGGTACACAACACCACTACTTCCCTGGTAAACCCTCTTTTCAAGAAACATGGGGTTCTTTTCCTTTTTACCTATAGGATAGGCAGGAATAGACACTTTCTCTTCCCAGGCCTTTACTTCATTGTCCATACAAAATGAAATAGTTAATAATCGAATTTAAAAGTAAAATTTACTTTAACTCGAATAGATGGAATAATATCTGTTTATAATGGATTATTTTATTAAGTCCTTTCAATTTGACATTCTACGAACAGTGCTTCTTTAAAAAATTTGAGCCTAAATAGTAATCTATTGTCAAACAGATCCTGTAAGGCTATTATACCACTTGTGAAAACCAGTAATATAAAACGCAGCTATCTTGTATTATAACTCCCGATTATGGTTAGTAATCCTACATTTGTAGAAAATCAACATGTGCGAACAATCACCCGAAAAAAAGAGGGCTTCAAAGGCCAAAAGGCAGTTGTAATTCCAAGGAAAATACTATCGGAATTATGCAAGAAAAATGAAGTTATAAAGCCTCTTTATATAACGGATATTGGTTATTACCCGAATGCACAATTTCATTATCGAAAAAGACCCGATGGCGCCGACCAGCACATTCTTATATTTTGTTATGAGGGAAATGGCAGGGCCGTAATTAATAATAACGAATATCGCATTGAACCCGGTGAGTTTTTTTTTATTCCAACCAAGGTCAGTCATCTGTACGAAGCGGACAAAAAGAACCCCTGGACTATTTACTGGGTTCATTTTACGGGAACAGCCTCCAATGCTATAATAGCACAATTCGAAAAAAGGTTTTCAGGCAATAAAAATTTTCTGCAGAATTCCGAGCAAACAATCAGCCTGTTTGATAAATTATATAGCCAAATGGAAAGAGGGTATAGTACTGACAACCTCGTATATTCGAACATGTGCCTTTGGCAATACCTGGCAACTTTTCTTTTTAATAACAAATATGATCTTTCAGGGAAGTTAGAATATAAAAGCCCGGTGGATATGGCGATTGATTTTTTAAAGACAAAAACAGACAGGTTACTTACTCTCGAAGAAATTGCAGGTTCGGTTAATTTATCTGCATCTCATTTTTCTTATTTATTTAAAAATAAAACCGGTTTCTCCCCTATTGAATATTTTAATCACCTGAAAGTTCAAAAAGCCTGCCAGTACCTGCTTTTCACTACCAAGCGGGTAAAAGAAATTTCCATGGAACTGGGCATTGAAGACCCCTATTATTTTTCCAGGATGTTCAAAAAAATTATGGGGATGTCACCGGATATATATAGAGGAAAAAAGAATCCGGTAGCGTAAAAAAATCCATCCGTTTCGCTTTTTTGTCCATTTTTATAGCCGCTTCCTGCTAGTAACTTTACAATGAATGAAATGACTAAGCAAGCATTAAGCTAAGTAATCGCCGGATTTCAATCCGGCGATTTTGTTTCGAGAATGAATAATAAGATAAAATAAATTATACTATCAGGGATTTAATTGCAAAAATGATTGGAAAGTAGCTACTTTAAATCATCTTTTCATTAGACACCTTCCTTACTCCCGAAGGTTTTACTATGTAGTGCCGGCAGATAAATGAAAGATAATTATGGGAACACTAAGGAAACAAAGAACAAGGATGGGCATTGGTGAATTTACGATTGGGGCAAGAGAGCTGTCACCAAAGCTTAAAATCGAGTCAACGACCATTACAATGAACTTGTACAATAAAAAACCATTTAAAGAAATTTAATCCCAATCAATTCTTTTAACCGATGAAAGACTGTGTATACTGATTTAAGTCAGACATCTATCAATTATTCGTAACTTGTCAGACAAAACAAAAAAGAACAGACTCATCTAAGCTATTGCCCATGCTTTCAACTTCGTCATTTGAAATTGACTCAGAAAAAAAGACTCCCAAATACCTGCAGATTGTAAACGCAATAACTGAATCAATCAAAAAAGGCAAACTGAAAAAAGGAGATCGGATTTTTTCTATCAATGAATTAAGCAATGAATATTTTCTTTCGCGGGATACGGTTCAAAAAGCTTACGACCTGCTGGAAGAAAAAGGGATTATCGAACCGGTAAAAGGAAAAGGATTCTACATCAGCCGGACTGATATCACTTCTTCTTACCGAATTCTTCTGCTTTTTAATAAAATAAGTAACTATAAAAAACAGATCTATCATTCCTTCGCGCAGGCGATGGGGCCGGACAATACCCTTGATCTCAAGATTTATCACTCCAACACCAAATTATTTGAGACTTTATTAGGCACGCAGTTTAATGAATACGATTACTATGTAATCATGCCGCATTTTTATGAAGATGTGGACGAAGTAAAAGCATTAATCAATAAAATACCGAAAGAGAAATTGTTATTACTGGATAAAGATATTCCAGACCTGAAACCTGGCTATTCTGCCGTTTTCCAGGATTTCAGGAAAGATATTGCAGAAGCATTGGAGACCGGATTGGATTTATTAAAGAAATATGACCGGTTGATTTTAGTACATCCTAAATTAATCCCCTACCCTTACGAGATTGTTCTTGGTTTCAGAAGCTTTTGTATGCAGAATAGCTTCGCTTTCGATGTAATGCAGGAAATAAATCCTGATACAAAAATTAAAAGTAAAGAGGCTTATATAGTTATTGAGGAAACAGACCTTGTAAACCTTATAAAGGGTTGTCGCAGTAAAAACCTGAAGCCCGGCAAAGACATTGGTATCATTTCTTACAACGATACTCCATTAAAAGAAATATTACTGGATGGGATCACTGTTATATCCACAGATCATTCGCAAATGGGTGAAATAGCCGCCAAACTTATCCTGGAAAATAAAAAGGAAAAGATCAAGAATCCGTTTAAGATTATCCGGAGAAAATCATTGTAACTCTAGGTTATCTCTTTTTGTTTGCAGGCATATGCATTATTAAATCATTAATCACCATCTGCACTTGTGATGGCGGCCTTGTTTCAACAAGATAACTATGCACTCCTTTTTCATCGTCCTGCCAGGTATTGCTTCCATTATCTGCTACAATTATTCTCCCTTTTTTTACTGTATACCATGGTTTATATCCACGAACAGCAACTAATACTGCTGTTTCATCCCAACTCATGCGGCCAGCGCTATCTTCCAGTGCCCGTGGCAATGAAATTCGAAATACATCCTTAACGGGACTATGCACTCTCTCATTATGGATTAATGGCAGCCCTGATTTAATTTTTTGACCGATCTCAAACCCACTGAATAAAACAGGGACAGGGCAATGAACGAATGCATATTGGGCAGCTACAGCATCCATGTTTACGTTATATTCATTACCCGAAGGAAAACCACCCGCCATGCAAACCATTCTTTTTACTTTATGCTTCATTAATTCCACGCCATCCATTTTTGAATAGATATCTGCTTTAGATTGCAGCAGGTTTGAAATATTTGTCAAAAAGCCTATAGTTATTATTACAACTGAATGATCTGGCTGTGCCGCCAGTATTTTACGATACAACGCTACGGTATCCGGCACTTCATCATTACTTTTTATTTTATGGGGATACATTTCATAAATGGAATCTGTCCATCCCCGAAAGTCATGCGGATCTATAGCTTTCCCTTTAGGTACCGCAACAGGTATGCCCGGCCTGTTATAAAAAGTATTGAATACGTTGATTACCCCTGCTACTTTTTTATATTTCGTACTTGCAATAGTTGCGAGGATTTTAATTTCATTTTTATCGGCAAATGCATGAAGCATAGTTATTGCCCCTGCATCATCATAATCTGGCCCCATGTCGCTATCAAAAATAATGGGTATGCGTTTTGTCTGGGCGAGCAACGAAAAACCAAGAAGTAAATACGTAAAGAGAATTATTAATCTTCGAGTCATTTTTAAAAAATTGTTATTGAAAAATTTCTCTGGCTATCTGGGTTTCTATGAAATACCAGCATAAATCAGCAGCCCCAATCCTGCAACAAAGAATATAAACATGGCTGTAATTAATGCATTTGTTCCTTTGGGGGAATTTTTAAATTCTTTCCATATAAACACACCCCATAAAGCTGCAATCAATGTTGCCCCCTGTCCCAATCCGTATGATATTGCAGGGCCGGCTTTACCGGCCGCTATCAAATTAAATGAATTGCCTAATCCCCATATCAGTCCTCCCAGTATCCCGACAAAATGGGTAGAAAGTTTTCCTTTAAAGTAATCGCTGTAAGAAACAGGCGTGCCCTGAACAGGCTTTCTCATTAATATCGTGTTGAAGAGAAAGTTACTGATAAAAATGCCGACAGAGAATATAAATACAGCTGTATACGGCGTCATCTTACCAGGTGCGGGGTTTTCAAAATTCTGAAGATCCATAGATGCAGCAATAAAGCGATAAAAGAAAGACATTAACAAACCCGCTACTAACGAAATCACAATCCCTTTTGTAGATACAGCCTGGCTATTTGCATTTGATTTTTTATAGGCAAGCGCATTAATGATAATTGCTACTGCTACTAAAGCCACACCTGAAAACAAGAGTACTGCATTCCCCTTCTGCTCGCCAAAATAATTAACCAGTGTACCTAACACTAATGCCAAACCGATACCTACCGGAAATGCAACCGCCATACCAGCAATGGCTATTGCTGCAGAAAATAAAATATTGGCAGCATTAAAAATGACACCTCCCAGGATTGCGCTGCCGATATTAGCAGCATCGGCCTGCTGCAAATCTGCAATAAAGCCCCTTCCTTTTTCTCCAATACTGCCCAATGTCAATGCGGAAATGATTGAGAATATCAAAATACCAATAACATAATCCCAATAAAACAATTCGAAACGCCATGTTTTACCAGCCAGTTTTTGAGTATTGGCCCATGAGCCCCAGCAGAGCATGGTGATAATACAAAACAATACAGCCGTTGAATAATTTTCTACAATGAACATATAGCAATCGTTTGGTTAATTTTATTAGCTATTGGGCTCCAACTACATTAGCCATAATTCCGTTCACCGCTTTATCGGAATAAATCAATGCATCACCTACGCGGAACTTGTACTCTCCTGAAGGATTTAAAATTTTTAGTTTTACAGAATGCTTTGCTTTCTCCAGGTCATATTTCCAGCATAACTCATAACGACGGGTTGTATAATTGGCTGGTAATTTCGGGGTCTCAATTTTATAACCATCTACATATAATTCAGTATTGAATACAAAATCAGCATTGCTGCCCCAGTCGGCCGTTTCTCCTTTTATTACAAAACCAGTTCCTTCAAAATCAAAACTAATTTCATCTTTTGCATCGTTCCATGTGACTGGGATTTTGGCAACAGGATAAACACCCGTAAAACTTTGCTCGAAAACAACCGGTTTGGGTATTTGTATCTTGATAGTAACATTTTCATTTGACTCGCTACCACCGTTGCGTAAAATTGTTTGTAAAGCATGTTTCATTCCCACTTCATATACTTTGTTTA
>JAFDYH010000049.1:6660-10312 GCA_018267535.1 Bacteroidota bacterium
CGGGAATTTTATCATAGCCTAAAACGGTTCCCAGTATACCGCCGGCAGTGGAAGGGTTGCAATCTGCATCTTGTCCGCAACGGGTCGTTATTTCCAGTGTCTTTGTAAAATCCCCGTCTCCATATAAAAGTCCAATAACAACATAGGCTGCATTTACAGTTGCATCAATATTAAATGGAGCAAATACTCCTTCCGGGCACCCAATATCATCCGCCCATTTGCGTTGCACTTCCATCCAGGTCTGCTTCCAATCCGCTGGATATTTCTTATGCCATTTGATCACATCGCTGATACATTGATAAAAATGACTTTTAGCAGGTACTGTTTTCAAAGCCTCAGTAACTATATGGTTAATATTTTTTGAAACAAAAGCCAGGGTATACATGGCTCCCACGTATACACCTCCATACCAACCGTCACCATAGTTCATAATATGGCCGATCTTATCACTGATTGCGGAAGCTGTATTCGGCATGCCCGGGCTCATCAATCCTGCAAAATCACTTTCAATCTGGTAATCTATACAATCTGCGTGTGGGTTATTCATCCAATAGCCGCTTAATGGCGCTTTGATACCATGAAGGATATTATACCGGCCGGCCTGGTTTGCATGCCAAAGCATATAACCGGCATGGGCAAACGCATTTGCAAAAGAATCAACGGGTGCATCCAATCCATACTTTTCAAATACATCAACAAAAGTTAAGTCCATATAAAGATCATCATACAAGCCCGGTGAATTTACCATCGTGTTCTTTAAATAGCCATCATACCATTTCAGCGATTGGTAATCGCCGATAAATGTTCCCTGGAACCCAAATTCGTAAGGACCGCCAAAAGTCACCCCAATAGTCTGACCGGCCCATCCTCCTTTAATTTTATCTTTCAGCTTCTCCTTTGTAATAGTCATTGTTTTTTCCTGTGAAAAAACACTCAACACCAAGGATAACAATAATGCAACGGCATTTATCTTTTTCATCATAAAACCAGTTCTATATTTAAAACAAAAATTTATAGTAATTCATGTAAATAAGGGGCGGAGGACTGGGCTCCTAATCTTGTTACAGAAACAGATGCTGCCCGACAAGCAAACCGCACTGCATCTTCCATGCGTTTCCCGTCTGATAAAGCTACAGCCAAAGCGCCATTAAATACATCGCCTGCTGCTGTTGTATCGACAGCATCAACCTTTACTGTTTCAACCATTGTGAATTTATCTTCATGAAACAGCAAGGCCCCTTTTGCTCCTAATGTTATAATTACGGTCCCTATTCCTTTTTTATTCAGCACAAGAGCTGCCTGCCTTGCCGACTCAGCATCTTTAACCGGAATACCGGTGAGCATTCCCGCTTCCTTTTCATTGGGGGTAATGACGGAAATTTTTCCTAACAGTTCGTCTGGTAAAATACAGGCCGGAGCGGGGTTTAATATCACCCGTACGCAATGCCTTGCTGCATGATCGGCAGCAAAACTGACCGTATCCAATGGAGTTTCCAATTGCATCAATAAAATTGAAGCTGATGCAATTTTTGGTTTAAACTTTTTAATGCTTGCCGGGGTCAATGCCGCATTTGCCCCAGGCGCAACAGAAATACAGTTTTCGCCTTTATCATCTACTGTTATCAGGGCAACGCCGGAAGGAAATTTTTTATCTTTTAATACTGCGGAAACATCAATTCCTTCTTTTTTAAACAACTGAAGAGCTTCTTTACCAAAGATATCTTTTCCAATCTTGGTAATAAACTGAACCTGCCCTCCCAATCTTGAAGCAGCAACGGCCTGGTTGGCTCCTTTGCCACCTGCATTCATAAAAAATGATCCTCCTAAAATAGTTTCTCCCGGTGCTGGCAAGTACGGCGATTTAATCACCATATCTGTATTGGAACTGCCAATAATGACAATTGAAGGTTTTTCCATTTTTCGCAATCATTAAAAACGGAATATACTCAAATACGGAGATTAACTGTGCCGCTGTAAGCCAGGAAACATGGGCAGTAAAGGCTTTGTAAAAATATCCCGGCAAAGGAGGTACCCTTAATCAATCATTCAAAATCATTTAAACGACTCATGAACAATCAGCTTACTTTCCAACACAACCTTTCCTTCAATCTTTTCATCCGCCTGGCTTTTTGAATTAATCAGCTTTATCAGCATCTCCGTCGCTTTCTCTGCCTGTTCGTAGGGAAACTGTTCTACCGATACAAGCAGGGGCTCATCGAGATAACTCGTTATGGGTAGGTTTGCGTAGCTCACGAAAACAATATCCTTATTGATTTTTAATCCCTGGGCCCGGGTATATTTTATTACATCCAATGCCACATAATCATTGAATGCAATGACAGCAGTAGGTCTTTTCTTTAAAGAAAGCAATCGTTGCATAGCAGCTTCATTTTCGCTATGCGTAAGATTTGTCTGCGCAATCAATGTATTCTCTGGTTTGATGTTATTTTTTTTCAATCCTTCCAGGTATCCCTCCAGTCTTTCCTGTGAAGCATCAAGCCCCTCTGTTCCTTTAATAAAGCCTATTCGTTTGTGACCATTCTGCACCAACCAATCCACCATTTCAGTAGAACTGCTTTTTAAACTGCAACTTACAGTATATGCATCCTCAAGTGCCGGTACCCGGTCAAAAAAGACTACGGGTATTTTATACTTATTCAGTTGTTCAAAATGACTATAGTCACTTGACGTTGTAGCCACAGAGGCAAGTATTCCATCCACACGGTGTTTCCGCATCGTTTCTATAATCTTTTTTTCCCTTTCCGTGTCGTCATGCGACTGACCAATCAAAACCGTGTAATTGTTATTTGCACAAACATCTTCAATTCCGTTAATGGCAATGGAAAAAAACTCTTCACGGAAATTGGGTAACAGAACACCAATTGTATATGTTTTACCTTGCTTGAATGAAATAGCAGCCTGATTGGGTTCATAGTTTAATTCTTCTGCAAGCTTTTGTACCTGAGTTTTAGTACGCAATCCAATACTCGGATGATTATGCAATGCCCTTGAAACAGTGGACACCGAGACATTCAGACGTTTGGCAATTTCTTTAATCGTTGCAGGTTTCTGATCCATCCAGTTCTCTTTTGTTTTAATAAACCTCGAATATAAATGTAAAACAATTACAGAAACGATAAGGTTTTAAATTTCAGGCAGTAGTACGGGGCATTTTTCCTTCTACACAATTTTTCATTTTATAACAGAAGGCGTAATTGGTGTAAAGAGGTATAAGGCCTATTGGCCAATAGTTCCCTGGAAAGAGAAAAAAAATACTTATATCAACCCATATTTTCGGAAAAAAAGCTATAAAACTCTCTTATTTTTTGTAATTTACATATACTCACCAAAAACGATTGCAAGATGAGCCTGATAGCTAATATTTTATCCCGTAAAGGCAGGCATGCCATTTCTGTTTTGCCTGAAACCACGGTTATTGATGCCCTTCGGATAATGGCCGAAAAAAACATTGGTTCTATTGTTGTTATGACAGGGGATCAATACCTTGGTATTATCACAGAAAGGGACTATTCAAGAAAAGTGATTCTTAAGGGAAAGCATTCTGATGAAACAAAAGTTTCGGAAATCATGAGCACCGATCTCCCATCTGTAAGACCAGGTGATACAGTAGAACATTGTATGCAGCTAATGA
>JAFDYH010000049.1:10337-13041 GCA_018267535.1 Bacteroidota bacterium
ATGAGTGACGTTGTAAAAGAAACTATTCTTTTACAACAAGCTACTATTTCCCATCTTGAAAGCTATATTCACTCGGGAGCATAAATACTTTTTTCAACTAATCTTCACAGAATAACCTGCATGTGATTGAATCCTGCAGGTTATTCGTTATTTACCTTTTCTTTTACTACAATGAGGTCATTTATCTCCACCTGCATGGGCAACAACCCTATCTTTACAACTGCTCTTTTGCCCCGAAGTTCGAGCACCTCACCTACCTGGTGATTTCTCTTCATCTTTACCTTATCACCGGGTTTTATATCCCCCCCTATTTCACTATACTTTGATTCGATTTTCTTCTGCAACTTATTCACTGTCTTTTGCTCATCCCTTCTGAAAAGCAATGTGTCGATTTGCTTTATTATTTTTTTCTTATCATCGCCTTTCTTCCATTCAACTATTATCTGCTTAAGTTTCCTCTTCATGTCTTTCAGGTAAGCAATCCTCTCTTCGCTGATTTTATTCTGGTGCTTTAACAACTCTACCTGCTGTTGATGACGTTCTTTGTTCAAAACCTGCTGCAGTTCCTTTTTTAAACGCTCGTTTTCCTTAATTATCTGCTGCAACTCTTTCTCTTGCCTTTCCATTCTGCGAAGGTCCTGTTCGGTGCGGTTTAATAATTTATCTAACCGAAACTGATCTTCATCTACAAGCTTCCGGGCTTTATTGATCAAACTCTTATCAAGACCTATACGTTCCGCTATAGAGAAGGTATATGAACTTCCGGGCTTACCAACGATCAACTTATAAAGCGGCAACAGGTTCTTTTCATCAAAAGCCATAGCACCGTTGATTATACCCGGTGTTTTATTAGCCATTACTTTTAGATTCAGATAGTGGGTGGTTACAATGCCTATCGCATGTTTTCTTGCCAGCTCTTCCATTATCACTTCTGCAAAAGCGCCGCCGAGATTAGGGTCACTTCCACTCCCTAATTCATCAATAAAGAAAAGAGTGCGGCCATTCGCATTTTCCATAAAATATTTCATGTTCAGCAAATGACTGCTATAAGTACTCAACTCAAATTCCAGGCTTTGTGTATCGCCGATATGGATCATTAACTGCTTGAAAATTCCGAATTCAGATGAAGGATGAACAGGAACCAACAAGCCGCTTTGTACCATCATTTGCAGAAGCCCAACTGTTTTTAATGTTACTGTTTTTCCACCCGCATTAGGCCCACTGATAACCAATATCCTTGAATTCTCATCCAGTGTAACAGCCACCGGAATGGTAGGTTTATTACTTCGCTGGTTATACAAATACAACAATGGATGATACGCTTGCACCAGGTGCACTTTTGCCTTATCTGTTACCAAGGGATATTCACCCTTTATGTCTGTCGCCAGTTTCGCTTTTGCGCGGATGAAATCATATTCACCGACGACAACATGGTAAACATTCAACAAGGATGCATATACCGATAATTTTGCCGTCAAATCACGAAGTATTCGATATACTTCTTTTTGCTCCTCGTTTTCTAATTCATATACTTCGTTATTTAACCCGATAGTTTCTTCCGGCTCTATAAAAGATGTTTTGCGGCTATCACTTTCTCCATGAAGAATCCCTTTTACTGTTCGTTTGTGTTCGGCAAAAATGGCCACCACTCTTCTTCCGCTCATAAAACTCTCTTCAATTTCCGCGAGGTAGCCCTGCTTATTCAACCGGGAAATGATTTTTTCAAATGCCCGACGCAACTCGTTTCTTTTCCTGTAAAGGTTTAACCGGATATTTCTCAACTCGTCAGTTGCATTGTCCTTTACCTGCCCGTTATTATCCAATACAGCATCGATCATTTCAATAATTGCCTTTTCATAATAGGTGCCGGCAATTACTTTTGAAAGTGATTCATAGGCCGTTCTTCTTTCCGCATCAAACCAACGAAAAATCTTGCTGATACTTTCCGCCAGTTTGCGGATTTCCATAAAATTTTCTCCGGCAAGCACAGCGCCGGGGATTGATAATAACTTTAATTCCTTTGCTAAATTCAGAATATAATCATTGGGAAAATAAATAGAGTTTTGAATAAGTTGCCTGTATTCATGGCTTTGTTTCAATTCAATATCAATATACGCTTTGCGGGTATGAATTCGAAGTTGCGCCGCTTTGGATTGCGCAAATTCGGTTTGACAGTGCTCAACCAATAAGGCTTTCACTTTATCAAATTCCAGTTGCAGGTATGCAGATTCGGGAAAAAGTTTCATAAATAATCAGCGAAAATAGAAAACAGATAACAGTGAAGGGTCAGATCGAAAATAAACTTTTATAATTTCAGTTTAGCGGCGGGCAGCCAGGCTATTCAGGGAAAAGCGAACTTTTTAGAAGTAAAATTGTTAGATTGTTGTGTTAACGAAATTCGAAAAAACCGTTTCTGTCGCCGGGCTTGCAATCCTATCAGTTCAGGCTTTCGTAAATTACAAGCAAATCAACCTCTCAGCTTGAAAATAAAACAAAATACTATGAAAATTGCGTTTACGATGGCTATTGTAGCTTTGAGTACACTATTATCCTGCGCACAAAAACCTAAACAAGAAAAAACAGGCAATAACAATATGAGTGTAGCATCATTTACAGGCAAAACAGACACGGCCACATTTGGCACTGGCTGCTTCTGGTGCACAGAAGCCATTTTTAAAGAACTGGAAGGTGTGCTTTCAGTAAC
>JAFDYH010000049.1:13128-30623 GCA_018267535.1 Bacteroidota bacterium
GCAGAGTGTGTACAGGTTGTTTTCGATCCATCCAAAATCAGTTTTGATGAACTACTGGAAGTTTTCTGGCAGGTACATGACCCAACAACATTGAACCGCCAGGGGGCTGATGTAGGAACCCAATACCGTAGTGCTGTTTTTTATCATAACGATGAACAAAAGCAAAAGGCGGAAAAATACAAAACTGAATTAGATAAAAGCGGCGCCTTCAATAACCCGATTGTAACCGAGATAACAAAGTTTGATAAATTTTATTCTGCAGAGGGTTATCACCAGGATTATTATGCGAATAACAGTAATACAAATCCTTATTGCTCAATTGTGATACGCCCCAAACTTGAAAAGTTTGAAAAAGTATTTAAGAAGAAACTAAAACACTAAAGAAAAACCCCGGGAAGATTTCCGGGGTTTTGGGTCACATGAGAAAATTGAGAATGGTAGCTCTTAAAAAATTATAAAAAATTTATTTCTCTTTCCTGTAATCGGAGCAACAAAAGAGATTTAAGATTTTTTTCCCGTTCAGTTTGTTTAAAGCCTGGCAAATCACTTTCACTGTTTGTCTTGCCCACACCAATAGCAAGTGTTAATTGCTGTACTCCTGTGCCGGATAATTTTTCGGAAGACGATACGATATCGCTGTATTCTATATTACCCTTGTCTGTTACCAGTTTCAACCGGTATTGTGTATTTTTTGCTTTTACCTTTTTATCTGAAAAACGGAAATTACATTCTTTATTCCCCTCAAAATTTACCCAAAATTCAGCTATCTGCTGAAATGAACTATCCGCCAATTTCTTTTCAATAATTACGGTCGATAAATTATTGGAAGAAGCAAGTAACCACTGTAAAGAAATAGTTTCTGATTGGCGGCTTGCGGTAAAGGAAATAAGGTTGGGTGACTTTTGTCCAAAGACAATCAGGAAGTAAAGTGAAAGAAGTATTAGTAATACTCCCCTGATAATCATTGTACGGATTCCATTCGCTTTCATAATACTCAGTTTAGGGTTCCAGATCAGTTTTACGAATGGCTTCCACAGGATTTTGCTGAATTTTCCGGCCTGTTGGCCTGTTGTGGAAATTACTGTTTCAAATGTAAAAATTACCTTTTGCTCCTGCAATGTGAGATTTACGCTGTTAAGTAGCATTTAATATCAATACGCTATTTATCAGTTAATTATTTTTAAAGAAAAAATCGTATTTACTGCGTTCTATGGGATTTTTACGGGCCTGTTTTAAGGTGAAATCATTAGTGCAAAGCTTTTTAATTAGCAATCCGATCTTCCATTACAAGTTCATTAAAGATTAAAAGCTTATTCCGGCAAACGGGTCCTTCGTAGCTCAAGAAGATTGAGGCCATTAGGTTCGAAACCCTTTATACCCGCCTGAATTAAGTGTATTGCTTTATCATACCAGAGCGGGACGACCGGGGAGTCATCAATTACAACCTGGTCTGCCTGGCGGTACAAGTCATAACGGACAGAATCGTTTGTTTCTATTAAAGCTTTTTCAAACAAGGCATCAAAATGAGGGTTTTTGTAACGGGTATAATTCGGGGGCGCCGGGTTTTTTGAATAAAAAACAGACAGATAATTTTCCGCATCGGGATAATCTGCTATCCAGCTGCCCCTAAAAAATAAAGCTTTTGAATTTGCAGTAAGCTGGAGCAATAATGCCTTCTGAACAACTTCTACCTGCACAGGAATACCTGATTCTTCCAGTTGCTTTGCAATAAAACTTGCCATATCCGCGTAAACCGGAATTGTAAGTAATTTAATTACCGGTAAATCTTTCCCCTCCGAAAAACCTGCTTCGTTTAATAATTGCCGGCACTTCGTCGGGTCGTAATAATAGCCTTTTACCTTGTTGCTGTCGAAGGAAGGCAGTCCTGCCGGAACGAAACCGGATTCAGCTGGCGTACCGATTGAATTCCGCAAGTATAAAACCATTTTTCTCCTGTCAAATCCATAATTAATAGCCTGCCTGATTTTTTTTAACCGTAAAGGAGAATTTTTTACAAGATTGTTCGCAGTATCTACAAGTATGCCGAGATATTCAATATTGAGATAGGAATGTGTCTGCAACACTATCTTACCTTCCCATTCCTTACGAAGTGTTCCCTTCTTTGTTAATATTTCATCTTTGAATGTAGCATCAATATCATTAATAAAATCCAATTGCTTTTGACGAAATAATAAAAACTCTGTTGCTTTATTATCGTAAAAACTGACCTTCACCCCATCGAGATAAGGCAACAAATTGCCAGCACTATCCTTTTCGAAATAATGTTTATTCCTTTTTAAAATCAATGCCTGCCCTTCTTCCCATTGCACAAACTGAAAAGGCCCCGTACCGACAGGATGTCTTCTGAAATCGTTTCCATATTTTTCAACAGCTTCTTTCGGAACAATCGAACAATACTGCATTGACAGGATACCAAGAATCGGGTTGTAGGGTTTAATTAATTTTAGTTGAAAGGTGGAATCATTAATGGCTTTGAAAGGCTCTGCTGTATCTATTTTATTATTAAATATCCAGGAGCCCGGGCTCGCAACCGACTTATCAATGATCCTGCTAAAACTATAAGCTATATCCGCGGCCGTTAATCTTCTTGGCTTATCAAACACGATATCGTCATGAAAGAAAACATCACCCCGCAAGTGAAAGGTATACATGAGCCGATCATCTGAAATTTCCCAGCTTTTAGCCAGTAATGGCTTTAGTTTAAGGTTTGAATCAACCTCTACCAATGTATTGTATAACTGATGAACCGCCCACATTATAGATTGGTTCTTCGCAAATGCAGGATCCAGGGAAGCAATCCCCGTCATTTCATTATAATGAAAGATATTCCTGCTTTTATCCTTCCTATTATAACAGGAAACCAACAGAAATAGCAGGCAAATAATAGAAAAACAATATTTTGTTAAACGGTACATGTTTTAACGAAGCCAGACCTAAATTAGCGAACAATTTATATCAATTTCGATACATGAAAAGATTAATGCTCATTTGTATTTGCAGTTTATTGCTTTCTGTCAGCCTTTTTGCACAGGAAAAGAAAAAAGAATTTACACACCAGGATACATTACGTGGCAGTATCGGTCCGGGCCGGGCCTGGTGGAATGTACTTCGTTATGATATAGAAGTGGCTCCTGATTATAATAAACGATTTATTTCAGGCGTAAATACAATTACATTTAAATGGCTCGCTGCTTCACCAACTGAGGGCTATATGCAAATTGATTTACAGCAACCGATGATAATCGATAGTATCATTTACCAGAATCAATCGCTGCATTTTAAAAGGGAAGGCAATGCATGGTTTATACAATGGCCAAAGCTTGATCACCTGGCTGAAGAAAAAATCCGGATTGTATTTCATGGTAACCCACGCATAGCTGTAAGGCCACCCTGGGATGGTGGCTGGATATTTACAAAAGACAGTAAAGGGAGACCGTGGATGACGGTTGCCTGCCAGGGCCTGGGGGCCAGTATATGGTATCCTTGTAAAGATCACCAAAGTGATGAACCTGATAACGGGGCCTCATTGGCGATGACTATTCCTGATTCTTTGGTTGCAGTTGCAAACGGAAGAATGACCGAAAAAAGATCTACCGGCAATGGACTTACAACCTGGAAATGGGAAGTTAAAAATCCGATCAATAATTATGATATCGTTCCCTATATTGGCAAATATGTAAACTGGACTGAAGAATATAAAGGTTTAAAAGGAAATTTAGATTGCAGTTACTGGGTGATAGATTATAATGCAGAAAAAGCAAAATCACATTTTACGCAGACAAAAGACATGCTCAAATGTTTTGAGTACTGGTTTGGCCCCTACCCTTTTTACGAGGATAGTTATAAACTTGTTGAAACCCCGCACCTCGGTATGGAACATCAAAGTGCAGTTGCGTACGGCAATAAATTTATGAACGGATATCTCGGCATGGACATATCCGGCAGCGGCTGGGGAAAAAAATGGGATTACATTATCGTACACGAAAGTGGCCATGAGTGGTTTGGCAATAGTATAACCGCAAACGATGATGCCGATATGTGGATACAGGAAGGGTTTACCTGCTATTCAGAAACTTTATTTGTAGAATGCCAGTTTGGAAAAGAAGCAGCAGATGCTTATACACAAGGATTAAGAAATGATATACAAAATGAATCACCCATCATAGGCCCTTATGGTGTAAATGAAGAAGGGGGCGGCGATATGTACAATAAAGGAAATAATATCATTCATATGATACGGCAGATTATCAATAATGATTCCTTATTCAGGCAGATATTGATTGGCTTAAATAAAGAATTTTATCATAAGACGATTAACTCAAAAGATGTAGAAAATTATATTTCGAAAAAGTCAGGAAAAGATTTTTCTAAATTGTTTGATCAGTATTTGCGAACTATTAAAATCCCAGAGCTGGAATACAAAGTGGATAGGCAGAAAATCTATTATCGCTGGAAGAATACAATAAGCGGTTTCAATATGCCGGTAAAACTCACTGATAATATCTGGTTGCAGCCAACAACAGAATGGAAGTCGATACAAAAGAAAGGTGACCTGGTAAAAGGATTAAGTGTTGACCGCAATTTTTATATAACAGTAAAGAAACTTTGAGTTTACAGAGCTTTCAGTTGATAGTTCGCAATACCCTGAGATCAGTGAAGAAACTGTCAATTACCGGCTACTTTCCCGCCATCTCGACCTGCATATTTACCCTGCCGGCGCCGATAAACCGTTTGGAATAGTATGCCTCATCCATATCGCTAATGATAACCCCTGCCGATGTAGATGCATGAACAAACCGATTATTCATCAGATAAATCCCGACATGAGAAACACCTCCACGGGTATTAAAAAATAATAAATCCCCTTCTCTTAATTTTTTAGAAGAAATTCTGCTGGCAAAACTATATTGTTCCTTTGAAGTTCGCGGAATCGTAATTCCATATACTGCAGAAAAAAAGGTTTGTACAAAACTGGAACAATCAATACAGGTCTTTGTCGTGCCCCCCATACAATACCGGGTTCCATACCAATCGTCAATAAACCGGTATAATCTTTCATTTTTTATTTCACCGGCTTCTGTGTTAAGTAACATGGCATATTTCAACTGTAATGGTAGTGTCTTTCCTGCCTCCGGAGCATCAGAAATAACTCCAGAATTTTTATCCCTGCTACTATTTCTTTGCTTATCCCCCCTTACAGAAGTTGAAGACGATTCAGGTGTAAGAGATATGTCGTCCAGAAATTTTGGGTTCTTATTAACAACCCTGGATGAGGTTACATTGTTGTTTTTCTGCGACACTGCAGATTGTTTCGGACCAGAACAAGCTGAAGCAAAAAGAGCTAATCCTATCACATAAACTGATATTCTGCAAGTCATTACCGATCTTTTAAGAATGATTTTTACACAAAAATCACAATCTGCAAAAATAAAATTTGTACCAACAATGTGGATATTATTTAAACGAAATTTGCCTTATAAAATTGCCATTTCACGTTATTTGCCGCTGGCCCACTAATTATGAAATTTTCGCATTTACACGTTCATACACAATTCTCTCTTCTCGATGGAGCTGCTTCTATACAAAACCTGTATAAAAAAGCGATTGCAGATGGGATGCCTGCCCTTGCTATCAGCGATCATGGTAACATGTTCGGAGCCTTTGAATTTGTGGCAGAAGCTTATAAACATAAAGATGAGAATGGAAAGCTGAAAATAAAACCAATTGTGGGTTGTGAGTTTTATATCACCTATGATCGTCACCGTAAGATTTTTTCAAAAGAAGAAAGAGATCCACGCCATCACCAGATATTGTTGGCAAAAAATGAACAGGGCTACAAAAACCTGGTGAAGCTTACTTCTTTGGGTTTTATTGAAGGCATGTATAGTAAATATCCACGCATTGATAAAGAACTTATTTTAAAATACCATGAAGGATTAATTGCAACAACCTGTTGTTTGGGGGCAATGGTACCCCAGGCCATATTGAAGAAAAGCGAAGAAGCGGCAGAAAAAGAATTCAAATGGTGGTTGGATATTTTCGGAGAAGATTACTATGTCGAATTGCAGCGTCATAAAATGGCTGAGCAAGACCGGGTAAACGAAGTATTGATAAAATTTGCCCGTAAGTATAATGTAAAGATTATTGCCAGCAACGACTCCCATTATGTAGACAGAAGTGATTTTACAGCGCATGACATTTTACTTTGTATTAACACCGGCGAAAAAATAACCACTCCGGCCCTGCGTGAATTCTCAGATGATGACGTAAGCTCAAAAGGTAAACGCTTCGCATTCCCTAACGATGAGTTTTATTTTAAAACCACCGAAGAGATGTCGAAAGTATTCGACAATCTTCCTGAAGCAATTGATAACACCAATGAAATTGTTGATAAAATAGCGTTATTGGATTTAAAACGAAACATATTACTGCCGGCATTCCCGATACCCGATCAGTTTAAAATTCATAAGGCGGATGAAAAGACGGATAAAGGTATTGTTACTGCAGATTCATTAAATCAATGGGAATATTTAAAAGATATTACTTATAAAGGAGCAAAAGAACGATACAGCAACTTAACCGACGAAATAAAAGACCGCATCGACTTTGAATTGTTTACGATAAAGACAATGGGGTTTGCCGGATACTTCTTAATCGTTTCAGATTTCATTAAAGCAGGACGCGACAGTGGTGTATTTATCGGTCCCGGGCGTGGCTCTGCTGCAGGGTCTGTAGTTGCTTATTGCATAGGTATTACCAATATTGATCCTGTTAAATATAATTTACTTTTTGAGCGTTTCCTTAATCCTGATCGTAAATCAATGCCTGATATAGATACAGACTTTGATGATGAAGGAAGACAAAAAGTGATTGATTATGTAGTTCAGAAATATGGACAAAGCCAGGTAGCACAGATTATTACCTACGGTACTATGGCCGCCAAAATGAGCATTAAAGATGTTGCAAGAGTAATGGACCTTCCGTTACCCGAGGCGAATGCATTGGCAAAAATGATTCCTGAGCGACCGGGTATTGAATTAAAAAGAGTATTGCATGCCCCCCTCAAGTCAAAAGATGGGGAAAAATCACTAGAAGAAAAAGAACAACTCGATAACGACTCATTAGAAACGATAAAACGGTTACGAGCAATTTATGACGATGCCGATAGCCCTCAGGGTAAAATATTACATGAAGCAGAAAGACTGGAAGGCTCTGTCAGAAACACAGGTATTCATGCGGCCGGGATTATTATTGCACCCAAAGATCTTACAGAATTAATTCCGGTTGCCACTGCAAAAGATTCCTCTTTATGGGTAACACAGATTGAAGGGAGTGTGATTGAAGAGGCCGGGGTAATCAAGATGGACTTCCTGGGATTAAAAACCCTTACCATCATAAAAAATGCATTGGCATTAATAAAGCAGAATCATGATCTCGATATCGATATAGATGAAATACCACTCAATGATGAGAAAACATTTCATTTATATCAACGTGGTGATACCATCGGCACGTTCCAGTTTGAAAGCCCGGGCATGCAGAAATACCTGCGTGAATTAAAACCCGACCAGTTCGGTGACCTCATTGCAATGAACGCTTTGTATCGTCCCGGCCCTATGGCGTATATTCCAGACTATGTAAACCGAAAGCATGGTCGCGAACAAATCGTTTACGATTTGCCGGAAATGTCAGAATATCTTGAAGAGACATATGGTATTACTGTTTACCAGGAACAGGTAATGCTGCTGGCGCAAAAATTAGCCGGTTTTAGCAAAGGCGATGCGGACGTATTGCGTAAAGCAATGGGTAAAAAGCAGAAATCTGTTCTGGATAAAATGAAAAGCCAGTTTATCAAAGGAGCTACTTCGAAAGGATTTCCGGAAGACAAACTGGAAAAGATATGGTCAGACTGGGAAGCCTTCGCCCAATATGCCTTTAATAAATCACACTCTACCTGCTATGCTTATGTTGCATACCAGACTGCTTATCTAAAATCACATTACCCGAGCGAATATATGGCTGCAGTGTTAAACAACGCCGGCAGCATTGAAAAGATCACCTTCTTTATGGAAGAATGTAAGCGAATGGGTATTAAAGTATTGGGGCCAGATATTAATGAATCACTTAAAGGTTTCGCTGTTAATAAAAACGGAGAAATTCGCTTTGGATTAGGGGGATTAAAAGGTGTTGGAGAAGCGGCCATTGAAAGTATTATTGAAGAACGGAAAAAAGACGGATCGTTTGTCAGCATATTTGATTTTATAAAACGGGTTAACCAACGCACTGTAAATAAAAAAACGCTCGAAAGTCTTGCTTATGCAGGCGGCTTTGACTGCTTTACTGATTATCATCGTGCCCAATATTTCTTTATGCCTGAAGGTGACACATCAACCGGACTGGAAAAGATTGTACGCTTTGGAAATATTTATCAAACACAGATAAACAATAATACAAATACCCTATTCGGAGACCTGCCTGCAGTAATGGATATACAACCGCCAAAGATTCCGGAATGTCCTCACTGGCCATTGATTGTCCAACTGGACCATGAAAAAGAAGTAACAGGAATGTTTTTAAGCGGTCATCCCTTAGATCATCATAGGTTTGAGCTGAAACATTATGGCATAACAAGAATTTCCGATTTCAATGAATTCAAAGCCGATGTAAAAGCGCAGCCTAACCAGGGCCGTACATTTCGTCTGATGGGGTTGGTATCAGACGCACAGCATAAAATTGCCAAAAACGGAAATAAGTATGGCAACTTCATCATAGAAGACTATACCGGTAAAACAGAAATCACTTTATTCCGGGAAGATTATTTAAAGCTGTCACCCATCCTTCAACAGGGAAGTTCGGTTGTACTTACGGGTTATTTTAAACAGAGTTATAACCAGGATGAGTATCGGTTCAACACCACCAGCGTTGTATTGGCTGAAACCATCAAAAGAAGTCTTACAAGACAATTAAATATTGAAGTGGCACCCCAAACTATAAGTGCTGACATGATTAATTTCCTGGAAAAAAACATGAAAAAATTTCCGGGTGGGACGCAGCTCAAATTTATTTTAGCTGAACAAGGAAATAATTTGAAAATCAGTCTTGTAGCCGCTGGAAAAGGGGTCGAGATGAATGATGAACTCGTAGAGTTTTTAGAAAGCAAAACCGAGTTAGAAGTACAGGTTATGACAACGGGTTAACATGATTATTATCAAGTTTTAAGGGCAATGATTTTTGACCTGCTTTGTCAGTGCAAAACGGATAAACTGACAAACTTTTACACAACAATCTGTCAACTTCGTATGTTATATCAAATGGGCTTAAATTTGCAATCTTTTTATTCAAACAATCAAAATCTAAAAAACTTATAAAATGGCAAAAGAATTCAATGATTCCAATTTCCAGACTGAAGTACTGGCTTCTGATAAGCTAACTGTAGTAGACTTTTGGGCAGAATGGTGCGGACCTTGTCGTGCAATTGGACCAGTTATTGAAGAACTTTCTAAAGAGTATAATGGTAAAGTAAATGTGGGTAAATTAAATGTGGACTATAATCCGCAGGTGAGCATGAACTATGGTATTACTTCAATACCAGCCATCCTTTTTATTAAAGACGGACAAGTAGTTGATAAACTGGTCGGCGCACAACCCAAAGGCAACTTCGTAAAAAAGATTGAAGCACACATATAAACTTCCTCTATGAAAAAGTTAACCCCATTCGATGAATGGGTTTTTTTATTCTTATTGCTGGTACACGCTTACATACTTAGACTCCACCCGTTCCGGTATTCTCTTTTCACATACTGATTGGCCTCATCAAAGTTTGTAATTCTTATATTCTTGGCATCCCACAATAATTTCTTCCGTCCCGGATGTTTATCTTCCCAATTCTTTGAAGATGGGTTTTTCAGCATCCAGCTTCTTATAGCCAGGTTTCCGATTAATATACTCTCCGCAAACGGGCCTGCATAATCAAACGGAGAACTTGTCACCCCTTTTCCATAACCGTCAATACAAGCATTTACCCATTGCAGGTAATGACCATCTTCACCGCCGGGCACACGCGGAATAGTTATTGGAGGTAAATTCTCTTTCATTAAACTTGTAGGAATCAACCTCGGGTTCGCCCCATAACAATCACACATTACTTTCCCTTTCGTACCAATGAAGATTACCCCCCCATCCCAATTACCCATTGGCTCACCTGGAAGCAATTCATCCGGCCTTGGCGGCAATAACCCACCATCCATCCAATTCACTTTTATAATTCCTTTACCATCTTTTCGTGGATATGATAACCGAATAATTGAAGATGGAGGGAAACTATCATCAAATGAGCCTTCATCAAACATTCCAGACCAGGTACCTGTTACACTGCACTCGAAATCGGATGGATAATCAATCGGCAATATCCTGTATATAGGGTCCATAATATGGCAGGCCATATCCCCTAAAGCTCCGGTACCAAATGCAAACCAACCTCTCCATTTGCCGGGCAAATAGGCAGGGTTATAATCGATCATCTTTGCAGGACCAATCCATAAATTCCAGTCCAATTCAGTTGGAACGTCAAATTTACCTGTCGGTGTAGCTATGCCTTGCGGCCATACAGGCCTGTTTGTCCACGCATACACGGTGTGCACATCCCCTACAAGACCCGCATCTACAAACTCTTTCATTCTCCGAACGCCATCACCTGATCCGCCCTGGTTTCCCATCTGTGTTACTACTTTATAGCGCTTTGCTGCTTCCGTCAATACTCTAGCCTCGTATATATCATGAGTCAAAGGTTTTTGTGTATATACATGTTTCCCCAATTGCATTGCTGCTAATGTCGCAACCGCATGTGTGTTATCAGGAGTAGAAATAGAGCAGGCATCAATATTGTTTTTCTCCTTCGCCAGCATTTCCCTGAAATCTTTATAGTAAGTTGCTTTGGGAAAACGCTTTCTTGAATCTACTGCCTGCCGATCGTCAACATCACAAAGGGCTACGATGTTTACTTTTGGGCTTTCTGCAAAATTTTTAAGATCACCTTTCCCTTTTCCCCCTGCACCTATCCCCGCAATATTTAATTTATCGCTGGGAGCAATATGTCCTTTTCCTAATACATGCCTTGGCACAATAAAGAAGCCTGCAGCAGCCATTGAACTATTGCGTATAAATTTTCTTCGGGAGTTTTTTTGTTTCAGCAATGAATCGTTACTCATGTTTTGGAGTTTATAGTGGAAATAGATTATTTAAGATAAACAAAAGGTCTTTATCCCGAGAGATGAAAAAAGAAAGAGGATACTCATTCCGAAAAGAAGAATTTATCAATAGCATCAGCGCTGTACAGAACTTACTTCAGCAGGATTATGCTTATGACGAAATAATACAGCAAACAAAACCGCAACAATTAACGAATATACAGCGAAAGCTACCCATATACTATGCCATCTTAATTCATTACTATCATCTGTGAAATAGGCAGCGATTGCTAATCCGCTTATCTTGCTGCCCAGCCAGGCGCCAATTCCGTTAGTCATCATCATAAATATACCCTGCGCCCTGGCCCTTATATCCGGTTGCACTTGTGTATCCACAAACAGGGATCCTGAGATATTAAAAAAATCGAATGCCATACCATATACAATACAGGACAAAATAATCATCCACAAGCCAGGGCCTGGATTCCCGTACGCAAATAAACCAAAGCGAAGCACCCATGCAATCATACTGATCAGCATCACCTGCTTAATACCAAATCGTTTTAAAAAAAAAGGAATTGCGAGAATAAATAGTGTTTCAGATATCTGCGAAATGGACATAATAATAGCCGGGTATTTTACAGCAAGTGTGTCTTTATATAAATCTATTTTGGCGAAATCATGAAGAAAAGTATCTCCATAAGCATTTGTTAATTGCAGGGCTGCTCCCAACAACATGGCAAAAATAAAAAACAGAGCCATCTTGGAATTCTTAAATAATGTAAATGCACGGAGACCGAATGTATCAATCCATGATTGACCTTGTAACCTTTTTCCCTGAGGCAGGCACTTAGGCAATGTAAATGCATAGAGACCGAGAAATAAGGATGCTGAAGCAGCAACATAAAATTGACTTGCCGATGTTTCAATATGGAGCAAACTAACGGTCCACATGGCAGCAATAAATCCAACCGTTCCCCACACTCTTATCGGTGGAAAGTCTTTAACAATATTCTTCCCTCCCTGAACCAAAGCAGAATATGAAACCGTATTGACTAAAGAAATAGTTGGCATATAAAAAAGCATATACAATAACAATACCCAGTAAAATGAAACAGGGTTATCAACGCCGGGAATAAAGAAAAGAATAATTGCACCAACGATATGACATATGCCTAAAAGCCGCTCAGCATTGATCCACCGGTCTGCTATAATGCCCATAACGGTAGGCATGAATATAGCGGCGACGCCCATCGTTGAAAAGATAGCGCCGAAATCAGCTCCCCCCCAATGTTTATTCTGAAACCAATAAGCCCCGATAGTAATCAACCATGAACCCCAGATGAAATACTGAAAGAAACTGAGAATAGTAAGCCTGAACCTTAAATTCATTGATTACACTTTTACAAACAAAATTATAACAGAGAAAGATAAGAATTTTAAGAACCCAAACGCTCTTTACAATTGCTCCAACTATTTTTATTTAGCATATTTTTTAGTCAGATCCGGATCAAATCTACCGTCGTACATTTGCATTCGCAACTTAATACGCTATGACCGGAATAATACAGGATAAAATTTTAGCTACTACTTCCTTAGATAAAGACCTCGCAGCAATTGCAGAAAAAGTACAGAACAAAGAACGCCTTACTGATGAAGAAGGCTTATTATTGTTTGAAAAAGGGGATATTTCTTTTTTAGGCACCCTTGCCAATTCCATCCGGGAAAGAATGCATGGCAACAAAACATATTTCAACCGTAACTTTCATATTGAACCAACCAATGTTTGCGTATTCACCTGTAACTTTTGTTCTTATTCCCGTGTATACGCTCATCGTGATGAAGGATGGGAGTTGACACAACAGCAGATGCTTGACATTGTTAAAAAATACGATAATCAACCAGTAACGGAAGTACATATAGTTGGGGGCGTACACCCGAAAATGAATCTGGAATTCTTTGCTGAGCTATTAAGAAAGATAAAGGAGCACCGTCCTGAATTACATATAAAAGGTTTTACTGCGGTTGAGCTGGATTATATGTTTCGTAAGGCAAAGAAAACAATTGAGGAAGGCATGAAGTATTTGCATGAAGCAGGGCTCGATTCATTACCAGGCGGTGGCGCAGAAATTTTTCACCCGGAAATAAGAGAACAAATCTGTGCAGACAAAGTAGATGCAAATGGGTGGCTGAAGATTCATGAAACAGCGCATCTGCTCGACATGCATTCCAATGCTACTATGCTTTATGGCCATATTGAAAAATATGTACACCGCATCGATCATATGAGCCGTTTGAGAAGTTTACAGGATAAAACAAAAGGGTTCAACACTTTTATTCCTCTAAAATTCCGTAACAAGGATAATGACATGAGTCATGTGCCGGAGAGCAGCATTATTGAAGACATGAAAATGTATGCAGTAGCAAGAATTTATCTGGACAACTTTCCTCACCTGAAAGCATATTGGCCTATGCTTGGCCGTAAAAGTGCCCAATTGACCTTATCGTTCGGGGTTAATGATCTTGATGGAACAATTGATGATACCACCAAAATTTATTCAATGGCCGGATCAGAAGAACAAGCTCCATCTATGTCAACCGCGGAATTGGTTTCATTAATCAAGCAGGCAAAAAGGCAACCAGTTGAACGGGGAACGCTGTATAACGAAATAAGAGATTACAGTGATATCCGTCTCAGTGAAGTAAATTCAATTCTCAATTAAACAAAGAAGATCATTTAGCATTCAGGAAGGCTAAGCGGGATATTCACTGCTAATCCGCCATCCGATGTTTCTTTATACTTACTATTCATATCAAGCGCTGTATCCCACATTGTTTTTATCACAGCATCTAAAGATACTTTTGCAAAATCAGGCGTGCTTTGTAATGCCAGTTGAGAAGCTGTAATCGCTTTTATTGCCCCCATTGTATTTCTTTCAATACAAGGCACCTGTACTAATCCTGCAATAGGATCACAAGTAAGACCAAGATGATGCTCCATCGCTATTTCAGCCGCCATCAACACCTGTCGCTGCGTGCCCCCCATACATTCTGTTAATGCTGCCGCTGCCATTGCAGAAGAAACACCGATTTCTGCCTGGCAGCCACCCATTGCGGCAGATATAGTTGACCCCTTTTTGAATATACTCCCGATTTCAGATGCAGTTAGTAAGAACTGAATTATCTTTTCATCATTATTACCATTGCAAAAGGCAATGAAATATTGTAGAACAGCCGGTATAACACCTGCAGCTCCATTTGTTGGTGCTGTAACTACCCTGCCGAAGGATGCGTTTTCTTCATTCACCGCCAATGCAAAACAACTTACCCAATCCAAAATATAATTAAAACTATTACCGCCTGATCGTATCGCATGTAACCAGGAATCGTAATCGTCATAATTCTTACCATTGATCAGTTTCCTGTTTAAATGCTCTGCCCTGCGTTTCACATGCAATCCACCCGGAAGCTCTCCCCGGCTGTGGCAACCACGATAAATGCATTCTTTCATCACCTGCCATATATTTAAAACCCCTTTCTTCGTTTCTGCTTCCGGCCTCCATGCATTTTCGTTTTCCATTACTACTTCATGTATTGCCATTCCCGTTTTCCGGCACCAATGCAGAAGATCTTCTGCTGTATTAACCGGGAAAGGCAATTGTACCTGCTGTAGTATGCCCTGCAATTCCCCTTCCTTTTTTACAAAGCCGCCACCAATTGAATAATAAGTTTCGGAAAGTTTATCACCGCTTTTATAGGTTGCCAGGAAGGTAAGTGCATTAGGATGATAAGGCAATGTTTCTGTTACCAGGAAATCAATGTCTTCCTTGGGATCAAAATCAATTTCATGAAGTCCATGAAGAATAATCTTCTTCATCTTTTGAATATCATCTATTTTGGATGGAATTTGCTCCACCTGAAAAGTTACAGGATCATCGCCACTTAGTCCTAATTGAATGGCGATATCGGTGCCGTGTCCCCGACCGGTTTTAGCAAGAGAACCATATAATAAAACTTCGAGAGAAGTAATATTCTGAAGTCTATTTTGCCGGAATAATGATTCTGTAAATCGCTGCGCCGCCCGCCAGGGTCCTAATGTATGGGAACTGGATGGCCCTACCCCGATTTTAAACATATCAAAAACAGAAATCGCTTCGTGTGGCAATACTGAAAGTTTATACAAATGTAAAATAAAGAAGCCGCCTTTTCGGGCGGCTTTCCGTTCAGCAGTTAGCTTTACTGTACTGAAACCAGGTTTACCTGGAAAATCAGCATTGAATTAGGCGGTATTTTAGAGCCGACTTGTTGATTACCATAAGCAAGAGTAGGAGGAACATATAAAGTTATGCCTCCTCCTTCTTTAATTAATAAAATCCCGTTTTTAAACCCTGCAATCAATTGGCTTACCGGCAATTGACCCGTTGTCTGGTCCTGAAAAACAGTGCCATTGCTAAGTACCCCACTGTATTTTGCAATAATGGTCGAGCATACCCCGGCTGATTTACCTGTTCCCGTGGAGTCAATTTTATAATACATTCCGCTACAATGCTTTACTGCCCCGGTTATATTGTTAGCTGTCAAATAAGCCTCCACCGTGTCAATCTCATTTGAAGGGGCTTTAAGGGCACAGGTATCATAGTTTAAATTACAAGGATACTGGCTGCCGGTACTACTGCTTTTACTACAAGAAACATATACAACAATTGCGATCAAAGAGCCAATCAAAATCTTTTTCATGTTACCAGAATTTTTGCAAATGTAGTCTGGGATGTTATATGACCACTATCTGTTATAAATCGCTGCAATCTCAGAGGAAATTATTCCCTGTCCCGTCGGGAAAGTAACTCTCTATAATGCTGTTCATTCAGATCCCACCGGTGGCGTACTGTGAATATTGAAATAAATATTACTATAAGGATTATGGCTAACAACAAAACCAAAATCAGGGACGGATCAGCATTGACAACCATGGACGCCCGTTTGTACCAGCCAGAAATAAGGCTAGCCAATATGCCAAATCCTATAGCCACCCCCAACGGCAGGCCATATTGTATATACTTTATGAATTTGCGCTGGCGAAGCCGGTTCGCTTCCCAGAAAGCAATAAACTCCTTTTCCTTATCGTTTAACATAGTACAAAAGTAAGAACTGAGCTATGGATGTTGTAATGGCGTGACAAATTGATTATATTGTGAATCCAATAAAATCCTAAAACCTTGAAATTAGCGCCTGTTTTAGCCCAATACCTTTCTACCAATAAAAGGCTCTCCCTTCGTGGTATTGGCGTGTTTCAATCTGCTCCTGCTGCCTATGTTGAAACTACTTATTCCAAGAACTTAAAATTTCCTACAGAAGATATAACCTTTACCAATAACCCTTCTGTCGGGGACGATCCTGATCTGATAAAATTTATTTCTGAACAGACAGGAAAAATGAAAGCGCTTGCCATTTCTGACCTGGAATCTTATATCGAATTGATTCAGCAATTTTTAAATATCGGTAAGCCTTTCCAGATTGAAGGAATCGGTACTCTTGTAAAAACAAAACCGGGCCTTTATGAATTTACGTCCGGGCTTCAACAGAACGAAAAGATTGCAGAGACTTCTGTAAAAGAACTGACATCAACTTCTTCTTCAGATGATTCGCTAAGTGGTTTTAAACAAATTTATCCAAGGCATTCAAAAGCCGGGTTCACCCTTACAAAATCATTCATCGCTATTTTATTACTCGGGGGAATAGCTTTCGCCATCTGGGGTGGATATACTTTATATAACCGGAATATAAATATAACTTCGAATGAAGAGCCCCATGAGAAAAATATAGTTCCTTTAGAAGATACCGCGACATCAGTTGTTCAGAAAAAGGTACCCATAGCAGATACGATAAAAAAAACAAATCCTCCTGCTGCATCCGGATACAAATTTGTTTTTGAAACAACAAACAGTAAAAAAAGAGCAATAAACCGTTTTAATATTTTAAAACAAATCAACTCTGATATTCACCTGGAAACGACCGACTCCTCTTTGTTTAATATTACCGTTAACCTTAACGTTGCTGCGTCTGATACCACCAGGATAAAAGATTCATTGAACTCATGGTATTATGGCAAAAAAGACATGCTTGTAAAAATAGCATCTCCTAATTCAACTGCCAATGTCCCATAATGCGTCTTTTTGGATACAACAGTTAAAACTCTCGGAACATATTGAAGGAGGCTGGTTCAGCGAAGTCTATAAATCTGAACTAGAGATACCCGGATCGCAACTACCTGCACACTTTCGGAATAAA
>JAFDYH010000049.1:30728-31009 GCA_018267535.1 Bacteroidota bacterium
GTCTCTGCCCTGCATCGTATTCAATCAGACGAACTATGGCATTTTTATAACGGCGACCCCCTAATCATTTACGAAATAGAGAAGTCGGGTAAATTAACCAGGCACCTGCTTGGTACTGACCCGAACGAAGGTCAGCAACTATTCACTTACATCAAAGCCGGAAGTTGGTTTGGCGCCGTATTGAACGGGAACAGTGAATATGCATTGGTGGGTTGTACAGTTTCTCCCGGATTTGATTATGCAGATTTTGAAATGGCAGAAAGAAATAAAATACTTACCGA
>JAFDYH010000004.1:0-4242 GCA_018267535.1 Bacteroidota bacterium
TCACCAATGGAATACATTGTCATTCCAATACGCGGCGCCATTCTTTAAGAACGAAAATGAAACCGTTTTCTCCACTTATCTCGAGGGAAAAGATAAAACCTGGAGTGAATGGAGTAAGCAAAGCTTTCATGAATATGGAAACCTCTCCGCAGGAAAATATACCTTTCATGTAAAGGCAAAAAATATTTATGATGTAGAAAGCCCGGAAACGAGTTTTTTATTTATCATACTATCACCCTGGTATAGTACCTGGTGGGCCTATTTGCTATATGCCCTTGCCGCCTTGGGTATTATATACCTCGTTGTCCGTAACCGTACCCAACATTTACAGGATCAACACCGTGAGCTCGAAAAAATAGTTTCAGAAAGAACGGTACAATTGAGCCAGCGGGCAGAGGAAAATGCAAAACTGCTGGAAGAAACCCAATCATTACTCTCTGAAACAGAAAAAGGAAAAAGAAATGTAGAGTTGCTGAGCGAGATCGGTAAACAGATAACAGCGTCATTGGATTTTGAAACTATCTTCCATAAACTGTATGAAAATATAAATCAGCTTACAGACGCTACAATATTCGGAGTAGGGATTTACAATTCAGATAAACAGCAATTAGAATATAAGTACGCGGTAGAAAAAGGGAAACGCTATAAACCATATGTCCGGGATACAAAAGATAAAAACCAATTCCCGGTATGGTGTATTGAAAACCGGAAGCCCGTTTTTATTAATAATGTAAAAGAGGAGTATAGTAAGTATATACGCAGTAATGATGATCAGAATAAAGGATTGGTATTGGAAGACGGATCGTTGGCAGAAGAGCCGCAGTCATTGATCTATCTTCCTTTAATTGTGCAGGAGCAGGTATTGGGGATTATCACTATTCAAAGTTTTCAGAAGAATGCATATACACCTTATCACCTGAGCCTTTTACAAAACCTGGCAACCTACACAGGTATTGCCATCGATAATGCAAACGCTTATCGTAAACTAAATGAAAGGGAACAGGAGATAGGACAAAGGGCTGCTGAGTTATCAGCGGTAAACAGTATCAGCCAGGCGCTGGTTTCCCAATTAAATACGGATGAATTGATCAAACTTGTCGGGGATTCAATGAAGGATCTGTTTAAAGCCAATATTGTATATCTCTCCTTGTTTGACCCGAAAACAAAAATCATCAGTTTCCCTTACCAGTATGGAGAAGTGATGCCTTCCCGAAAGTTAGGGGAAGGCCTTACCTCGAAAATTATTTTAACGGGTAAGCCCTTGCTTATAAACGAGGACATGGTAGAAAAGACTGAACAATTGGGGGTACGCCCGGTTGGTATTACAGCGGCTTCTTATCTCGGTGTTCCGGTTTCTGCCGGCGATGAAATTATCGGTGTATTAAGCGTACAGAGTACAGAAGAGGAGAACCGCTTTAATGAGAATGATCTCCGCTTGTTAAACACAATCGCGGCATCCGTTGGCGTTGCCCTGCGCAAAGCAAAATTGTTCGAGGAAGTACAAGCTGCAAAAATGGAAGCAGAAGCTGCACGCAAGGCGGCAGAAAAGGCAAATGCAGCCAAAAGCGCATTCTTGTCAACCGTAAGCCATGAATTGCGAACACCGCTCACCTCCGTATTGGGCTTTGCAAAAATTATACGCAAGCGTTTAGAGGAACGTATTTTTCCATTAACTGATAAATCGGATCCTAAAACGGAAAAAGCAACACAGCAGGTTTCTGAAAATTTGGGCGTTGTTATATCGGAGGGGGAAAGGCTGACGACCCTGATCAACGACGTATTGGACCTGGCGAAAATAGAAGCCGGCCGTATGGAGTGGAACATGGACAAAGTTTCATTGAATGAAATAGTGGAAAGGGCAACGATGGTTACGACTTCACTGTTTGATCAGAAAGGATTGAAATTAGAAAAAGAAATGGAGCCGGATTTACCAGAGATATCAGGCGATCGTGATAAACTGATACAGGTTGTTGTTAACCTCTTATCCAATGCCGTCAAATTTACAAACGAAGGAAAAGTCAAGTGTAAGGTATTTAAAGAAAACGATGAGATTATTGTAAGTATAACGGATACGGGTATTGGTATTGCCAAGGAGGATTATGGCGCCGTATTCGAGCAATTTAAACAGGTAGGTGGCGATACCCTTACCGATAAACCCAAAGGCACAGGATTGGGACTGCCTATTTGTAAAGAAATAGTGGAACATCATGGCGGACGTATCTGGCTGGACAGTGAACGCGGAAAAGGAAGTACGTTTTCTTTTGCATTGCCGGTTATAAAAGCACATGCTGTAAAACCAATTCAGTTTAACGACCTGGTACGCCAGTTGAAAGAACAGGTAGCTCAATCCAATTTGAATATTAAAGGACGAAAAGCAACAATATTGGTTGTGGATGATGATGATTCCATCCGTTCATTATTACAACAGGAGTTAAATGATGCAGGCTATATAATAGAGGAGGCGACTAACGGAAAAGAAGCCGTTGCAAAAGTGAGAGATCGGAAACCCGATCTGATTATACTGGATGTAATGATGCCGGAAATGAATGGGTTTGATGTAGCGGCAGTCTTGAAAAACGATCCACAGACAATGGATATCCCGATTATTGTATTGTCCATTGTGCAGGATAAAACAAGAGGCTATCGCATTGGGGTTGACCGTTATCTGACCAAGCCTATAGACACGAATCTATTGTTTTCAGAAATCGGCGACCTGCTTGAACAAGGAAAATCGAGGAAAAAGGTAATGGTGGTAGATGAAAACAGTGGTACTGTAAATACTTTAACGGATGTATTGAAAGCAAAGGGATATTATGTTGTTGAGTCTGACGGCAGGGAATTGGTAGAAAAGGCGGTGGCAACACAACCGGATATTATTATGATCAATTCATTATTATCCGGCAAACAGGAAATCGTTCAAACGCTGCGGTTTGAAAAAGGATTGGAAAATGTTGTTTTCCTGGTTTATCAGTAAAAAATAAATAATAATAGCGTAAAACCATGTCACAGAAAATTTTGATTGTTGATGATGAATCCCATATCCGGATGTTGATTGGTCAAACATTGGAAGAACTGGAAGATGAGGGTGTGGATTTCTTCGAAGCAGAAAACGGTGAGATAGCATTGCAGATTATACAGGATGAAAAACCAGATCTTGTTTTCCTGGATGTAATGATGCCGAAGATGAATGGAATGGAAGTTTGCAGACGGGTGAAACGGGAATTAAAAATGGAGGAAGTTTTTATTATACTGCTAACTGCAAAAGGTCAGGAAATGGACCGGCAAAAGGGACAGGAAGTCGGAGCCGATATTTATATGACCAAGCCATTTGACCCCGAAGCAATATTGGATAAAGCAAAAAGAGTATTGCAGATCAGTTAACAACTGCTGTTCCCGCAAGCGAATGTTATTATAAACCCTCATGGCATTATTTAATCTCAAAACCATTCTGAATAAGAAATCGCCGGTTTATTCTTTACTGGAAGAATTGTGCGGTATGATGAATGTGCATGTACAGGTTTCCGATACAGCGGGAAATATTTTTTTTAACAATAATCCCGGAACCGGTGCGAGCCAGTTCCCGGTTGGGATAGATGGTGAGCTTATAGGTTATGTTACGGGCGATGCCAAAGCCAGATTAATTGCCGGTTTACTGACGGCTTTGTTGCAAAAGGAGAATGACAAAAAGAAACTGGGGAAAGAAGTATTGAACCTTTACAAGGAAATTAATTTCATTTTCGATTTCAGCGAAAAACTGGCGCAGGCTATTGATCCTTCAGCGATAGCCCGTATTGCGTTGGAAGAAGCCGGTCAGCTTATCCATTCAGATGGCGGTGTTGTAGTGCTTTGGAATGAGGACACAAAGCAACTGAAACCGGTTACATCTTCCGGCCAGGTATTCTTTAATCTTGAAAAAGTAAATGAAGGGATCAGCCTCTTATTGAAAATTGTATTGAGCGGACAATCGGAAATAACCAGTGATATCGCTGATTTAAAACAAACAGGTATTATTAAAGCAGAAGTCAATTCCATTATTTATGGGGCACTGAAAGTAAACCAACGGGTGATGGGGGCGATAATCCTGGCAGACTATACATTACAGCAATATTCTGCTGCCGATCTTAAATTACTAACGACATTGGCATTGCAATCATCTTCGGCAATTGAAAGTGCTATGTTGTATGAAAAGAACATCCGAGAAGCGAGGGAAAAAGAAGAAGCAATGCGCAGGTTGTTTGAGGT
>JAFDYH010000004.1:4355-8200 GCA_018267535.1 Bacteroidota bacterium
CCGCACGAAAACTTCCGGTTTGTGCAATCGTTCAGTGGAATGATGGGGCCTATTATCGGTAAGCATAATGGATTTATCAACCAGTATCTCGGTGATGCAATCATGGCTATCTTTCCCGGTTCGTCGATGGATGCTTTGAATGCGGCAATAGAAATTCAAAGGGCTTTACAAAAATTCAACCTGCAAAGAGAAGCCGAAAATCTTCCTATAGTGCAAATTGGTTTAGGGTTGCATACAGGGCCTTTGATTATGGGAATTATCGGCGATACGGATCGATTGGATGCCGCGACGATTTCAGATACAGTGAATACTGCATCGCGACTGGAAAGCCTGACGAAATATTATAAAGCGGGTATTATCATTAGTGATGCGGCATTGCAGCAGATTGACAAAAAAGATACTTTTCATCTTCGCTATCTTGGCAGGGTCCAGTTAAAGGGTAAGCAATCGGCTATTGGCATTCATGAATGTTATAGCGGTAGCCCACATCATGATATAGAACACAAGACAAAGACACTTACTCTTTTTAATGAAGGCATGAATCATTATATCAATAAGTCTTTCAGGGAAGCCGGTGCATCTTTTGAAAAAATTACCATCATAAATCCCAATGACCTTACGGCAAAATATTTTTTAACCAATGTCAACCGTTATCTTATAAGTGGAGTTCCCGACAATTGGATAGGTGTGGAAGAAATGCTGAGTAAATAGTGCGGAGCTTGATTGATAACAAGAAGCTGGTAAATTTCCTTCTGCTTTCGCAGAAATAAAACTGGTTATTGCAAGCGGGAATCAAAGAATTAGTATTTTGAAAGAAATTCCTGTTTACATGAATAAGCTTTTGTTCCTTTTTATTATTCCCATTCAATTATGTGCCCAGGGTTTTACCAAAGATGAAATCAATCGCTGGGAAAAACAGGCAAAACAGGTTACTGTTATCCGCGATAACTGGGGTATTCCGCATGTATATGGAAAAACAGACGCTGATGCTGTATTTGGGTTGTTGTATGCGCAATGTGAAGATGATTTTAAAAGAGTGGAGATGAATTATATTGAAAAACTCGGCCGCATGGCGGAAATAAAAGGAGAGGACGAGTTGAAGAATGATTTGTACGTAAGATTAATTATTGATTCTTCCGGGGCCGTTGCAGATTATAAAAAAAGCCCGGCATGGCTGCAAAAGTTACTGAATGCCTATGCGGATGGTATTAATTATTATTTATACAAGCACCCACAAGTAAGGCCGGCTTTATTAAACCGGTTTAAACCCTGGTATCAGTTATTGTGGACAGATGGAAGCATCGGTGCTATCAGCACAGGGGATGTAACAGAAGATGAGGTAAAGAGTTTTTATCTCGGGGGAACTGCTCCTGTAGCAGGAATAAAAAATTTATTCGAAGACAATACGATTGGCTCAAACGGTTTTGCTGTAGCGCCATCAAGAACAGAGTCGCGTAATGCGATCTTATATATCAACCCGCATGTTACTTTTTATTTCCGGCCTGAAGTACATGTGGTAAGTGAAGAGGGGTTGAATGCATACGGGGCAGTAACCTGGGGCCAGTTATTTGTTTACCAGGGCTTCAACTCTTATTGCGGCTGGATGCATACATCCAGCAATGTAGATGTGGCAGATGTGTATATTGAAAATATAACAAAGAAGGGGGATAAATTTTTTTACGAGTATAATAAAAAGCAAGTACCTGTCAGGGAGAAAAAGATAATACTTCATTATATAAGCGGGGGAACTATTGAAACAAAAGCAATAACTGCTTATTATACGGGTCATGGCCCTGTAATGGCAAAGCGGGATGGAAAATGGCTAAGTGTAAAAAGCTATAACCGTTCACTCACCAGTTTGATACAAAGCTGGCAACGAACAAAAGCAAAAGGGTTCGAAGACTACAAAAGGGTAATGGACCTGCATGCCAATACTTCTAACAATACGGTGTTTGCAGATAGTAAAGGAAATATCGCTTACTGGCATGGTGATTATGTCCCCAGGCGGGATGCAAAGCTAAACTGGGGTAAACCCATAGATGGAACAACGAGTGAGACTGAATGGAATGGATTGCATACTACAGATGAAATCGTGCATGTATATAACCCGGCAACCGGATGGATTCAGAATTGTAATTCTACCCCTTTTACTGTATCCGGCAGCAGCAGCCCGAAAAGAGAAAATTATCCTGCATATATGGCGCCGGATGGGGAGAACTTTCGGGGCTTAAACGCCGCAAGGGTTTTAAGTAAAGAAAAATCGTTCACGATTGATAAAATGATTGCTGCTGGATACGACCGCAAACTTTCTGCCTTTGAAATATTAATACCCGCCCTGGTCAGTTCTTTTGAAAAAAATTTTTCAACGAATGATTCTTTATACCAGCAATTGGCGGAACCTGTTCATGTATTGAAAGAATGGGATTTTAATTCATCGGAAAACTCTGTTGCTACTACATTGGCTGTTGAATGGGCGGAAAAACTAACGAAGACACTTCAGCGCATTTATATAGATGAAGGATGGGATGACCAGGTAGCACTTGTAAAAAAATTTGCTGAAACAGCTACAAAGGACGAATTGTTTCCACCACTGCTGGCAGTAATCAATGAATTAAAATCAAAATTTGGTAAATGGGATATAGCCTGGGGAGAAATCAACCGCTATCAGCGTATATCTTCTGACATCAGGCAACAATTCAATGATGATAAAACAAGTTTCCCTGTTGGATTCGCTTCCGCAGCGTGGGGTATGTTACCTTCATATAACAGCCGTTACTACCCGGGTACCAATAAACGATACGGTGTAAGTGGCAATAGCTTTGTCTGCGCAGTGGAATTCGGAAAGAAGATAAAAGCCAAATCATTGTTAGCTGGTGGTGAAAGTGGTGACCCCTCTTCACCGCATTTTACAGACCAGTTGGAGATGTACACGCAGGGAAAATTTAAGGATGTTCTTTACTATAAAGAAGATGTTTTGAAGCATGCCGAAAAAACTTACCATCCAGGTGAGTAGTAGCAAGTCAACCGATTGCCTGAAAATTATCGAACATTCCCGTATTTGCAGTAAAATAAGGCGGAACTATTTACCTTTAGCCTCCTCGTATTTAATAATAAGAATATGAAACGATATTGTCTTGCACTTGATTTGGTGGATGATCCGCAGATGATCAAAGAATATGAAGCTTATCACAAAACAGGGCGGCCGGAAATACTCAAAACAATTCATGACGCCGGGATAACTGTTATGGAGATATATCGCACCGGCAACCGCATGTTCATGATTATGGAAGTAGATGATACATTTAGCTTTGAAGCTAAAAATGCCGCTGATAAAGCAGACCCACGGGTGCAGGAATGGGAACAGTTGATGTGGAAGTACCAGCAGGCCTTGCCCTGGGCCAAGCCTGGAGAAAAATGGGTGATCATGGATAAAATTTTTGAAACGGTAAGAAAATAATTTAAACTAAAGAATAGTATATGAAACTGATCCGATTTGGTGAATTAAATAAAGAAAAACCGGGTGTTATCATTGATGGTATTAAATACGACGCATCCGCTTTTGGTGAAGATTATAATGAAGCATTTTTTGAGAAGGATGGATTGAGTCGTTTGAAAAAATTTATTGATTCCAATAAGTCTTCATTACCTGAAATAAAAGACGGAGTTCGCCTGGGAAGCCCTGTAGCCAGGCCATCAAAAATTCTTTGCATTGGTTTGAATTATGCGGATCATGCAAGAGAAACCGGTGCGACACCACCGGCGGAACCCGTACTGTTTATGAAATCAACAACGTCCCTGGTAGGCCCGGATGATAATATCGTTATACCTAAAAATTCAAAGAAGAC
>JAFDYH010000050.1 GCA_018267535.1 Bacteroidota bacterium
AATAAAATTTCACCTTCCTTAACATCCAGTACCATGTTAAGCGGGTCGATTGCCAAAGGAAAGTTCAACCGGAATGTTTTCGAGGGATTGGAGGGGAACCAGGGCCCTTACCGCTTAACCGGTGCAAACAACGAATTCTTTTTTATCGTGCTGGCCGGAACAGAACGGGTGTTTATCAATGGCGAATTATTGCAACGGGGAGAAGATCAGGACTATGTTATCAACTACAATACCGCAGAAATTACGTTTACCCCCCGCCGTATGATTACAAAAGATAGCCGCATACAGGTGGAATTTGAATACGCAGACCGGAATTACCTGAATGCGAATATTTTCATGAATGAAGAACTGGAAATCGGGAAGAAGCTGAAATTAAGGATTGGTGCTTTCAATAACAGTGATGCAAAGAATTCGCAGATCAACCAGGTACTGGATAATAGACAGAAACAGTTTTTATCCGGTATCGGGGATAGTATTCAAAAAGCATTATACCCGACTGCAGTATTAGATACTTTTTCTGCTAATAAAATACTCTATGCGAAAATTTATTATACCAATGGCGCTTTGATTGATTCCTTTTACCAGTATTCTAACAGTCCTGATTCTGCGCAGTACAATGTTTCATTTTCAGATGTTGGAATTGGCCGGGGAAATTACATAGCGGATTTCAATGGGGCCAATGGCAAGGTTTACAAATTTGTAGCCCCTGTAAATAATGTAAAGCAGGGACAGTTTGAGCCTGTTACCATTCTCGTTACACCCAAGAAACAGCAAATCGTAAACCTCGGTATAGATTATGCTGTTTCAAAAAATACATTAATGAAGGCCGAAGTGGCGATGAGTAATTACGATGTTAATACTTTTTCAAAAATCAATAATGGTGACGATAACGGGTTTGCGGGTAAGTTCCAGTTGACAAATACCAGGCAATTTGCGACAAAGAATAAACTGCAATTAAACACCGGGCTGGATTACGAATATGTGCAAGCCAAATTCAAACCACTGGAAAGAATAAGAAACGTGGAATTTACCCGCGATTGGGGGTTGCCGGTGCAGACGCCAATCAGCGGAGTTACTGAAAATATTATTAAGGCAACTGCAGAATTGAAAAATGATAAAGACCATTCAGTCGCCTACCAGTTTACCAACTATCATCGAAGCGATAACTATATTGGTTTCCGGAATTCCATAGTTCATAAAGTAAACCTGCAGGGCTGGCAGTTTAATAACCAGTTTATCATTACCAATTTCAACACACTGACGGACAAAGGCGTATTTGTCAGGCCGGTGATTGACATGAGTAAGCTCTTCAAAAAAATGGCGAATTACCGGCTAGGGCTTAACTATGCATTGGAGCAAAACAAAACATTCAATAAATCTGCAGATACATTAACACCGGTCGCGTTTTCCTTCAATACATATTCTGTGTACCTGCGATCCGATGAAAATAAGCGAAATAAGTATGCCATAACATTTTTTACCCGCGCCGATAAATTTCCATATGGTAAAAGCCTGATACAAGCTGACCGGAGTATGAACCTGAACGTAAAGGCTGAGTTATTGAAAAACCCGGAACATCAATTTACACTGGATGCGACCTTCCGTAAATTGAAAGTAACGAATACGACATTGACAACACAGAAAGACGACCAGACAGTTTTGGGAAGGGCCCAGTATATGGTCACTAAGTGGAACGGGTTACTGACCGGTGATGTATTATATGAAGTAGGTGCAGGGCAGGAACAAAAAAGAGATTTCGCTTATTTAGAAGTACCGGCAGGGCAGGGGCAATATACGTGGAATGATTATAATGGTGATGGAATACAAACGTTAAATGAATTTGAACTGGCTTTATTCCCTGACCAGGCAAAATATATCCGCGTATTTACTCCAACTAACCAATTTTTAAAAGCAAACTATAATACGCTCAACTATAGCCTGGCTGTCAACCCGCGGGCTGTACTTACTGGAACGGGGTTGAAAGGATTGGCAGATTTCGCTTCCCGTATAAATTTCCAGAGCTCAATGCAAATCAATAAAAAATCCGTTGCCAAAGGGGATTTTGAATTTAACCCTTTTCAACTTGACCTGAATGATACAGCGCTAATTGCACTAACGACAACCATTCTGAATACGCTTTCATTCAACCGTTTCAGCAATAAATGGGGGTTTGATTTAAGTAACCTGCGCAACGGCGGTAAATCATTATTGACCTATGGCTATGAAAGCCGGAAACAAAACGACTGGAACCTGAAAACACGCTGGAACCTGAGCAAGTCAATTACATTTACCACTGAAACACACAGGGCTTTAAGTGCACTTTATACAGCATCCAAGGTTTTTGATAACAGAAATTATGAACTCAGTATCTATAGCGTAGAACCTAAAATTGATTTTATACAGGGTACTACATTCCGCTTTTCAACCGGGTATAAAGTACAAACAAAAAAGAATAAGATTGACTATGGTGGTGAAGAAACAAATTCAAGCTCTATTAATGTAGAATCAAAGTATAACATACTGCAGAGTACTTCGATTGCAACCAAGTTTACATTTGACAATATCAGGTTTACTTCGAAGACAGGCAATAGTTCTAACTCAACCGTCGGCTACACAATGCTTGATGGACTTTTACCCGGCAAGAACTATATATGGAACGTAACCATAACAAAACGCCTGCTTAATAACCTGGAATTAAGCGTGCAGTATGATGGCAGAAAGCCGGCTACTGCAAGAACGGTTCATGTAGGTAAAGCATCATTGACAGCTTTATTCTAGTAAAAGCTGAATTGATAAGTGAATCGGGTTAAAGGATATTTATCATCCATGCAATCATGCTCCTTTCAGTTACCCTATCAATTCAGGCTTAGACATTAAACCGGAAATGCATCACATCGCCGTCCTTTACCACATATTCTTTTCCTTCAATTCTTAGTTTACCGGCATCTCGGCAGGCAGCTTCAGAGCCGTATTGAATGTAGTCGGCGTAGCCGATTACTTCCGCCTTAATAAATCCTTTTTCAAAATCCGTATGAATAACGCCTGCAGCCTGCGGGGCTTTCCAGCCATCATGTATCGTCCAGGC
>JAFDYH010000051.1 GCA_018267535.1 Bacteroidota bacterium
TGAACCTGGCTCTTCGATTATGCCAGGGAAAGTAAACCCAACGCAGTGTGAAGCATTAACAATGATTGCCGCGCAGGTTATGGGAAATGATGTTGCTATAAGTATTGGCGGAGCCACCGGTCACTTTGAATTAAATGTTTTTAAACCCGTGATGATTTATAATTTTTTACACAGTGCAAGATTGATCGGGGATGGCTGCGTTTCGTTTAATGATAAATGCGCGGTAGGCATAGAACCCATTGAAGCAAACATCAAAAAACATGTTGACAACTCACTAATGCTGGTTACTTCACTTAATACAAAAATTGGTTATTATAAAGCTGCAGAGATTGCACAGAAGGCCCACAAAGAGGGAACAACATTAAAAGAAATGGCCATAAAACTTGGTTATGTAACACCGCAGCAATTTGATGAATGGGTAATCCCCGCTAACATGGTAGGTAAAATTGATTAAAAAAACATCGTAAAACTTCGGCTTAAAAATGGAAGAACCACCGTTCTTCCATTTTTTGCTACTTAGAAGCTTCAACTTGTATCATAATTGAACTACTTTTAACGTTTAAAGAAACGATTTAACCACAGTAAATCCATTACCATGAAAAGTGCAGCCGAAAAACGTCCTTATATTGCTGCTTATCCACTTAAAGCCTTAAACCTGCCAGAGGAAGAATACCAGTCAGAGTTAAAGCTCTGGGAACATAGCAATACCGGCACAGTAAGCGACCTTAGGATTCAGCCAATGGTCAACCCCTATCGTGAAAAAGATTTTATAAACGACAGCAAAGAAATTAACCCGGATAAATAGACCTTCATTACATCGTATAAACCTTAAGCAAAACAAAAAAGCCCCAAAATGGGGCTTTTTTGTTTTCCGGGTGACTTTAAATTTCCAAACCAAAGCTGGTATACATAAATTTTTCTGATCAAAGTCATATAGGAGTGCCTGGTACAGGTACTTCACTTTTTACATAGAAACAGAGCAATTTATATGAGGGTTTATACTATAAAAAACAAAGTAAATAAAGCTGGCTTTTTAATAGTAAAGCACTATTGTTCTGGGTTTTAAATGATATTAATTTTAATGTATGAAAACATTAGTAACCCAGCTATCCTATTTGAAAACACTAAATCAATTCTATGAAACTAACTGTACCCTTCACCCATTTTTTAACAGCTTTTATAGCGATGTTCGTTCTCCTTTCGCTGAGTACGAACAAGCTATCAGCCCAATTTGATTTTGGGAAAAGCTATTTGAATGTCACCAAAGGCGTCAACGGTGGTACCGTAGAGCCTGGCGACACTTTAGAAATCAGGTCCTCAGTTGTAGTCCGTAAAAATGGCGCCAGCAATACTGTCATCGATAATGTTATGTACACGGATGCTATTCCTGCTGGTACAACTTATATTCCCGGAACGGTATGTGTGCGAACTAATGAAGGAAAAATTTACAAACAGTTTACTGATGTTGCTGGCGATGACGCAGGTTGGATAAGCGGCGCCACAGTTCGTATAAATATGGGATATACTGTTGGAGATGCTCCTGCTACGGCAGCAGCCGGGGGAAGAATCCGCAATACCCACCGCCCATCATTTTATGGAAGCAGCTGTATAATGATTGCATCTTTCAGGGTCAAAGTAACCTCTGCGATTGGCACACTGATCAATACCGGTGGTGGTTCTGTAAGTTATAAATCAGGTCTGAGCAACCTGACTTTCAACTTTCCTTCAAACCCCGTTGCTATTTATAAGAATTTTGGTATCTGTGCAAATACAGTCGGGGTAAACGCGCTGGGAACGGAGTTTAATGGTTCTTTCGGTTCGGGCAATACAAAAGACCGTGCTGCCTCGGCCAATGTACCTCCTGGCTACACTTATGCTACATTTTCAAGCAGTGCCGGTATGCCGAATGACTATTACTATGGTGTTTCCAACAACACCAGTGGTGGCACCACGGCAGCTAATGGTTTTTCAACTTTGAATACATGGGCTAAACCCGATAATTCACAAACACCATCGCACCGTATTTTCAGTGTATGGGATATTATAGGTGACCATACCGGCGCCGCCAATCCAATTACCGGTAACCCGGCAACAGCTTCAGGTGCTACGGGTGGTTATATGCTCGTTGTAAATGCAGCTTACAGAATTGACTCTGCATTTCAGCATACTATTTCCGGCCTTTGTCCCAATACATACTATGAAATATCAACGTGGGTAAGAAATATATGTTCGAAATGCGGATGTGACTCTACCGGCACCGGTGCCACCGGCACAGGATATATCCCTACTGCACCCGGCGATTCATCTGGTGTATACCCCAACCTGACTTATGAATTAGACGGCGTTGATTATTATACCACTGGTAATGTAAAATATACAGGGCAATGGATCAAAAAAGGGCTCACCTTTTTAACCGGGGCAGGGCAAACCAGTGTTACTTTAAAACTAATCAACAATGCTCCTGGCGGCGGTGGTAATGACTGGGCTTTGGATGATATTACAGTTGCTACATGTTCTCCAAACTTTACTTTTACTCCTACACCGAATCCCAGTATTTGCGATAGTAATGTAGTAAATATGGGAGTTATTGTTCGATCATATTTCAATAACTATACAAACTTTAAATGGCAAAAGAGTATAAACGGAGGTGCAACCTGGACTGACATCTCAGGCGCCGGTGTAGGCGTACCGGTCTGGAACGGCACTGAATACACTTATTCCGTTAATTACCCACCGTTTGTAGCTTACAGAACTGATAGTGGCAGCAAGTACAGGGTCGTTGTCGGAACAACAGTTCCCAACCTGTCTAACCCCAATTGCCAGGTAGCCGATGGTTCTACGACAATCACCTTAAATATTCTTAACTGCGGTACCACTTTGGCAACGCACCTCGTATCATTTACAGGTACTGTTCAAAATGACAAATCCGTTTTAGCATGGACAACCGATACAGAAAACGAGCCATTTGATTTTTTAATTGAAAAAAGTTCCGACGGTATTAACTATTCGGCAGTCGGGTATGTGAGCAGTTATGGTAACTACGAAGCCTCCCTGAATACATATACCTATACCGATCCTGAACCGGTAAATAGTCTCTCTTATTACAGGGTAAAAATGAGCAGTAAGACAAGTCGCACACGATATACCCGAACGATACAATTATCGCCGGCTTCCAGGAACCTGGCAATTATATCGGCTATTAACCCATTTGTAAATCAGCTTGACTTTTATATAAATGCCCCGGAAGCCATTCCTGTAACAGAAGCTGACCTGCTGGATATGTTTGGTCGCTCTATCAAACACACAAAGAGCAGCCTTGTTTCGGGAACCAACCACCTTGTTTTCAGCAATACATCATCATTGCCGCCAGGTGCTTATACACTTCGCATTAAAGCGGGCAATAAAATTCTGAGTAAGTCAGTAATAAAATTGAAAAACTAGTTTTTTCCGTACCCTTCCTTATAGATCTAAATGGCCGTGATTCTTCACGGCTGTTTCATTTATAATACCTGCATTTCATCATTCACTTTAGTGCTGGTTTCTACAACAGGATGATCACCATCAGTGCTCGGTTTTTTAAAAAATTTTTTCTGAAAAATCAGAAGGGTAATAACCCCTATTGAAATGGAAGCATCGGCGATATTGAAAATAGGGCTGAAGAATTCAAAATTTTCGCCACCCCATACCGGAACCCAGGAAGGGAAATGAGAACGGATCAGAGGGAAGTATAGCATATCTACAACACGGCCATGCAAAAAGCCTGCATAACCGCCACCTTTTGGAAAGACAGCTGCTATTGATGAGTAATCGCTGGCAGAAAAAATTAACCCATAAAACATACTATCGATCAGATTACCTAAAGCCCCCGCATATATCAATGCAGCGCATACAATAAACCCTTTGTGATAGTTATGCCTTACGATACGGGCAAGATACCAAGTACCGAAAATAACCGCACCCAAACGAAATAACGTGAGAATCATCTTACCCCAGTCACCGCCGAATTTCCAGCCCCAGGCCATTCCTTCATTTTCTATAAAATAGAGCTTAAACCATTTTATTCCCATTACATCCTTTACATGTCCGAAAGGAAAAGATGTTTTAATCCATATTTTCAGGGCCTGGTCTGCAATAATAATAGCCACGATAATAATAACTACATTTCTGAGCTTCACTATCAAAAAATTTAGCAGCAAATATAGGCGAAAAGCAGGAAGGGGGAAGTCGTGGACAAGGGTGGTAGTTAAATTGCCGGAATCAATCAAGCCCTAAATATTAAAGGGGTTAATACGGTAGCGTTTGTTGATTACAATGATTTTTTTGACTTCCTATCCTTCAAAATAAACCCGTTTCACCCGCTGGGAAATACCTGTCATGATTTCATAGGGAATCGTTCCGGCCCAGGTGGCAACCTGTTGTATCGGTAGTTGCGCCCCAAATACAATTACATCATCGCCTTCTTTTACGTTGGATATATCGGTAACATCCACCATCGTCATATCCATGCAAACGGTACCAATTACAGGGGCAGCCTTTCCGTTCACCAGCATTTTCCCATTTCCATATCCCAATCTTCTTGTATAACCATCTGCATAACCGATACGCACCGTCGCGATCACTGAATCACGGTTAACGATTCCTTTTCGGTTATAGCTTACCGATTCGCCTTCCTTTATATTTTTTAGCTGCGCTATTGTTGATTTTAATGTAGCCACCGGCAACAGATTTGCAATGCCGGTATTGGCGCTATCAATTCCATATAACCCGATTCCCAATCGTACCATATCCATTTGCATATCCGGGTGACGTATAATTGCTGCTGAATTCGAAATATGCTTCAGAAAAGGATATTTTAATTTACTATTCAGCAGGCTGCATGCCTGCTGAAACTTTATGAACTGCTGTTTTGTAAAATCATCTTCAGTTTCATCTTCACTTGCTGCCAAGTGAGAAAATACAGTCTGTACCTTTAACGTACCGGAAGAAGCCAAATAATCCGCCAGTTTTTCTATTTCTTCAGGGGCAAATCCAAGCCGGTTCATTCCGGTTTCTATTTCAATATGAACAGGGTATTGCAATAACCCTTCTCGCTGCAACAGCTCATCAAACTGTCGTAGTATTTCAAAAGAATAAAGGTCCGGCTCGAGATTATTGTCAATTATCGCATCAAAAGAATTTTCTTCCGGATTCATGACCATTACCGGTAAGGTAATTCCTGATTTTCTCAATTCCACCCCTTCATCAGTATAAGCCACTCCGAGATAATCAACATTATTATACTCCAGTACACCTGCTATTTCCGCACCGCCGCTACCATAGGCAAATGCTTTTACCATCGCCATTATTTTGGTTTCCGGTTTCAGCAAACGCTGATGCTCCTTCAGGTTATGTACAATGGCATCTATACTTATCTCAAGTACTGTTTCATGTACCTTCTGCTCCAGCAACTGAACAATCTGTTCAAACTCAAAAACCCTTGCGCCTTTTATTAATATTGTTTCATCTTTAAATGCAGAAGACAAAAAATGACGGGTAAACTCTGCCGTAGTAAGGAAGAAATGAACTTCCGGTTGATAATTATCATCCGGAAAAGAAAAAGATAAATGAGTAGAAATTTTTGGGCCAATACCGATTATTCTGTCCACCTTGTATGAATACAAGTCAAAAGCCACCTGCCTGTATAATGCTTCATCTTCCTGGCCACTTTGTAAAAAATCGGAAAGTATTACCGTCTTCTTATCACCGTTCCCCTGTTGATTTAAAAAATTCAACGCGATTTTTAATGAGCTAAGGTCAGCGCTGTAACTATCATTGATAATTGTACAGTTATTGATTCCTTTCTTTAGTTCCAGGCGCATATTTACCGGCTGAAGCAACATCAGCCGGCTACGTATCATTGTATGCTTAAATCCTAAAGCCAGTAATGTGCACCAGCAGGTTATCCCATTTTCTATTGAAGCATCATCTGTGAAAGGCAGGTCAATAGAAATATCACTCTCATTAAATACAGCGGAAATGATTGCCTGGTTATTTTCCTTTTTTACGTCAATGATCTTTAACCAGGCAGGATAATGTTTGCTCCAGCTGAAAAAAGCAGCTTTATCACTGAAAAGATCACGATGCTCCCCTTCGATATCCAGGTGTTCGGGAACAGTATGGTCTTTGCAATAGATTATCTTGTTGCAATGTGCAAACAATTTAGCCTTCTCTGCTAATTTCTGTGTTGATGAAGTGAATCCTTCGCTATGGGCTTCTCCTATATTGGTTAATATGCCGATTGTTGGCCGAATTATTTTTTCAAGCCTTTGCATTTCTTCGGGCCGGGAAATACCAGCCTCAAAAATCCCCAGCGTATGCTGTTGATTTATTTGCCACACACTGAGGGGAACACCTATCTGGGAATTGTAGCTTTTGGGGCTACGGACAATTGTATACTCTTCATGAAGTAACTGGTACAGCCATTCTTTCACTATTGTTTTTCCGTTACTGCCGGTTATGCCGATTACCGGAATATCAAATTGCTTGCGGTGAAAGGAAGCTAATTGCTGTAAAGCTGCCAATGTATCATCAACATAAATAAAGTTTCCTTCCGGGAACATCAGTATATCCGGCGTTGAGCTGACAATAAAGTTTCGTACCCCTTTTTTATACAATTCACTGATGTAGCGATGTCCGTCCCTTCGGATCCCTTTTAAAGCAAAGAAAACAGAGGAGGAAACTGCATAGGTTTTACGGCTATCGAGCAACAGGTTTTCTATTGCAACATCCTGGTGGAATTGCAATAATTTACCGTTTACAACTTCTGCTATTTTTTTAATTGTATAGCTCAAATGAAAGTTTAAGATTTATTTTCAGAATCGGCTTTTGCTGCCTGTATCGAGTAAACGATTGAACCGGCCAGGCAGATAATAATTACCATTAACGAAATGTATGCCGGGATATATACCAGTTTTTCCAGCAACATCTTTAGCCCGATAAAAATTAACACAATGGCAATCCCCTGCTGAAGGTATTCAAATTTATTAACCGCCCCTTTTAATAGAAAGAATAAAGAGCGTAATCCCAGTACAGCAAAAATATTGCTGGTATAAATGATCATCTCATCCTTGGATGCAACAATAGCAAATACAGCAGGAATACTGTCTAATGCAAATACAATATCGGTTGTAGCCAGCAAAATAACGATGACAAAAAGATTGGTAAAAAAACGTTTCCCATTTCGCCGCACAATGAACTTCCCTTCCACATCGTCATGAACGATCGGTAAAAAACGGTTAAGTAACTTATAGACTGGATTTGCTGCGGGATCAAAATCATCATCTTCTTTTTTTACAGCAAAAATTTTTACCCCTGTATAAACCAGAAAAGCGCCAAATATATAGAGTATCCATTCAAAACGCTCAACCAGCACAACGCCCGCCGAAATAAAAATGATGCGGAAAACGATAGCCATCAATATCCCTATTAATAATGCCCTGGCCTCATGATTTTCCTCTATCTTAAAAAAACTGAAGATCAGTATAAACACAAAAATATTGTCAATACTGAGACTCCATTCCATCATATAGGCACTGATATATTCAAATGCCTCGGTTCTTCCTTTTTCAAACCACACAAATACACCGAATGCAAAAGCCAGAGCAACCCAAAAGACGGTCTGAATCAAGGCCTTTTTTAAACTGATTGTCGCTGATTTTTTACTGAGAAGGCCCAGATCAAGCACAATAGCGACCAACAAAACAATTCCGAAAACAAGATAACTTACCTGGGTAGGTGTCATTCGTAAGGGTTAAAAATTAGAGCAAAGATACTATTAAGAGTTGGCAGTTATCAGTTTGCAGTTCTACGGGCTTTCAATCGCAATTTGTACCTCTTAATCAGGAAGCATAGCGTTTCCTTCTCGCCTGCTGGTAAATCAACGCAATGATAATAACAAGTATAACGGGCAGGGCTATGTTTACAAATTGCCATAACGGCTTTTGTTCCTTTACTTTTCTCGGGTTCAGCAGACGAAGCGTAAAATCTTTTGCTCTTGTTTCCAGGATATGGGATGGATTAACCAAATAGTCTATTGCGTTGGAGAAAAATTCTTTATTGGCAAACGTGTACCCGGAATATAAATTAAAACCCATCGGTAAGGGGCCGTATTGCTGGCTGATGAAATTTGTAGCAATATCCCCATCGGCAACAACAATCATTTTCGTTGCTGTATCACAGGCATTTTTTACAGGCACCCCATATGCTTTCATAGAATCAGCAAGAGTTGCCGGTACGCGGCCGGCAAATAATGATTTAAACTTTCCTTCCAGCAGGGCGGCTACCGTAGTATCGCGGATTGAAAACTGTTTTATATCCGGTGCGATCTGCAAATACTCAAAATCGATACGGGCCGGTGCCTGCAATACCCTTGCATTAACTGACGAACGTAACAGGAATGTTTTTTTGATCCCATCCACTTTCACCGTATCCAATGTGTTCGGGAAAATCGCTCTTACACCGTCAAGATTTTTACTAATCGGGTTATCTGTACCATTTAATATGGGAAAATAGGGCCAATCCACAAGTCGTGGCGCCTGCTGGCTATTCGGGTCATTACCGATTTGCGGCAGCTTATCACACTGCATATCCTCCAGCAGGTTTTGATTCAGCCGTACACCATAACGGAAAAGAATATCTTCTAAATTTAATGCCCGGTCAAATGCAATAAACCCGCCTGATTTTGCAAGGCTATCCAACTCGGCATACATATTATCTACCATCCAGAATAGCTTACCGCCACGCATCACATACTGGTCAATCTTAAATTTATCAGCGTCTGTAAATGGGATAGTTGGCTTTAAAATAACAAGCGCATTCAATTCAGCAGGTATAAATGGCAGCGTCTTTAGGTTTACCGTATCAAAGCGATAATTGCGGATCAATGTCCTAACCGCATCGTCAACCTGCGGACCCCAGGCTTCGCCATTTCCCAATGCATAGCCGATGAATGGTTTTTGCTTCGCCGTTATCTTTTCAATAGCACTGGAAAATTTATATTCCAATGTTGCTTCCACATCATTGTATAAAGAAGCCAGCTCTTCCGGGCTGGTACCATAGCTTTTCTGGCCTTTCAGTAAATTTATCCCTATGGTTGTATCCTTATAATGAACCAATGCCCCCGGTATTACCTTTTTCTCTACCTGTTCGTCGCCCACTTTGCCCGGTGCCTGCAGGGTAAAAGGGGATATGCCATAACCCCTTACCAAGCTATCGAGGAGTGTCAGCGCATACTCCTGAACAATCTGCTTATCGGTATTTTCGCTATGACTGTTTAATATCGCTATCCTTGCCTGGCTGATAAGTGAACCGGAAGTATCCCTGATAATCTGTGCCGAATCGCGAAGAATTAAAGAGCGTGTTTCTTTCAGAAAAATTTCTGCTGAATCATTTGCTTTTTTGAATGGATCTATAAACCGGAAATGCACATATCCCTTTCCATACTCCTCGTATTCCTGCAAAAACTCCTGCACACTATTCGCCAGTTTTTTAAACCCGGCAGGAAAATCCCCTTTCAAAAAAACATCAATAGTTACCGGCGCATCGAGGTTTGACAATAATTGTTTTGACGCATTACTTAGTGTATATCTTTTTTCTTTGGTAAGGTCGAAACGGGAATGAAAAACAGAAGCGAGAAAATTTATTCCAACCAATAAAATCAATAAAAAAAACCACCAGTATTTTGAAGCAAAGAGTTTTTTCATTTTTCTGTTTGTATGGCAATAGCCGGTACAACTATCGTTTTAGCAGGTTACGGTTTGTTATAAACAAAAACAAAAAGATTATACTTAAAAAGTAAATAAGGTCTCTGGTATCAATAACACCCCGGCTTACACTCCGATAGTGAAAATCAATCCCGGCCATATCCATATAATAATCAGCACCATTGCTCAATATGGGCAAGCGGCTTATGGCACTAAAGCCATAATAGATCAATGCACAAGCGATCAAACTAAGTATAAACGCAATGACTGCATTATTTGTAAAACTGCTGGAACATACCCCGATTGCTGTAAATACAGCTGCGAGAAAAAACAAGCCAATATAAGAGCCGATAGTAGCGCCCCAGTCTAATCCTTCCGAAGCAGATAACTGCTGAATAGAAAAAGCATAAATAAATGTGGGCAATAATGCGATCAATACTACAATCAAACTACCCATGTACTTCCCTGAAATAATCTGCCACCGGGTAAGCGGACGCGTTTGTAATATTTCATAAGTACCGCCTTTAAACTCATCCGAAAAACTACGCATTGTAATAGCGGGGATGAGCAACAGTAATATCCATGGAGCCAATTGAAAAAAGCGGTCGAGGGAAGCATAGCCAAAATCAAGGATATTATTTTCAAAAACAAATAATACCAGGCCATTCACCATTAGAAAAACTACTATGGCTATATATCCCGTAAGGCTGCTGAAAAACTGGCGTAATTCTTTTTTACAAACAGGCCACATAAAGTTGGTTCAAGATGCTGCAAAATAAGGCAAAGTCATTATATTTGAATACGGCCGGAAGTTAATCTCCTCCTGTTAAACCACCCCTTCGTTCACATTGCCGGAAAGCCCTGGTTACAAACCTGGCATTTAATTTAAATAATAAAGTTGCAAATCATGCTGAGAAGTTTTGGTGTGTTTGTTGTTTTTGTGCTTTGTTCCTCAGTGCTCCTGGCACAAAATGCGGGCATTTTTGAAGGGGGGGTTATAGTTGGCAGCAGTAGTTATACAGAACCTTCTTCTTCCTCTATTAACAACGCCGTGATCATCAAGAATGCCGGCCAGCAACTGAACCTTACTTCTGCCTATATAAAGACATTTAAAAAGCCAGGTATGGCAGAGGTGTGTAGCGGTTATCTTTTTTATCGTATATACAATACAAACAGTACGCCTCCTCCTTTTTCAGCAATCACCTGCAGCTCATTGTACAACCTTGGCAACTCCGAAGGATTGCAAAACCAGGAATGGTTTAATAATTCTGTCAATATAGACCTGATCAGCGGACTGTTGCCGGGAGATTACTACCTCGATATTTATTATGGCGCTACTATAACTGCAGGCACTACCGGTTGTACTAACGGTCCTTCTTCATTTATCAAAAACTTACAGGCCAGGGTGACTATTAATCCCGCCTTAAATGCAACTTTCAAAGGCTTTACGGCCAGCAGTAATAATGATTTTGTTCTCCTGCAGTGGCAGATGGCCGATAGCGGCAATATCCAGTATTTTACAGTTGAAAAAAGCAGTAACGGCCTGCAATGGCAATCGATGGATACCGTTGTTGCCAATAGCAACCTGGTAAATTACTCCTTTATTGACAGCTTGCCTGAAACCGGCCTGAATATATACCGGATAAAGGCCAGTGACGGGAATAAGACCATTTACAGTTTCAGCAGGAGGACCTATGTGGGTGTTGTCAATAATCTGGTGACAGTTTATCCCAACCCCGTAAAACAAAACTTGCGGTTCGAAATGTCAGCTCTATCCAAGGGAAAATACAGGGCCTCCGTTTTTTCTTTAGCCGGGGTTAAGATTGCCGAACAAATCATTGATCACGATGGTAAGGATAAATACGTTACAATACCTCTTCCGCCTGCAATGAGCAGAGGTGTTTACTGGATTGTATTGATGACCAAAAATGAATTTTATAAGCAAAATTTTTTGGTGCAATGAGTGAAAATCATATCTTGGCACCCCAAATCACAACTAATTGCATAGAAAAAAGCCTTCCCACCGGAAGGCTTTTTGTTTTACTGGAATCCTAACGACGGGTCTAAGTAATTCTTTCTGGCTCTACGGCAAGGAAACTATTCTTCTCACATGAGTTAGTTAACAATTTTTACGATAATCTTTATGAACTCTACTTTTATCTGAATCTTATTGAAAATACTTTTATGAATCATTCTATAATTCTGCTTTGCTGCCTGGCAGCAGGGGCAACAGCATTTGCACAGCATGAAAAAAAGCTCCACCTCCGCCTGCATCGCCAAAAGTTGAAATTGTAAAAGACAACCCTCCGGTTATCATCGGGATGTAAACCTGACAGATTTTTATAAAAGAAACGCGGAGTTGCATAAATAAGATGGGGATCAGGAAATGTGGTAGAAATTCATTTAAAGGATAAAAATAAAAAGCAGAAGTATATAATTTGTCTGATGAAACAAAAGTAAATACATTCAAAGCTAAATATGGAGACCCTTCCGCCCACTTGCACCAACCCCACCTCCCAGAAAGAAGAAAAAAGAAATGATATAATTCAGGTCATCTTTTTGCAAATAAGATCAAAGCCTCCATCATTCATGAGAGGCTTTACTTATTATAACAATACCGGTTTACTTTTCGGCACCAGCCATTGCATCAGCAGCCATGCTGTTAAATAAGCAATACCACATACGATAAACATAATAAGATAACCGGTTTGTATATGACCCAGAGATTTATAATAATCAAACAGGTAGCCCGCACTTTTTGAAATTATAATACTCCCTAGTCCACCCGCCATGCCGCCGATGCCCGTTACTGTTCCTACTGCAACACGGGGAAACATATCCGAAACTGTGGTAAATATATTGGCGCTCCATCCCTGGTGAGCGGCAGCAGCAAAACCAATAATACAGACAGCAAGCCACATATTATATCCGCCAAATAATTGTGCCAGCACAACTGGTACTGAACACAACGCGTAAATCAGCATAGAAATTTTTCTTGCCTGAAAAACCGGCCATCCCTTTTTAATTAAATACATGGGGAGCCAACCACCAAAAATACTTCCTACAGCAGCAATGGTGTATACAAGGGCTATCGGAAATGCAATACCCGTTTTTACCAACCCGTATTGTTCCTTTAAAAAATCAGGCAGCCAGAAAAGATAAAACCACCATATACCATCCGTAAGAAATTTACCAACCACAAAAGCCCATGTTTGCCTGAATTGCAATAAACGGTTCCAGGTAACTTTTGGGCTATTGGCGCCAGGCTCATTCAGCGTTTCATCCTTATCACTATGTATATAATCAAACTCTTCTTTCTTTATTCGCTTACTCTTTGCCGGTATTTCGTACAACCAAAACCAGAAGATAAGCCATATAAAACCAGTTAGCCCGGTTAATACAAAAGTCATCCGCCATCCCAGGCTTTCTGCAATAAAGGGAACGCTTAACGGAGCAATGATAGCACCGATATTAGTGCCTGAATTAAAAATACCGGTTGCAAATGCCCTTTCCTTCTTCGGAAACCATTCTGCAGTTGCTTTAATAGCCGAAGGGAAATTGCCAGCCTCGGTTATACCCAATGCTGCCCTTGCTATAAAAAAGCCAGTCATTGTTCTTATCAATGCATGCCCAATCGCTGCTATGCTCCATAGCGTTAGCGACAAAGCATAGCCGATTTTTGTACCCAGTTTATCAATCAACCGCCCGGCACCGAATAAACCAACAGCATAGGCAAGCTGGAATATCGCTGTGATGTTCGCATAATCCGTTTTTGTCCATTTAAATTCACTATCGAGAGTATCTTTTATAAGGCTGATTACCTGCCGGTCGAGGTAATTAATAGTCGTAGCAAAAAAGACAAGAGTGCAAATGGTCCATCTGTATTTACCTATAACCGGCTGCATATCGTTTTAATCTCAGTAAAGATGCTTAAGTTATTAAATAATTATTAAACCATCCAAATGTAGCAGGTTATTGTTGGTGATCAGTACCCATCTGTTTCCAATTTACTTTACCAATTGTATTTGGTTTATTCTTTTCCGGCGCTGAAATAGTTCCTTCCCATTCATTCCTGCTATTCCTCTTCATTGTAACTGTTCTCCAGCTATAAGCTCCTTTTTCATAATCAAAAGTTTCACCGTCATCATCATATAGTTTGTAAGCTCCGTCTTTTTCACCATAATGCCTGAATTCTATATCTACTTTATCCCCGGCTTTTGGCGCATGCAACAACGGAGGTTGCATCGGGATAATAGCGCCGTCCTTTACAAATACAGGTATATGATCAAGCCCCGAGGAAACAGAAATAATCTCACCGTCACCCGCATACGTACCTGTATAGAAATCATACCATTTCCCCTTTGGTAAAATAACCTTGCGGCTGCTTTCGCCAGTAAATAAAGGAGCAATTAATAAATAATCGCCGGCCATATACTGGTCTTTGATTTCTTTTACAGTTGCTAACGTATAAGGGTTTTCTTCGAGGCTGCTGTTTCCTTTTTCAGGGCTACTGTTCTGCACAAAGCCTTCTTCAAGGTTCATAGCACGGAAGGGAGGCATACCTTCAAAATGATACCGTGCAAAAGCACTGTACCAGTAAGGCATCATCTGCATTCGCAACAAGGCTAATTCTTTTACTTTGTCCGCCACATCAGGGTAGCTCCAGGGTTTGGTGCCACTGGCCCATGCATTGATCATTACCATGGGTGAAAATATAACCGTCTGCATTCTTCTCAGCCATTCTTCGCTGTTGGCAGAAGCCCTTACTTCCGGCGTCCATAACACGCCGCAAAAACCACTATTGATTAGTGCCGTAATAAAATCTTCGTGCTTATAATAATCGTTGTAAATAACATAAGGGAAAGAAACAGCACCAGCATTAGAACCTCGAACTAATCCATAGGTTCTCTTATTCTGCTGATGAAAGATTTCTGTGCTATACTTCTGACACAATACGGCGAAAGTCTGTCGCATCTGCTCTGCAGAAACACCGCTGGGAAACACTGTCACATCCGGCCAGAGCCAGTTATCATATCCATCCACTTCATCAATTTTGTACCCGCTCACACCTGGTTTTATCTGCGCATTGTACAGTTGACCGAAGAATATTTTTCGGGCAGGCGCCAGCGTGAGGTCAGGTATCGCACCGTTCCAAACAGTATGAGAAGCCGTATACGGCAAAATATTTTTATAAATTGGAGAATATTTTGAAACATAAGGGTTAATCCAAAGGTTGAGCCGGATATTTTTTTGCAGCATTTCTTTGATAAACTTCGCCGGCTGCGGAAATCGTGTTAAATCCCACGCAAAACTACAGGGGTATGATTTGCTTTGCCAGCCGGGTTCCAGCCCGATAAAATCCAAAGGATATCCTTTCGCCTCGAACTCATCTGCTTCTTTCATTACTTCCTGGTCGGTAAACAATGATTTCACCCTTTGTGTGAAACCTAGTCCCCATCTTGGTGGCAGGCAACCACCTCCATTAAACAAATTAAATCGTCTTACTGCGTCTAACGGCGTCGGGCCAGCGAACACATACACCTCTACTCCCGCTGCCGGAATCAAAATTTCTACCGCATCTGAGTAAGGTTGCGGGTTCCAGTTAGGGTCTGTATTCCGGTCTTGCTCTGCCGGGGCGTTGTCACTGTCTCTGCGAACGCCGGTACCTGCATATACAGTTATGTATCTCGCAGTATTGATAAACACTCCATATCCTTTTGAAGAAACATAAAATGGAACCGGTGCATGAGTGCGGCCATTATCGGTTCCGCTATAGTGATCGACATGTAATTGTAAGATCCTTTCACGTTGATTAACAGTTTGAAAGTTTAATCCGAATCCATATAGCTGTTCCTGCTCTGTTAATGGGAGCTGTAAATAAGTTTTTCCATCCGTTTGTTTTGCAATTATGGTTGACTGCGACAACGGAAATGAAGGAGAGCCCATCTTGCTCAATGCTTCTTTGTTAGGCGACACTTCTGCAGCTTTTAAAAGATCATAAGTTTCCGGCTTTCCTGTTGTGCCTTTCCATATGCCTGGAGCTACCTGTTGCCAGTGCAGGGTTTGCGTATAGGCTGTTGAAATATTAAAGGCAAAAAACAGTAACAAAATACTTCTTGATATAAACATTGTTTGTATAGTTCGGTTACAAGTTTATGTAATTTAAAGTGGAAATCTAATTCTAAAAATTGATTTCAGCACCATTCAATTCAGTAGTAAATCTAAAGTCAATCCTTATTTGATGTTGTGAAAAAATATTCCAGGAGCGGAAACAGCAACACAATGATCTGTAAAAATTTAAAATTCACTTATTGTCGTAGTGTTCGTCTTTCAATGAAAAATGCAATAAATGAAATACAAAGGCACACACATGGCTAAAATAGATATTTGATCAGGCCTGGATGCAATTAACAACTGCTTTTACACTGAATATTACCTGGTGTTAATATATAGCCTTCGTGATCTTAAATCCATTATTGGAAAGAAGTAAGAGCATAAATCGGAAGATAGGCTTATTCCATAGAAAATAAAAAACCGCCTTCCGGCGGTTTCAAGAATATCAATTAAATAAGATAAGAATTACACTGCAAAACTTTCACCACATCCGCAGGTACGGCTTGCATTCGGATTATTAAAATAAAATCCTTTACCATTCAATCCGTCTGAAAATTCCAATGTTGTATTGACGAGGTACAAAAAGCTTTTGAGATCAGTTACCACTTTCAAGCCATTGTTTTCAAATACCTGGTCGGTAGGCTTCTGCTGGTTATCAAAATCCATTTTATAACTCAAGCCGGAGCAACCGCCACCAACAACGCCAACGCGTAAAAAATAAGATGGGTCATTGGCATAACCCGCATCGGCCATCAGTTCCTGTATCCGGGCTTTTGCTTTATCACTCACATGTATCGCATTTTCGAGTACTGTATTCATAAATTTATTTTTATCATTTTATAGTTATTACCGGGTTTTCTGCCCTTAGCTTATTTACAGTTTGTGTTACCTGTTCAATAGTATAATCAATTTCTTCTTCAGTTGTAAACCGGCCCAAGCCAAAACGAATGGAGCTGTGCGCCAGTTCATCATCAACACCTAATGCCTTTAAAACATAGGAGGGCTCCATGGACGCCGATGTACATGCTGACCCGGAGGATACTGCAATATTTTTAGTAATTCCCATCAGCAGTCCTTCTCCTTCCACATCTTTAAATGATATGTTAGTAATATTGGGCAGCCTCGTATCCCTGTCTCCATTCACCTTTGTTCCTTCTATTTTCAAAATTCCTTTTTCCAGTTTATCCCTTAGTTTACTCACACGCTCTGCTTCTTCCCGCATTTCCTGCATGCATATCTCACACGCTTTACCAAAACCAACAATACCAGGCACATTCAATGTGCC
>JAFDYH010000052.1 GCA_018267535.1 Bacteroidota bacterium
GTATTACATTAGGGATCGTTTTGTGAATAGCATTTTCAACTCTTTTAAATGCGGAAGACTCAATGCTTGTTGCCGGTGATGGATCGGCGCCTATACCAGCCAGTGATTTTATCTTTACACGATCATCGTTTATTGCTTTCCGGATAAACTCTTCAACAGTTTTTGAGGTTTCACCGGTCAGTATCCTGCTGTTTACAACTGCTGTCGCGGTAGACGGAATTACATTGTCTTTGATGCCGCTTTGCAGAATAGTTGGAACAAGGGTGGTATGAATCATTGCATTTCCTTCAGGATTTGCTGAAAGTACTTTTTTTGTAATCCCTTCGAATACCCACATATTGGCGGCTGCCATCCGGTTTACAAAAAGGTCAGAAGAAGAACTTACCCGATGCAGAAACTCTTTTACAGGAGGTGTTATTCTTGAATCCGGTGTTTTACTTCTTAAGTTATATAATGCTTTTACCAATATATCAATTGCCGTTTCTTTATCGGGCTTGGAGGAATGTCCTCCTTCTTTTTCTACTGACAATACATACGAAGCATATCCTTTTTCTGCAACACCTATAACCGCAACCGGACGTTTTACATCTTTTATTTTATCTTCAGTTATTTCGCCCCCTTCGTCCAATACTAATTCGGGTTTTATATTTCTTTGTTCAAGATATTTTACAATCGCCCTTGCCCCGCTGCCACTGATTTCTTCATCATGCCCGAAGCAAAGAAAAATGGTTCGCTGTGGTAAGAAATTTTTACGAAGCATTGCTTCAGTCGCTTCTAATATGGAAATAACCCCACTTTTATCGTCTACAGAACCGCGGCCCCATATACAACTGTCGGTTATTTTACCACTGAATGGAGGTACTACCCATTTATCCAGTACCGCTTTTTCTACAGGAACAACATCGTAATGGCCCATGAGAATAATTGGCGCCAATGAAGTATTTTCTCCTTTCCATTCAAACACAAAATTCAAACTATCCACCATTGTTTTTGTGAGATGTTGCCGGATGAGCGGATACGATTTGTTTATGAAAGAACCGAAATTTAAATAGGCTGCCGTATCAATTGGTAAAGTATCGCTATAAGAAACAGTAGGTATTTGAATGGCCTGGCTCATATGTTGCACAGCTGAATCAGGAAGAGAAATTAATTCTTTGTTTAGTGTGCTTACCGGCCAGGGTTTTGAACGAAATGTATTAAAAAGAATTATGACGATAAAGACAAGTAATATAAGCCCAAGCAGGCCAAGAATTTTCTTAATCATGTGATGGATTGTTTCTGAAAATAAATAAACTTATTTATCAAGTGGTATAAATTTTCCTTCATCAATTTTTCCATCTTTGACAGAATAGACCATCACGCCGGAAGGCATTTTTAATAACCCTTCCTCAGAAGGGCCGACTACGGCACCCGTTTGCTCAAACCGGGTTTGCATACCGGCAAAGGAAAATTTCTGCTGGAAATGATGATGACCTGCTAATGCTAATGGGTAATTATGATCTTTTAAAATGGCAAGTACTTCCTGCGGGTTAGATACAACATGACGGTATTGAATAACTCCATTCTCCAATTCAATTGTACGCCCGGGGCCATACGCTTCATAGTTCTGTATGCTTAATCCTCCTGAATACAATGGTACATGCTGAAATGTAACGATAGGATTTTTGAGAGGAACCACTGCTACATCATTCTTCAGCCATTCCAATTGTACAGAATCTATTTTACCATAATACCACAGATCTTCAAAATCAAGACTATTTAAAGCAATAAAATGCACACCGCCATAATTAAAAGAATAATAGTCCGGACCGAAATAATAGCGATACATCTTTCTTCCATAAAAAGGATTGCTGGTGCTGACTAATGACAAGTGCCTTTCTATACCGAATATTTCATGATTGCCCGGAACCAGCCAGACGTTAGTATTAATCTTTGGTTTTTCTGATTTGAACAATTCATACAAACTTCTCGCGGCAGACTCATTTACACGCAGCGCATCCTTTACAAGATCACCGGTAATGAGCATCATATCAGGCTTTACAGAATCGGTGATTCGTTCCAGCATTTTCATCCTGTCTACACTTGCAGAGCTGATATGTGTATCCGATGCATGGATAAAGGTGAAGGAAGAAACTGGTTTTGTTTTTATCAATGAAAAATTAATGGATGATCCTGTTTTTGACTTATCTGCCGCTCTCCAGAATGAATCAACACATTTATACCCCTCAGGCTGGCTAATAAATAGTATCCCGTACCCTTTTGAACCGGGTAAGTTATAAAAGCCATCATCACCTGTAGTTACAACTTTTATCTGATCTGAAACGGCGACACCTTTTACCCCCGGTTCATTCTTATCTTTTATACCATTCTGATTGATGTCTTCAAATACATAACCACTGATAGTTTGCTGTGCCTGTATTGAAATGTACAGGGTACTTAGCAATGCAACAGAAATCAATTTGAATTGATAATGCTTCATTTAATCAGATTTATTTTGTTACCAGCAATACTAACTCCGGTTTTACATCGTTGTGTCGCTCCAGATAGCTATTGGGATTTATAGGGTTTGTTCTCTCATATCAGGATATTATCTTTCAGTAGAACGTCGCGATGGAGTTTACTTACCATCCAAAATATTTCTTTGTATTCGTATAACAGATGTCCTGCACAATCTTTCCGATCCACTCCATATCATTAGGTAGCTCACCATTTTCTATTTCCTCACCAAATGTATTGCACAATATCCGTCTGAAATATTCATGCCGCGGAAATGAGAGAAAACTGCGGCTGTCTGTCAGCATACCAACAAAGCGGCTCAGCAATCCCATATTTGACAATACATCTAAATGCTGTTTGATTCCGTCTTTCTGGTCCATGAACCACCAGGCGGCGCCCCATTGTACTTTAGCGGCAATACTGCCATCGTTAAAATTACCGATCATGGTCGCCATCATGGCATTGTCGGCGGGGTTGAGGTTGTATATAATCGTCCTGGCCAATTTATTTTTGCTATCCAGCTTGTTTAAAAATTTTGCTAATGATTGCCCGTATTTGAAATCGCCGATACTGTCCCAGCCTGTATCGGCGCCCAGTTGTTGCATCATTCTTGAATTGTTATTTCTTAATGCGCCGAGATGGTATTGCTGCACCCAGCCTTTTTCGCAATCCCATTGGGCAAAGAGGACCAGCATAGCGGATTTAAATTTTCGTTTCTCTTCTGCCGTTAGTTCATTACCTGAACGGGCTTTTATGAAAATGGAAATGATTTCTTTTTCAGTATAATCGTCTGCATAGATCTCTGACAATCCATGATCGGAAACACAACATCCATTCGCCGCAAAAAAATCATGACGGCTTTTTAGGGTATTTAAATAATCTTCAAAGGAATGAATGGAAACATTCGCAACTGATTCTAATTTGTTGATATATTGATTAAATAAAGCGTTGTTATCTATATCCATGGCTTTATCCGGCCGGAAAGCAGGTAATATCTTTATTTCAAATCCATCTTTTTTTATCTGCTTATGATATTCTAAGGAATCAACAGGATCGTCCGTAGTACATAGAATCTTTACATTCATTTTCCGCAACAGGTTGCGGATACTGTATTCTTTGGATTGCAATTTTTCAGAACATTCACTGTATATCTTTTTTGCAGTAGCAGGGGATAAAGTCTCTGTAATATCAAAATAACGTTGCAGTTCAAGATGGGTCCAATGATAAAGAGGGTTACGCAATGTATAAGGAACCGTTGCGGCCCATTGTTCAAACTTTTCAAAATCGCTGGCATCGCCGGTGCAATATTTTTCCGCGATACCATTCGTCCGCATCGCCCGCCATTTATAATGATCGCCATAGAGCCAGGCTTGGGTAAGATTTTGAAAGCAACTATCTTCCGCAATTTGTTGTGGGGAAAGATGGTTGTGATAATCGATGATCGGCATAAGTGCAGCAAAATCATGAAATAAAGTACGTGCCGTTTGGTTCTTTAAAAGAAAATCTTTTTGCAGCCAGCTACCGGGTTGGTTGGATATTTTATCTTTCATAATTTATCAATCAGCAAGATAACTTATAAACGAAAGCATTAAAAAATTAAATTGCAAGCATGTTAATGCATCAGACTATGCGGTGGTATGGGCCGCACGATATTGTAAGCTTACAAGATATCCGTCAGGCAGGTTGCGCAGGAGTGGTAACAGCATTGCACCATATCCCTGTAGGGGATATTTGGACAACAGAAGAAATCAACCGAAGAAAAAAAATGATTGAAGATGCGGGTATGACATGGACTGTAATTGAAAGCCTACCAGTTCATGAAGATATCAAGAAACAATCCGGCAATTATAGAACTTACATTGAAAATTATAAGCAAAGCCTTCGTAATGTAGCATCCTGCGGTTTGAAAGTAGTAACCTATAACTTCATGCCGATCCTGGACTGGCTGCGGACCGATATATCTTATTCAATGGCGGATGGCAGTAAGGCATTGTATTTTGAGCGTTCCGCATTTATCGCTTTTGATTTATACTTATTAAAAAGGCCCAATGCTGCAAACGATTATTCCGCTTCGGAAATTATGAAAGCCAAAGAACGGTTTGATGAAATGACTAAAGAAGAAAGGGATCATCTTTTCAGGAACACCATGCTCGGGTTACCGGGCAGCGATGATGCGTTTACACCGGCACAGGTTCTGTCTGCATTAAAAGCATACGACGGCATTGATGCCGGTAAATTGAAAGAGCATTTGTTTTACTTTTTAAAAGAAATTACGCCAGTAGCGGAAGAGGCAGGTGTAAAAATGGCGATACACCCTGATGATCCGCCCTATTCAATACTGGGATTGCCACGTATCGTTAGCTCAGAAAAGGATGCTGCTGATTTATTGGAAGCGGTTCCTTCTACGGCAAATGGTTTGTGTTTTTGCACTGGCTCTTATGGAGCAAGAGCTGATAATGATTTACCTAAAATGATAAGGCGTTTCGGCGATCGAATCCATTTTCTTCATTTGAGAAATACAAAACGCGATAGCGAAGGAAATTTTTATGAAGCCGATCATCTTGGTGGTGATACGGATATGTATGAAGTAGTAAAAGAAATTGTTTTGTTAATGCAGAAACGGAAACAATCTATTCCGATGCGCCCCGATCACGGTCACCAGATGCTTGACGATTTAAATAAAAAAACGTATGCGGGATATTCAGCAATAGGACGCTTAAAGGGTTTGGCTGAATTGAGAGGGTTGGAATTAGGAATAAGCAGGAGCCTTTAAGATATCCACTATTAAAATTTTCCGATTTTAGCTCAATTGCCTTTTCGATTCATTTTAATGCGTTAATTTTCGTATAGAATAAAGCAAATTAAGTGTCACTTAGACACTCAATCTCTTTTAGCTTTGAAAACGTTCAAAATAAATTACATGCTCCGGAAATCAGTCTTGCTGCCATTCTTAACGATAGGTGTCTCTGTATTGAATGCACAATCTTTAAAAGCAAAAATCAAAGTTGACATAGAAAGAACAGTTGGAGCGATTGATTCTTTGCTGTACGGAAACTTTACAGAACATTTGGGCCGTTGTATTTATGGCGGAATATATGACCCAGCTTCTTCGCAGGCAGATGCTTCCGGTTTTCGTAAGGACGTGATGGATGCAACGAAACAATTGGGTGTTTCTATTCTCCGCTGGCCTGGAGGAAATTTTGTTTCCGGCTATCATTGGGAAGATGGCATTGGGCCGGTTGCTTCAAGACCAAAGCGGAAGGAATTAGCGTGGGGTACTATTGAACCGAACACGGTAGGCACGGATGAGTTTTTACAATATGCCGAAAAAATAAACACACAACCCTATATCCCCGTTAATCTCGGTACAGGTACTATTGATGAAGCAAAAAATTGGGTAGAATATTGTAATAGCGATACGGGGACTTATTATGCAAACCTTCGTGCAAAGAACGGACGTATCAAGCCCTATAAAGTGAAATACTGGGGATTGGGAAATGAAATGGATGGATCATGGCAAATGGGAGCAAAGAATGCAGATGATTATGGTAAGTGCGCATTGGAAGCCGCGAAATTGATGAAATGGGTTGATCCAACTATTAAACTAACAGTTTGCGGATTGAGTTACTGGAGTGGTGGTACCGCCGAATGGAACAGAACTGTTCTTTCACATATAAAAGACTATGCTGATTATATCTCACTCCATTTTTATTTTGGCGACCGTACCAATAATTACCTGGAGTATATGGCTTCCATGAAAGAACCGGAAAATGAAATAAAGCAAACAGAAGGAATTATTAATGAAGTACGGTTTAAATATAAAATTGAAAAGTCAATATATATAGCTTTCGATGAGTATAATGTGTGGTACAGAACGGGTGTGGAAGAGAAGCTCGAGGAAAAATATGATTTGCAGGATGCCCTGGCTGTTGCTACGTTTTTAAATTCTATTGTGCGCAATGCGCAAATTGTAAAGATGGCAAACATTGCACAGCTGGTAAATGTAATTGCCCCGATGATGATTACGAATGATAAGTTGTGGAAGCAGACAACTTATTACCCACTACAGTTGTTTGCAACTAACTGTTATGGTGAGTCGGTAAATACTTATGTGCAAAGCGATACATTTAATGTAGCAAATTATAAAGGAGTATCTTACCTGGATGTGTCATCATCTTATAATCCAAAAAACCAGACATTGGTTCTAAACGTGGTGAACCGCCATCCTTCAAAGGCAATTGAGGCGGCAATCGAAAACCAGTTTGGCATACCGGATAAGAAAGGAATTGCTTACGAGATAAATTCAGCGGGTTTAAAGGACCAGAATTCCGTAAATGAGCAAAAAGTGAAAACAATTGAAAAATCTTTTTCCATAGCCGGGAAGACTTTTACTTACAATTTCCCGGCGCATTCGTTTACGCAATTGATATTTACGATAAAGCAATAACCGGAAATTGAATATTAAACAATAACGCTCAAGCTATCGCAATGAATAAAATTAATTACAGGATAATAGCTGCCGGTATTTCCGGTTGGCTATGTGGGGGCGACCTTCATGCGCAGTTAAAAAATGACTACCCGATTCAGCCGGTTGCTTTTACACAGGTCCATGTCATGGATAATTTCTGGGCGCCGAAAATAAATGTGAATGCGGGGGTAACAATTCCATATACGCTGGAGCAATGCAGGAAGACGGGTCGTATTGACAATTTTCTCCGTGCTGCCGGTAAAATTCCTGTTGATACAATGACAGCCTATCCATTTGATGATACTGATCTGTATAAAATTATTGAAGGGGCATCATACAGTTTGCAGGCACAGAAAAATCCGGCATTGCAAAAATACCTCGATACACTGATTTCAATTATTGCAGCAGCGCAGGAACCAGACGGATACCTGTATACATTCCGCACCATGAAAGCGCCGAAGCCACATGAATGGATCGGTAGTAAGCGCTGGGAGAAAGAAGAAGACCTGAGCCATGAATTATACAATGCGGGCCATTTATATGAATCTGCTGTTGCCCATTATCTTGCTACGGGGAAAAAGAATTTGTTGAATATCGCTATTAAAAATGCGGACTTACTTGTAAGAACATTTGGCCCTGGCAAGGAAGAAAAATTTCCAGGCCATGAAATAGTAGAAACCGGCTTAACCAAACTTTACAGGGTTACTGGAAAAAAAGAATATTTAAATCTTGCTAAATTCTTCCTTGACCTGCGCGGAAAAGAAGGCCATTTCAACCAGGAATATAGCCAGTCGAATAAAAAAGTGGTAGATCAGCATGAGGCTGTTGGCCATGCTGTTCGTGCAACCTACATGTATACGGGCATGGCCGATGTAGCTGCATTGACGGGCGATAAGCAATACCTTTCAGCTATTGATGATATATGGCATGATGTGGTGGACAAGAAAATCTATATCACGGGGGGTATAGGCGCTACCAATAATGGAGAAGCATTTGGCGCTGCATACGATTTACCCAATATGAGCGCCTATGCGGAGACCTGCGCTGCAATAGCGAATGTGTATTGGAACAGCCGCATGTTTTTGTTGCACGGCGATGCAAAATATATTGATGTGCTCGAGCGGATTCTTTATAACGGATTATTATCTGGCGTTTCATTGAGCGGCGATCATTTCTTTTACCCGAACCCGTTGGCATCATTGGGACAGCACCAGCGAAGTGCATGGTTTAGCTGTGCCTGTTGTATTTCGAACATGACCCGCTTTCTGCCTTCAATGCCGGGATATGTGTATGCACAAAATAAGAATGATTTGTATATGAATTTATTTGTTGGCAGTACGTCCGAGATAAAACTCCCGGCCGGAAAAATTTCAATTGTGCAGAATACAAACTATCCATGGAATGGTAAAAACGAAATAACCATAAACCCTGAAAAGAAAGCACAATTTGCTTTACACATCCGTATACCCGGTTGGGCTGTCAACGAACCGATACCCGGCGACCTNNTATATTGATGAAAACAAATCTTCAAAATCGGTAACTATACTATTAAATGGTAAGCCGGCAAAGTATGAAATGATTAAAGGCTATGCTGTAATTAACAGGAACTGGAATAAAGGCGATAAGGTTTCCCTTGATTTACCAATGGAAATTAAAAAAGTAGTTGCCGATGCAAATGTGACAGCAGATAAAGACCGTTTTGCTTTGCAAATGGGACCGGTGGTTTATTGTTTGGAAAGCCCGGACAATAAAGATTCTGCAGTTATGAATATTGTTGTAGATAAAAATGCGCCGGTGCAGGCAGTATATAAACAGGATATGCTGAATGGGGTGATGACATTGGAGATGGAAGGAAATTCAACCAGGAGACAAACGAACAGTAATGAATTAATAAAGTCGTTACAGGAAGTGACGGCGATACCTTATTACTCCTGGGCTAACCGGGGCCCAAGTGAAATGGAAGTATGGATTCCTTATAACGAATCAGCAGCGAGACCAAAACCGGCACCAACTATCGCTTCAAAAAGCAAAGTAAGTTCTTCGGCAAACAACCATCGCATGCTTCGTGCATTGAATGATCAATACGATCCGCAGGATTCAAAAGATGGCAGCGCTTCTTACTTGCATTGGTGGCCCAAGAAAAATACAACAGAATGGGTGCAATATGATTTTGATACAACTTATACAGTTTCTGAATCTAAAGTGTATTGGTTTGATGATGGGCCCTGGGGCGGATGCAGGATTCCGGTATCCTGGAAATTGTATTATAAAAAGGAGGGGCAGTGGGTGGAGGTAAAAAATACTTCATCGTATGAAATAGCAAAAGACAAATACAATGAAGTAAAGTTTGAGCCGGTAACAACAACTGCGATGAAGCTGGAGGTACAGCTACCAAAAGAATATGCAGCGGGGATACATGAGTGGAGTGTAAGCCCCTCCAAACCTCCCCTTTAGGGAGGCTTACATCGCACACAGTCCGCTTTATGAAAATTCTGATTATTGAGTAAGGTTTCATAGATGATGATTAGGATTATAATATTGATGTGGCCGTGATATAAGTTTATTAGAGGGTCGCACATCGCTCCTTCTCTTTAGGAGATGGATGATGAGGCACAATAGTAGCAGTATAGCCAGGTTCAAAAAATAAAATTCAAAAGAAGTGATGAATAAAAAAACCTTTTTGATTGCGTGTGTTACGGGAATAGTGATCTCATCTCATGCACAATCGTATGTGCCTGAAAAGAATAACCCGAAGATAAAAGTCAAACCGGCGGTTGATATAAAAGCATATGCGTTTAATCTTAAGGATGTCCGTTTGCTCGATGGCAGCCCTTTTAAAAATGCCGAAGAACGGGATGCAGGTTTTTTATTGTCAATCGATGCGGGGCGGTTGTTGCATCGTTTTTACCTGAACGCGGGATTGTCAACTAACGGTGATGTATATGGTGGCTGGGAAAGCGCAGGTCTATCCGGCCACACATTAGGCCATTACCTTTCAGCCTGTGCCATGATGTATGCATCGACTGGCGATAAGCGATTTAAAGATAAGGTTGATTATATCGTGAACGAACTGGATCGTTGCCAGAAAGCAAGAAAGACAGGATATGTAGGTGCGATACCAAACGAAGATTCAATTTTTGGTAAAGTAGCAAGGGGTGAAATAAAAACCGGCGGTTTTGATCTGAATGGCGGATGGAGCCCCTGGTATACCGTACATAAAGTAATGGCTGGCTTATTGGATGCGTATATGCATTGTGACAATCATAAAGCATTGAAGGTATTAACAGGCATGGCTGACTGGACGGAAAATACTTTAAAGAATTTAACGCCGGAACAATTACAACAAATGCTTCGTTGTGAATATGGTGGAATGAATGATGTGCTGGCCGCTTTATATGCGGTAACAGCCAATAAAAAATATCTTGCCCTTTCTTATAAATTTCATGATGATTTTGTAATGGTGCCGCTGTCAAAAAAGATAGACCCATTACCTGGCAAACATTCCAACACGAATGTGCCAAAGGCGATCGGTAGCGCTACTCAATATGAATTAACAGGCAATGAATCAGATAAAACAATTGCTTCTTTTTTCTGGCAAACAATGGTCCATCATCACAGTTATGTTATAGGTGGTAACAGTAACTACGAATATTGTGGTGAGGAAGATAAACTCAATGACAGGTTGAGTGATAATACCTGCGAAACCTGCAATACTTACAATATGCTGAAGCTGACAAGGCATTTATTTGCCTGGGAGCCTTTTAGCGCCCTAGCTGATTATTACGAACGGGCTTTATATAACCATATCCTTTCTTCACAAAACCCCGAGACAGGAATGATGTGTTATTTTGTGCCCTTGCGTATGGGTACACAGAAGGTATTCAGCGATTCATTCAACACTTTTACCTGCTGTGTCGGCAGTGGTATGGAAAACCATTCCAAATACACTGAGGGAATTTATTACGAAGGAAAAGACGGCAGCCTTTTTGTAAACCTGTTTATCCCTTCTGTACTAACGTGGAAGGACAAAGGCGTTTCTGTAAAGCAGGAAACCAATTACCCGGAATCAGGCAATGCAAAATTTACTCTTTCAGTTAAAAAGCCGGTAAAGTTTATTTTGA
>JAFDYH010000053.1:0-19035 GCA_018267535.1 Bacteroidota bacterium
AAAATCGGGATATAAAGAAATTCACAAGGACTTGTACCTGGTACCGATTGAAATCGGGTCTGTCGTCAGACTAAATAATGTGTTTTTTGATTTTGATAAATGGGATTTGCGCGGTGAATCGTTTGTAGAGCTCGATCGGGTGGTAAAACTATTGCGGGAAAACCCATCGATAGTAATTGAAATGAGTGCACACACAGACAGCAAGGGCTCAGATGAATATAATCTAACACTAAGTGACAACCGTGCCCGCTCTGTAATGCAATATATTATATCAAAAGGAATTGATCCGGCACGCATCACATCACATGGCTATGGAGAATCTATGCCAGTAGCCACAAACGAAACTGACGAAGGAAGACAACTAAACCGAAGAGTTGAGTTTAAGATATTGAAAAACTAACAAGTTTTCTATTATATTAGCGTAAGGGTTGTTCTATGTCCCTTACGCTTATTCATTAAAAATGACTACAGGAAAGCTGATAAAAAAATTGCTGTCCGTCAGAGTTGCTACCCCATAAACTCAGCTAATAGCTGGTGAAAATGATGAGTTCCCTGTTCTCTTGTAACGGAGTACCGCCCATGATCATAAAAGCGGGATCGAATACCACGTTGCACTGCTTCCACTACTTCTTCATCTTCCCGCTCTACCCTATCCAGGCCTGAACCTGCTCCTGTATTTAATTTGTCTTCTTTCCATACATAAGTAATGAATGAAACCTTTGACTTATCAATTGCTACCGGTTTTATATGATTAATGGATAATCCCCATGGATAAAAATTGAACATCATGTTGGGAAATATCCAGAAATAATAAGCCGCTACTTTCTTTCCATAATCCGGCGAAGACTCCGGTAAGTCAAAAGTATCATCATCATGCCTCGCAATGCCAAGCTGGAGGTTGCTGTATCGGTATAATTCTGTTGTATAATTCCCGAAATCAATAATTGTATTCAGGCTGGCATGAACAAAAGGGATATGAAAACCCTCCAGGTAATTTTCGCAATAAAGTGCCCAGTTTGAATTCACGGTATATTCTCTTGACAAATCACCACGATAGACAAATTCACCAAGCGGTAACCAGCTTAACCTGCTTACCATTTCATTAAAAAATTCATGGGCAGGGATTTTATTATAAAGTGAAGTAAACAGTAAATCGCCCCAATTAAATAGCGCTAATTTTTTCAAATCATCATCCGGAGTTGGGAAGTTTTCAACTTCACTAAACTCAGGCATGGAAAGAAATTTTCCATCCAGGTGGAAATTGCGCCCGTGATAACGACAGCGAAGCTTTGATATTTTACAGGGACCGTTTACAACTATTGTTCCGCGGTGGGTACATACGTTACTAAGACAGTTGATGTTATTCTCTTTATCTTTTGTCAATACAAGAGGCTCGTCTATATAATTTTCCAGCAAAGTAAATGGGTGGCATTGCCCCTGCTCTTTAACTAAATTCCGGTCGCCGATAAACTGCCAGGCATAGCTGAATATCTTCTCTTTGCAGGATTCAAAAACTTCTTTATCTGTATAAAAACTGGTACTGATGGTTTTTGCCTTGGCGATATTTTTGTCAATTATAAATCTTGGCATAGTATACTTAATGGAAGAATAAAAAAGCATTATAAAACTATAGATACTTGAACAAATCTCACATCTCCATTCAAAAACAACTGGGTTTCAAAGCGTAATTACTTGAAATATGAATGTCACAATTAGATACACTCCTCCTCATCCGATAAGATTTAAAAAGAAAGCGTAGAAATCAATTAACGATTGAACCAAAAATAAACAATAGCCTCTCATATAAATAAAAAAAACAAATAATATTCATATTATCTGGGTTATCAATAATTTTTAAAAAAATTACATAAAATAGTATTTTTTCTTAGTAAATCTCCTATCTTTATTTTCCACCATTTTAGAGAACCAAAACTGAATCCTACGCTAGGCAAACCTCTTAACGATATGTTGCGCATATTGTATTGATAACCAATATATTTAAACTACCAATATTGGTTTTAATGTAACATAAGATTGAATCAGGCTCGGGTTTCAAACAGAAGCCAAGGGTGACCCACCTCATCCATATTAGTAGTTAACTATTGACTGTCAAGTAATTGACGCCTGTAATAAAAATTTAACCTTTAGTCGAATTCTTATTACAGCAATAAATATTTAAAACCTATACTATTGGAACCGGATTTTGACTTATCGGAAAACACCAAAGAGGAAGACGGAATCTGGGATATCTGGATGCGATTTTCTCCTTATTGGCCTTTGCTCTTATTCCTGATAGCCCTGACTATTGGCGGAGCCTGGCTTTATCTTCAATACAAAGCCCCTTTGTATGAAGCAAAAGCTACCGTATTGATAAAAGATGAGAAAAAAGGAGTTGATGAATCAAAGATGGTGGAGGGCTTCAACCAGCTTTCAGGAACCAAGATTATTGAAAATGAAATTGAAGTAATTTCTTCCCGCTCATTAATGGCGGAAGTGGTTAAAAAGCTTCAGCTTTACGCCCCTGTTTATGTAGATGGAAAATGGCGCCCTGTTGCTGCCTACAATTTTTCGCCGGTAAAAATAGAAGCTAAGGATCCCGGCTCCATACGTGAAGCCAAACGGGTTAATTTCACATTTAATGAACAACAATCCAGAGTTGATATTGGCGGGCTTGGCTATCCATTGAATGAATGGGTGGGAACACCATATGGCATATTGCGTTTTAATTCCAACAATCAGATTAGCGAACCCGATTCAGGTATTTTAAGTAATAATCGATCCTTTTATTTTTCTCTCATAAATCCCAAAGGAGTGACGGCCAGCCTGATGAAAAAACTCCAGGCGACTTCTTCCAACAAGCTTTCAACCGTTATTGATTTACGCATTCAAAATGAAGTACCGGAGCTGGCAGAAGATATTTTAAATACACTGATCAATACATATGACCGGGCTGCCTTAAAAGATAAAAATATCTTGGCTGATAGTACGCTCGGCTTCCTGGATGAACGCCTGAAACATGTATCCCACGAACTGGATTCGATAGAAAAAACCATGCAAAACTACCGGGCAAATAAAGATGTAATAGACATCAGTTCACAGGGAAAATTATTTCTTGAAAATGTCAGTGCCAATGATCAGAAAGTTTCAGACCTCAATATGCAGCTCGCCATATTAGATGAAGTAGAAAAATATGTTCTTTCAAAAGATGCCAAGGCTGACCTTGCCCCATCTACATTGATCGTGAATGACCCTTTACTGAACAAAAGACTGGAAAATCTCTATACCGCAGAACTCGAATATGAAAAACTTAGAAAAAACACTGCAGAGAATAACCAGCTATTGGTTTCTGTCGTTACCCAGATTGACAGATTAAAATCAGGTGTAATTGAAAGTATAAGAAATCAGAAGAAAAGCCTTGAGGCCGGAAAAAGCAATCTTCTTTCAACAAATAGCAAGTATAATGAGTTGTTACAAACAGTTCCTAAAAAAGAACGAGATTTAATTGAATTCAACCGGGCACAATCCCTTAAAAGCAACCTGTATAATTATCTTTCGCAGAAAAGAGAGGAAACCGCTTTATCGCATTCATCGCTTATCCCTAACAGCAGGATAATTGATAAAGCTGAAACAGGACTGGAACCGGTTAGCCCCGATAAAAAAATAATCTATCTGGCGGCAATTGGTTTAGCCTTCGTACTTTTTGTCGGACTGGTTAGCTTAAAAAATCTTTTAAATTCTAAAATATCTTACAGCACCGAAATACAAAATTTTACATCAGTCCCTGTAATTGCGGAAATCCCAAATGGCAAACGCAACCGCTCACTAGTTATAAGCGAAGGTGAAACGACATTTATAGCAGAACAATTCCGCAAATTAAGAACCTCATTGAATTACCTTGGTATGGGCGGAAGAAGAAAAAAAATCCTCATAGCATCAGCTATACCGGGAGAAGGCAAAAGTTTTGTTGCCGCAAATCTTGGCCTCAGTTTATCGATGGCGGGGAAAAAAGTAATTGTACTTGAGTTTGACATGGTGAACCCTGTATTGGCTGATAAATTTTCTTTGGGGGTTGAAAAAGGTATGGCTTCCTATCTCGCCGGTGAAGCAGAGCCGGAAGAGGTGATAAAAAGAACGGAAATCAGCGAAAACCTGTTCATTGTTCCGGCAGGAGACCCTCCCGCCAACCCTTCTGAGTTAATCCTGAATAATTACACGGAAAAGTTATTGGATTACGCAGCCAACCTGTTTGATTATGTGATCGTGGATTGCGCCCCCGTTGCACTGCGTTCGGATGCTTATGTATTATCCAAATTTTGTGATGCTACATTATATATTATACGCCATAAAAGAACGCCGCGTAAATCGGTAAAGCTCATTGATGAAAATAATAAAATCAACGAGCTGAAGAATATGGCCATTGTATTTAATGGGGTAAAATCGAAAAAATTTAGTAAAAGCAACTACGGTTACGGATATAATAATAAATACGGTAAGAAGAAACGAAAAAAACTGGCTGAATCTCTGGGTTAGGATGGGTATTTAATCCACAATTTTATAGCTACAATTATTTCCAGCATATCCCACGGATGTGACTGAGGGAGGCGAAGCCTTGTGTTTAATGGTAACGATTGCCTGCTTACTATTATTTATTAAGAGGAGGTGAAATGACGGCTGAAAAACAATGGTACCTGGTTTACCTGAAAGAACACAGTGAAAAAAAAGTAATTGATACTTTAACCAGGAAGAATATAGTAACCTTTCTTCCCTTAACGAAAGTGAAGAAACAAACTATACTGGGTAGTCCTTCTTTTACCTGGCTGCCGCTATTTGAAAGACTTTTGTTTGTTCATCTCGCTGTCAGTGAAATCAACCTGGTAAATCAAACCGAAGGCGTTCTCAATTTCTTTTACTGGCTGAGTACATTGGCCGTTATAAGCGATGAAGATATCCAGGCAATCAGGATCTTCCTGGACATTTATCAAAATGTTTCCTGCGAAAAAATCCCATTGTCAACTGATAACGGTTTTGGCTTACCTGAAAAATCAGAATTGGAGGCCGGCAGTTTAGGTAAACCTGAAAAACTACAAAAACTCTTACTCCCTTCGCTCGGCTATTTTTTGATCGCCCATGAAACGGAAGAAATAAAAGAATCTATTCTCCGCCGTGCTATCGGGTAAACTACAATCAATCTCTATAAATGGAACTTACTGATAAAATATATATAGCGGGCCACCGCGGAATGGTAGGCAGCGCTATAAAAAGAAACCTGGAGAAAGCAGGATATAAAAATATAGTCATCCGGAAATCAGATCAGCTGGACCTGCGCAACCAGCAGGATACTGAAAATTTCTTTTCAAAAGAAAGGCCTGCCTATGTATTTCTCGCTGCTGCCAAAGTGGGTGGCATTATTGCCAACAACACATACCGGGCAGAGTTTATTTATGACAACCTGTTAATAGAATCCAATATTATTCATGCCGCGCATAAATACAGAGTAAAGAAACTTTTATTCCTCGGCAGCAGTTGCATTTATCCAAAGCTGGCGCCACAACCTTTAAAAGAAGACTATCTTCTTACCGGGCCGCTGGAACCGACGAATGAATTTTATGCTATCGCCAAAATAGCGGGCATCAAACTTTGCCAGGCTTATCATGATCAGTATGGAGACAATTTTATCAGTGTAATGCCCGCTAACCTCTATGGCATTGGCGACAACTATCATTTACAAAACTCGCATGTGCTGCCGGCTTTGCTCCGCAAATTTCATGAGGCAAAAGATACCGGTGAAAGTACGGTTACCGTATGGGGCACCGGCACTCCCCTGCGGGAATTTTTATACGCGGATGATCTCGCCGATGGTTGTGTTTTTTTAATGAACAATTACAATGACCGCGAACCGGTCAATATCGGAAGTGGTAAAGATGTAAGCATTGCCGAACTGGCGGAGCTCATCAAAAGTATCACCTGCTTCACCGGATCTGTACGATTCGACACAACAAAACCGGATGGCACACCCCGGAAATTACTCGATGTAAGCAAACTGCATGCATTGGGATGGAAACATAAAACAGAATTAAAGGAAGGTATTAAACTGGCTTATCTCGATTACCTCAAAAATGAATTACTGCCTGTTTAAGCTCCCCTGATCAATACACCACCTCTGCCCTATCCTGACAAAATCTATTTAAACACCTGCCCCGGTAAAAAACTGCTAACCGGGGCCCAGTTAACCTAAAAACACAATGACAATGAAGACCGCTCTCATCACCGGAATCAATGGCCAGGATGGCGCTTATCTCGCCGAATTTTTGCTGGAGAAAGGCTATATGGTACATGGCATCAAAAGACGCTCCTCACTGATTAATACAGATCGTATTGATCACCTGTACCAGGAACCGCATGAACGGAATGTCCGCTTGAAGCTTCACTACGGTGATCTTACAGATGGCGGTAACCTTATCCGCATTATCCAGGAAACACAGCCTGATGAAATTTACAACCTCGCGGCCATGAGCCATGTAAAAGTAAGTTTCGATATACCCGAATACACAGCGAATGTGGATGGACTCGGAACGTTACGCTTGCTGGAAGCGATAAGAATACTGGGGCTTGAAAAGAAAACCCGCATCTACCAGGCATCTACATCCGAATTGTATGGATTGGTACAGGCCGTGCCGCAATGTGAAACTACGCCATTCTATCCGCGAAGCCCTTATGCTGTTGCAAAGCTGTATGCATACTGGATAACCGTTAACTATCGTGAAGCCTATAATATTTTCGCCTGCAATGGAATTTTATTTAACCATGAAAGCCCCTTGCGTGGTGAAACATTTGTAACGCGAAAAATAACCCGTGGCGTAGCAGCTATCGCATTAGGCCACCAGGAAAAATTATATCTCGGCAACCTCGATGCCCGCCGCGACTGGGGACATGCCCGGGATTATGTAGAAGCCATGTGGCGCATCTTGCAGCAAGACACACCTGAGGATTTTGTCATCGCCACCGGTATCACCACAACAGTTAGAGATTTTGTAACAATGGCTTTTGCAGAAATGGGGATTACCATTGCATTCAGGGGAAAAGGGGTTAATGAAAAAGGATTTGTTGCTGCATGCAGTAACCCTGACTATGAAATAAATATCGGAACCGAAGTAGTCACTGTTGACCCGGAATATTTCCGCCCTACAGAAGTAGACCTTTTAATAGGTGACACCACAAAAGCAAAAGCAAAATTAGGATGGGAACCTTTGCATGATTTGCATTCTTTGGTTAAGGAAATGATGGAGAGTGATATGGAGTTGTGCAGAAAAGATTATAATCCGCATTGGGTGCACATTGTAGGATAAGATAATAGTCTCAAAATTCAGTAAAAAATTTTCTCAGGAATTGTCGACATCTTCAAGAATAATATCGGGTAGTGCAGCATCGTGGATGAGAATACTAATAACTCTAATCACACAAATTGCTTTAGTACCCATCTATCTATCCTACTGGAGTGTAAAAGTTTACGGTATATGGATAGCCATACAAGCTATTACCAACATTCTGACAACTCTTGATAAAGGCTACGTTGAATTTTTAGGATATGAGTTTTTAAAAGCCGGCAAAGAAGATCGTAAAAAAATTAATACCTATTTATGGTCTGGTATTCTGATAACACTTGTGTTTGGCATAATTGAATTATTGCTTGTCTGTTTCCTTTCTTTTTCACCCATGATGCATTTCTTTTTAGGGAAAAAAGACATGATTGAATCTGCCTTGCTTTGGCAAGCGGGATGGATATTAGTTCTACAATGGATTGGCTGGATTTTTTTTTCAAATACAACAGGTCTTTTTTTTAGGGCATTGGCGGTTTATGGTTATTATCCAAGAATGGGTTGGTGGAATGTTTTAATTGGCCTTATAACTTCACTAACACCGGTCATTGCAGTAGTGTTAGGCGGAAATCTATTAGTTGCTGGATTTGTTAGTACCGTGAGTTTATTATTAATAACAATCCCCCAATACATGGATATCATTCGCCTTCTTAAAAAAGAAGGAATTTTTGATAGATCTTATTCGCTTAAACTTGGTCTTAAAAACTACAAAACATCATTGCTTTTATCGGCTAATTTTTTTTTAGATAATTTTCGGCAACAAGGTGTTCGTTTGATTCTTTCTCCATTGGTTGGAGTTATAAACCTAACTATTTTTTCAACAATACGAACAGCTGCTAATGTGGTACAACAAGGGCTACTCACAATAACACAACCCGTTTTACCTGAATTAATGAGATTTATAAAAGAGAAGAACCAACAAAAAACCGAAATCGCATTCGATACGGTATGGATAGTTCTTGTAGTTTTCCTGAGCCCGTTTGTTGTTATTCTGCAAGCTATAGCTGAACCGCTCTTCCTCATATGGACAAAAAATCAAATTCCCTTTAATGCGCCTCTTTTTGCCGTGTTATCAATAAGTATCCTGATATACGCATTTGCGCAACCAGCCTTTTCTATAAGTTTGGGGAATAATTTATTATCAAAACAAATAACAGTTTCATTAATTACATCGATAGTTATAAGTGGGGGCATAGTAGGTTTAACTCCTTTTATAGGACTACTTGGCACAGGAATATCTTTGCTTCTGGCAGAAATTTCAGCGGCTATTGCGTATAACATTTTTGCTACAAGGTGGCTTCAGAATAACAATCTGGTCTGGCCAAAACAAACTTCACATATTGCATTATTCTCCGTCTATATAGCAGCAGCAAGTACAATAGCAATGTTATTGTTTTCTAATTTAAAATGGTTAATTCTTTCTTTAAGCGTGATACTATTAGCCTGGAATTGTAAACGCTATTGGAACAACATGTCTGAATTGGCCACACAAAAAATAAGAGCGTTTGCGGAAAAAATTCCGTTCCTCAACAATTTCGTACCTCAGAATAATTAAAAGTTAAGAGCTTCATGGAAGGATATTCTTCTAATTATGTAATATCAACAGTCGGCCAGAATTTTTCCTTAACTCATAACAAAAAAAAGGGAAAGTTCTTAGCGATTTTTAAAAAATGGTCCTGTATTACTATTGTTCTGTCTGGAATACTACAGTGTATTTTCTTCCCTTCCTTAGAGATGTTATTTGCAGTATCTATCGTGTTGCTTTCCTGGTTCATAACAATAAACTACCTATTTCGCCCTGTAATTTTATTTCGGTTCACTTTATCAGCCTTTTTAATTATCGGGTTTTCTTTGACTCAGTACTTTCTTCCAATTGTGTTTACACTTCTTGAAGGAAAGCCACTGACTTATAACCTTAGCTTACCTTATGAGGTATTCACGCATTCAATTTTAGCGCTAATCATTCTCATATTTAGTCACTATTTGTATACCCGTCATTTCAAATGGCTTAATACAAACTGTAAAAAGAAAATTCAGAATACATTAGCTCAAACAAAGATTTATACTACTCCTCTTGACAAAGAAATCTGGGCTATGGGCATTATTGGACTGATAGCAATGTTTGTTGTATATTTCTATTCAAAACAATCATATGAGAACATTTCTGAAGGCATTGGTAACAAAATTCTAGAAGGGTTGATGCCTTTTGCATATGCACCTTATTTCATACCGCTGAAAAAACTATATGGTAAGAAAAGCTTTCTATCGAAATCGCTTACGTTAAACTTGGTTGTCTTTACTTTATTTATAATCATAATAGGAGTCGCGGGAAATAGCAGAGGGCTTTTTATGACTGGAATTACAACTGTGGGGATTGGGTATTTTCTTGGATTGCTTCTTGGAAAATTTGCATACAAAATAATATCACATAAACATATATTTTTCTTCTTTATTGCTTTCTGGATAATTACAGGGCCGCTTTCAGATATTGGTACTGCAATGGTAATGGTAAGATCAAATAGAGGAAGCATACCAAAAAGAGAAATGATTTCACAAACGATAGAAACATTTAAAGATAAGAATGCAATTTATAGGTACAGAGCACAAATAACTAAAGACAGGAATGACTGGGATGAGCGATATTTTGACAATATTTTCTTAGCAAGGTTTTGCAATTTAAAATACAACGATGCAAGCTTAGAATTAGCAAATAGAATTGGTAAAATTGATCCTCAAATGTATAGATACACAATGGATCGATTTTGGGCTATTCTTCCTCAGCCTTTACTTGATCAAATACCTGTATTTGTTGACAAAAAATCAGTCGCTTCTGTTTCATTTGGAGACTATTTGTATTATCGAGCTGGCGCTGACGCCTCTGTTTTAGGAGGGTTCAGAACTGGACAATTTGCCGGCACAGGAATGACGTCTTTTGGGTGGTGGTATCTTTTGATTCTTGGCATTGGAGTAGTTCCTGTATTCTTTTTACTTGACCTTTTTGTCCTTACTATTTATAATTATAAAAATAAATCTGGCTCAACAATAATTAGTTTAGCTGGTCTTTTACCCATTACCTCAATTTTCATGTTTTTATCATTATCAACACCTTCAGAAAGTGTAATAAACTTATATACTTATATTTTAAGAGGCTGGCCCCAATCAATAATACTTTACTTAACACTTTATTTTTTAGTGAAAATTCTTTCCAAAAAGAGGTTATTAAAACGCAATCAAAGATTCATCGCAGGAAAAAAAATTGTGATTCAGAAATAGACTATGAAAGAAGTCAAATTAATATTTCGAAAACCTTTCCCTGATTCATTTAGCATCGAATACATTTTTAACACATTACACAATGAACTAAAAGTAGTCAACTTCCCAGTTACCAAAATTGTACTACCGAGGCACAGTAAAGGCATTTTAAATCGCCTCAAAAATCTCTTCTTTGTGCTGAGATACTCCAATAAAATAGTCCATATTACCGGAGATGTTCATTATGTATTACTTGGTGCTTGGAGAAGCAAACGTATTCTCACAATTCATGATCTCAATTTCATGGAAAGGCATTCGGGCCTGAGAAAAAGCATATATAAATGGTTTTGGATCAGTTTACCGATTTTTTTTGCTCACAAAGTGACAGTCATTTCAGAAGCAACTAAAAATGAGGTACTCAAATATATAAACAGAGGACATCACAAGATCGAAGTTATATACGATTTTATTGACCCAATATACAAGCCATACCAAAGAAGCTTTAATCTCGAAAAACCACTTATTCTTCAAGTAGGCACATCTTTCAATAAAAATCTTCTATCAACTATAGAATCGTTACGTGGTATAAATTGCAGGTTCGCAATTATTGGCCATATTGATGAACCCACTCTGTCTCATTTAGAAGAATGCCAAATAGAGTTTGAAAACTATAGAAATCTGACACTTGAAGAACTTCATGCAAAATATCTTGAAGCTGACATACTCATTTATATCTCATTAAAAGAAGGTTTTGGGATGCCAATTCTTGAGGCACAGAGCACCGGGCTGCCTGTTATTACCAGCAATTGTTCTTCTATGCCTGAAATTGGTGGAGAGGGAGCAGCATTATATGTAAATCCCAAAGATATCTTGTCAGTCAGACAAGCGATTAGAACCGTTATAGAAAATAAAGACATTCGTAATGAATTAGTTAAAAAAGGCTATGAAAATGTAAAAAGGTTTTCAAAAGAAAATATAAGTAAGGCTTACCTCGCCTTATATAACAAGTTGAAATAGTATGAAAAAAGTATTTTTTTGCAAGTTAAATATTCCGTCAAATGAAAATTTTAAGAATAATCAACACAATGAATCCAGTAAGCGGAGGTCCTTGTCAAGGTATCCGCAACTTTATTCCCGAACTTGAAAAGCTAGGCATTCAAAACGAAGTAGTATGTTTGGATAACCCAGATGAACCATATTTATTAAATGATAAATTCAAAATTCACGCATTAGGGCATGGCAAAACACCTTGGAATTATAATTCGAAACTTATCCCTTGGCTAAAGGAAAACTTACCTCAATTTGACATTGCGATTTGTGACGGTCTATGGCTTTACACCAGTTATGCATTATACAATGCTATCCGGTATCTAAAAAAGAACAAGCTTAAAACTCCTGTGTGGTATATAATGCCTCATGGGATGTTAGATCCTTATTTCCAAAAAGCGAAAGACAGGAAATGGAAAGCGGTACGAAACTGGCTATACTGGAGCTTGATAGAACAAAAAGTCGTGAATGAATGCGATGGAGTATTATTTACCTGTGAAGCAGAATTATTGCTTGCGAGAGGAACCTTCAAATCCTATTGCCCAAAATCAGAAATAAATGTTGGTTATGGAATTCAAAGTCCACCCATGTTCGAGAGAAAAATGCAGCAAGTTTTTGAAGAAAGATGCCCACAGATGGCGGGGCAAAATTATTTGTTATTCTTAAGCCGCATTGCAAAGAAAAAAGGTTTAGATATCCTTATTAAGGCGTATGCATTACTGATAAGAAACAAGGTTTCTTTACCTAAACTAATTATTGCCGGACCCGGAAAAGATTCTTCGTTTGGAAATCAGTTAACTAATCTCATCGCGAAACATTCTCTTTCAGACCATGTCGGTTTTGCAGGAATGCTTTCAGGAGATGCAAAATGGGGTGCATTTTATGGTTGCCAGGCATTTATTCTGCCAAGTCACCAAGAAAATTTCGGTATTGCTGTTGCGGAGGCCCTGGCCTGTGAAAAACCTGTACTGATTTCAAACCAAGTAAATATTTGGGGAAAAATAGAAGAAGGAAATGCTGGTATTGTTGCTCAACCCAATGAGAAAGGGGTATATGAGATGCTAAAAAAATGGGCAAATACATCTGTCTCAAAAAAAGAGCTAATGGGGAAAAATGCAAAGTCCACATATAAAAAGCATTTTGAAGTGGAAAGCGCCGCTAATCGGTTTGTTGAAGCAATAGTCAATGGTAGTCAAACATCTCATTTCAAAGAACACCTCGCAATAAATACAAAATAAGATTTCATTGAAGATTGTTATTGTTCAAGGAGCGTTTCTTCCCGTACCACCTTTACTGGGTGGAGCTGTAGAAAAAATATGGTTTAGTATGGGAAAAGAATTTGCTTCGCGGGGGCATGAAGTCATTCACATCAGCAGACTGTATAAAAACACGTTGACAGAAGAAAAAATAGATGGTGTTAACCACATACGTGTTAAAGGATATCAAACTCCTTCTTCTGCAATCAGTTTAAAGCTGTTGGATTTATTGTACTCAAGACGAACATTAAAACAAATACCCACGGATGCCGATATCATTGTAACAAATACTTTCTGGTCTCCCATACTGTTGCGTGGGCGAATTAGCAAAAAGGTCTATGTAGATGTGCAAAGAATGCCTAAAGGGCAAATGAAGCTATACAAACATGTGGGTAGATTCAGGGCGAATTCAAAACCGGTTGCGACTTCTATAAAAGAAGAACTACCAGCAAGCGTGCGTAGAAAAGTATCAATTGTTCCTAACCCGCTGCCTTTTTCAACACCTCCGAAAGTTAATATTGAAAATAAAAAGAAGGATATTTTGTTTACAGGCAGAATTCATCCGGAAAAAGGGGTAAGCCTTCTCATAGAGGCTTTCAAGCTCCTGGATCCCGGATGGAAACTCAAGATTATTGGTCCCTGGCAAATTGAGGCAGGCGGGGGTGGTGAAAATCATATTAATTTTTTAAAAGGACTTGCAAAAGGTTTTCCAATTGAATTTATCCCACCAATTTATAATACTGCTGCTTTAAATGAATATTACCGGTATGCCTCCATATTTGTTTACCCATCTCTCGCCGAAAAAGGGGAAACGTTTGGATTAGCCCCTCTTGAAGCTATGGCATTCGGTTGTATTCCAATTGTATCAAAACTAAAATGCTTCCAAGATTTTATATTGGCCGGCAAGAATGGCTTTATTTTTAATCATAGAGTTGAACAACCGCATTTAGAATTAAAGAAAAAAATAGAATTACTGACAGAAAATTCAGCCTTGCGCTTAAAGTTTGCAAACGAAGCGATTAAAGTCAATGAGAGTCATTCCATATCAGCAATAGCATCTCAATTCCTAAAAGATTTTGATAGTTTATTACACTAAACAATTTGAACTATAAAAAAACATACACCCAGAAATCCGCGTACGTTAGTCCGTGGACTATGAGCCAAAAGTTTAAAATATTAATGTGGCAATATGTTTGGTATATCGGATGTGCGTGGACGCCCAAACCTGCAAATGGCTGGCGCCTGCTTTGGTTAAAAATTTTTGGAGCCAGAATATCTGGAAAACCTTTCGTCCATCAACGAGCCCGCATCTTAATCCCTTGGAATTTAACTATGCATCATCGTTCGTGTGTTGGAGACAGAGCTAATATATATTCTCTCGGAAAAATAGAAATACATGAATATGCTACCGTAGCACAGGAAGCGTACATATGCACAGGTACTCACCGGTTTGATAAAAGAAAAATGAATTTGGTGACCGCTCCCATTACAATAGAAGAAAATGCATTTATAGGAGCAAGAGCTTTTTTAAATCCCGGGGTTACTATTGGTAAATATTGTGTTGTCGGAGCTGGCAGCATTGTCACGAAAGATATGCCGGGCTGGATGATATGTGCTGGCAATCCTTGTGTACCTATTAAACCGAGAATTATCACTGATTGAAATTTGTAGAGTCTTTTTTATACGATGATATCGCTGCTCATACTTACAAAAAATGAAGAACAGGATCTTCCAGGTTGTCTTGAGTCAGTCAAATGGTGTGATGATATTCATGTATTTGATTCTTTCAGTACTGACAACACACTTAAAATAGCCTCAGAGCACGGAGCGATAGTTACTCAAAGAAACTTTGATAACTATTCCGCCCATAGAAATGCGGCGCTTGATACAATACACTTCAAATATCCGTGGATATTTATACTGGATGCTGATGAGAGACTAACTGCGGAGTTGGTTTTTGAAATGAAAAATGAGGTTAGCTTAGCAAAAGAAAATGTAAATGGATTTCGAATCAGGCGTCGTGATTATTTGGGCGATAAGTGGCTAAAACATGCCCAGATTTCACCCTATTATATTCGTTTAATACGCAAAGGAACGGCATACTATCACCGGGAAATAAATGAAGTATTAGAAGTATCCGGTGAAATAAAAAGCCTGAATGGTTTTTTTAATCACTATCCCTTTTCAAAAGGATTGAAGCAATGGCTGGATAAACACAATCGTTATTCTTCGATGGAAGCGCAGCGATGGATAGATGAACATGACGGTAAAGTGAAATTTTCTTTGAAACGGGCCCTCTTCAGCAAAGATTTCTCTGAAAGAAGGTATCACCAAAAAGGTCTTTTCTATAAATTACCGGGAAGACCTTTTCTAAAATGGATGTACATGGTCTTCTGGAGGTGTTCATTTCTTGATGGGCGGGCAGGTATAACTTATGCCACTTTACAATCCGTATATGAATACTTCATTGTTTTAAAAACAAAAGACCTGATTAATAAAAAAAAATCAACAAGTACTCTATAGTTGAATAAGCTTATCCGATACCCATTTTTAGTTTACTTAACCCTGGCTGTTTATTGCCCTTTATTCATATACATCGTCTTTTTTCTCCGCAGGAGAAGAGGCCATCATATAAAAATCTTAAATCTTATCCCCTTTAAAGACAAATGGAACTTTTTTACTACAGAAGCATCCCATATGAACTATGGTCAGTGGAAATCGTACGGTTCGGATATTATCGGAAATGTTTTATTGTTTATTCCGCTGTCATTTTTCCTGGTCCTTTGGTTAAGTCGTAAAGAATTTAAACGGGTAATCTTAGTTGCAATAGCCACAAGTATTTTAATCGAGACCATTCAATTCATATTTGAAATCGGTGTTGCCGATATTGACGATGTAATTCTAAATGTCACCGGTGCGGCCATCGGTTTTTTTATAACGAAAGCTATCCTGGGAAAGCCTCTACCCTACTGATTCAAAACAAACATTTTTTACAAGCCGCCAATACACTCCACCCCTTTCCGGAAAACACCTTTCAATTCAATATTAAAAACACCTACAACTTAAAATCGAAATCCGATGCGAATCTTAGTCTATGGTATTAACTATGCCCCTGAGCTAACCGGCATAGGTAAATACACAGCGGAAATGTGCGCCTGGTTTGCCAGGCAGGGGCACACAGTACATGTGGTTACGGGCATGCCTTATTACCCGGAATGGGAAGTCCACAAAAAGTACAGGGGAAGGTTGTGGCATAAAGAAAAAATGGATGGCGTTACCGTGTACAGGTGCCCGTTATATATTCCCGGGCATATCACCCCGATGAAACGGATCATCCATGAATTTTCTTTTTTGGCCAGCATCTTCCCGGTGTGGCTGAAAACCTTATTTCAGAAAAAGTATGATACTGTTATCTGTGTATCGCCGCCATTTCACCTCGGTTTCTTTCCTCTGCTATATTCTAAAATAAGAAGGGTGAATTTAATTACCCATATACAGGACCTGCAGGTGGATGCCGCCAAAAATCTCGTGATGATCCGCAATGGTCATTTACTGAATATGATGTTTGGCGCTGAAAAATTTATCCTGAAAAGAAGTACGGCTGTATCGACAATCAGTACCGGCATGCTGAAAAGGATTAAAGCCAAAAACATAAGCCATTCAAAAACGATCTTATTTCCCAATTGGGTAGATGTGAATGCAATCAGGCCTGTACTGAAAGAGTATTCGTTGCGTAAAGAGTTCGGCATCGACGTGGAGGATAAAGTAATACTTTATTCCGGCAACCTTGGTGAAAAACAAGGATTGGAAATATTGATCGATACGGCAAAACATTTTGAAAACAGGAAAGATGTTCATTTCGTGATTGTAGGTTCTGGCGGTAATAAAGAAAACCTGGAAAAACTTGTAAAAAATAAAGGATTAAAAAATATCCGATTTTATCCGCTGGTGCCGAATGAGCAACTGCCTTCCTTGCTGGCTATGGCCGACCTGCATCTTGTATTGCAGAAAAAATCAGCGTCCGACCTGGTGATGCCTTCCAAACTCACCGGTATACTCGCATCCGGGGGCTGCCCGGTTGTAACCACAGAAAAAGGCACTTCGTTATATGAAATGATTGATAAGCACAGCCTCGGGATACTCGTAAAACCAGAATCCGCTTTTGACTTGCAACAAAGCCTGGAAAAAGCTTTGGCCAGCGATCTGAGCATTTATAAAAAAAATGCAAGGCAATTTGCAATCAATTATTTGTCGAAAGACTCGGTCATGAGAAAATTTGAATTGGAAATCTATAGCCGCTTGTTGCGAAAAGAGATTTTATCGTTTACACCTTCTACTAAGATTGCCTCTCCCATCAACGCCCTCTCTATGGAAAAAAATTAGCCGCTTCTCCAGTCCTTTTTCATATAAAAAGCCCCGCCAGGCGGGGCGGGGTTTAATAAATTTTTACACTTAGTTGGCGTCAACCCGAATATTCACTTTTTGCGAACATACTCCCTGGTGAGGATACAAGGTCTTTCGCCAGGAAGATTAACAGGTACGGTAGGAAAGTGGATGGTCGCTATAAATACTTTCTTGTATGATTACGATGGCTAAAGTAGGTAAGAGTACCAATGAATACAATAGTATTTTTACCATTCAATGAAATCTTTTGACAGGTGCTGAAGAGAACAAAAGAAAACCCCGCTCCATTTGTGAGCGGGGTTTTCTTTTGTTCACGTTTTATCGTGTTATTCTTATCCTTCCCTTCAGGGGCTTGAGGCTTAATATCCCATGCCGCCCATATCAGGTGCACCATGAGCGTGAGGAGCTTCCTCTTTCTTTGGTTTGTCAGCAATTACACATTCTGTAGTCAGTAACATACCTGCAATTGAAGCTGCATTTTCCAAAGCAATACGTGTAACTTTTGTAGGATCGATTACACCTGCTTTCAGTAAGTTTTCATACTGTTCAGTTCTTGCATTGAAACCGAAATCAGCTTTACCATCTTTTACTTTCTGAACAACGATAGAACCTTCAATACCTGCATTCGCTACAATCTGGCGAAGCGGTTCTTCCAATGCCCTTCTTACAATAGTAGCGCCTGTTGTTTCATCTTCATTACCGCCTTTGAATTTATCTAAAGATTCAATGGCGCGGATGAAAGCAACACCACCGCCGGGTACGATACCTTCTTCTACTGCAGCCCTTGTTGCATGCAATGCATCGTCAACACGGTCTTTCTTTTCCTTCATTTCTACTTCAGTAGCAGCTCCTATATTCAATACAGCTACACCACCGCTTAATTTAGCCAGGCGTTCCTGTAATTTTTCTTTATCATAATCTGAAGTTGTTACTTCGATCTGTGCTTTGATCTGGTTGATACGGGCAGTGATATCTTCTTTCTTGCCTTTGCCACCCACTACCGTCGTATTGTCTTTATCAATAGTTACGGTAGAAGCTACACCGAGATAGCTAAGATCAGCATTCTCTAATTTATAACCTTGTTCTTCGCTGATCACAATACCTTTAGTAAGGATTGCAATATCCTGTAACATTTCTTTTCTGCGGTCGCCAAAGCCCGGAGCTTTTACTGCCGCTACTTTCAATGTGCCACGGAGCTTATTAACTACTAATGTTGCCAATGCTTCGCCTTCCAAATCTTCAGAGATGATTAATAAAGGACGGCCCGCCTGTGCAACTTTTTCCAGTATATGGAGGATATCCTTCATCGCACTGATCTTTTTATCGTAGATCAGGATATAAGGATTTTCCAATTCTGCTTCCATTTTTTCGCTGTTGGTAACGAAGTATGGAGAAACATAACCGCGATCAAACTGCATACCTTCTACTACTTCAATGCCAGTTTCAGTACCACGGGCTTCTTCTACAGTGATCACGCCTTCTTTACCTACTTTCTTCATGGCTTCAGCGATCAGTTTACCGATCTCTGCATCATTATTAGCAGAGATAGAAGCTACCTGCTGAATTTTGCTGTTGTCGTTACCTACAGCCTGTGATTGGCCTTTCAGGTTTTCAACAACTTTAGCAACTGCTTTGTCAATACCACGTTTCAAATCCATTGGATTAGAACCGGCAGCTACCATTTTCAAACCTTCGCTGAT
>JAFDYH010000053.1:19167-29801 GCA_018267535.1 Bacteroidota bacterium
GTTACACCATCCTTTGTGATAGAAGGTGCACCAAATTTTTTCTCTAATACAACATTACGGCCTTTAGGTCCTAATGTTACTTTTACAGCGTTGGCCAATACGTCAACACCTTTTTTCATCCTGTTTCTTGCTTCAATATCGAAGAAGAGTTGCTTTGCCATAATTATAAAAATTAAGAATGTTAAATGAAGAATATAAAATGTAAAACGTTCTGTACCTTTTACATTTTAAGTTTTAAGTTTTACATTAAACGATCGCCAGGATATCGCTTTCTCTCATGATAAGAAAATCGTCACCTTCGATCTGTATTTCAGTGCCGGAATATTTACCGTATAATACAGTATCACCAACTTTTACAGTTACAGGCTCATCTTTTTTGCCGGGACCTGCAGCTACGATCACGCCACGCTGTGGTTTTTCCTTTGCCGTATCAGGAATAATGATGCCGCCAGCAGTCTTTTCTTCAGCTGGTGCTGGTTTCACAATTACCCTGTCATGAAGCGGGGTAACATTTAGCTTACTCTTAGCCATAGTTTTTATGATTTTTTGAATTTTTTAAAAATGATACACGTCATTTTTGTGGGATGGCAAAGGTAAACGATAATTATGCCATTCGGTCATAAACGGAAAAAATTTCAGTTAACTCTATTAATCGTCACAGGTTTTGCCATTAAAAAGGATTTTTTTTCAGTTACAATGCCAAATTTTCACGTATCCGGCAAATCTAACAGCCTCATCAATAGTCGAAAAGAAGACAATATACCCTTAAATGCTTAGCACATGATTTATAGAGTGAAACTCCTATCTTCGCCCCATCAAATAGTTCTTGGCAATGATTAGCAGAAGAAATATCCGGGTGAAAGTGATGCAGACCTTATATACAGTAGCCACCCTGGAAACTGAATTAAAACCCGGCGAGCCCCAAAAGATCTTACTCAAACATTTCGAAGAAACCAGCAACCTGTTTTTCTACCTTACTTATTTTTTAATTGAAGTAGCCCATTATGCAGAAACAGATGCTTCCCTGCGGGCCGGCAAGCACCTCCCCTCCTATGAAGATTTGCATGTAAACACAAAGATCGCAGCCAATGAAGTATTAAAGAAAATAGAAACCGACCCCGCATTAAAACTGCAATTCAGTAAATACAAGCCTGAACAAACGATCGACAAAGAATTACTCCGCAAAATTTACCTGCAGTTGGTTACTACAGCGGAATACAGTAAATATATCAGCAAAAAAGAAAGAGATAGAAAAGAAGAAAAAGATATACTGGATTTTATCCTGAATGATATGCTGCTGGCCAATGATCTTTTTTTGGCTCATATTGAAGAAAATTTCAGCAACTGGGATGATGATGGCGAAATGATCGTACAATTATTGGCAGGCGCATTACAAAAACCGGGAGCTCACAATTTCAATGAAATGATCAGTGCTGAAAAACTGGAATTTTCAAAAACTTTGCTCAAAACAGTCTTGGATAAAAAAGAACACCTGCAAAGCCTGATTGTTCCGAAATTAAAAAACTGGGACCCGGAACGTATTGCAATACTCGATATGATACTGATGCAGATGGGCGTTGCCGAATTCCTTTACTTTGAAACTATACCACCGAAGGTAACGATTAATGAATATATCGATTTGGCAAAGGAATACAGTACCCCACAGAGTGGGCAATTTGTAAACGGTATCCTTGATAATATTCATAAAGAGCTCGTGCAGCAGGACAAGATGCATAAGGTGGATTTTAAAAAGAATGCCTGAACCAGGATTTAGAAAGATACCGGATTAGAAAGAAAACAGAAACCCTTTTCTGCCTGGGCTTTTATTTAAAGCAATTTCTTTCCCTTAAAATCTCGTAAATCTCCCCAAATCCCGGTTCAGAACTATACATTTGCAATCCCGGTTGCCGCCGGTAAAATTTAAAAAATGAAAAAGGCACTAGTTATACTAATAAGCGCTGCGATTATGGCAGGGTGCAATAATTCGGATAAAAAAGTATCCATTTCGCAATCTACTGCAGAGAATCTTGCCTTAAAAGACAGTACTAATTTTACCACCCTGCAGTGGCTGGATAGCACCCACCGCGACCTGGGCAAAGTAAAAGAAGGAGAGCAGGTAGAGGTATCCTTTCGCTTTAAAAATACAGGTACAAAACCACTTGTAATAGTCAATGTTCATCCAAGTTGTGGCTGTACCATACCGGAAACTCCAAAAGAACCTTTCGCCGCAGGAGCAGAAGGTTTTATCAAAGCGAAATTTAATAGTTCCGGCCGCACAGGAATGAATCATAAAGCGATATATGTAACAGCAAATACAAGACCCAGTACCACGCAGCAATTAGAATTCACTGTAGAAGTAGAAAAAAAATAAAGACCTTGATTTAATTTTTATCAACAAATCAATAATAAGAATGAACCATTATTTTGTTTTATTACAGACGGCTCAGCAACCAGGTTTCGGCGGATTTCAGTTTATTTTCCTTGGATTAATGATCCTTGTATTCTGGCTTTTCTTTATCCGCCCACAGGCAAAAAAACAGAAACAACAAAAAACATTTATCGAAAACCTGAATAAAGGAGATAAAGTAGTTACCATTGCCGGTATTCATGGTAAAATAAACAAAGTGAATGATGATGGCACGATTGAATTGGAAGTAAGCCCCGGAAGTTATATTAAAATTGAAAAAAGTGCTATCAGCCTCGAATGGACCAACCAGTTGAATAAAACTGCAACAACAAAATAATTTGAACCCGGGCCTGACTACTGTAAGACAGGTTTGGCAGATTAAATGATTATCGGGAAATCTTCAACGATTTCCCGATTTTTTTTGAGTTTATTATTCTGTCCAACGAGATTACAACCGTACGTCTTAACTCTGCAAAAAAATTCCGAAATTTCCCTTTAATCACAAAAATCCAGGTTCAGACAATGACAATTGGCTTAACAGGTGGCATTGGCAGCGGCAAAAGCACCGTAGCCAAAATATTTGAAACTCTCGGGGCACCCGTTTATTATGCTGATGAGGCTGCCCGGGTTTTGATGAATACAGACAGTAATGTTATAGCTGCAGTTAAAAAAAATTTTGGTGAAGAAAGCTATAACCACGGCGAACTGAACCGTCCGTATATAGCTTCGATCGTTTTTAACGATACATACAAACTGGATATACTTAATTCAATTACCCATCCTGCCACGATAGCACATGCCAAAAAATGGATACAGCAACAAAATGCCCCCTATACAATAAAGGAAGCAGCATTGATATTTGAAGCCGGTTCTTCTGAAGGGCTAGACTATGTGATTGGTGTATATGCACCGAAGGCATTACGACTTAAGCGGGTAATAAATCGTGATAAAACAACCCCGGAAGAAGTGCTTAAAAGAATGAACCGTCAAATCAATGAAGAAATGAAGATGAAACTTTGCGATTTCGTTATTATCAACGATGAGCAATGCCTGTTGATTCCACAGGTACTGAAACTGCATGAAAAATTCTTATCCGATTCAGATAAAAAAAGAATATGACAAATTGATAAGGCGACTAACATCCGACAACAGAAACAAACAATGGCTTCATAGGATTTATTATCACAAAAAAATAAAATTGCATCATATAAGAAAATAACCCTGAACAAGCAGAGGTTCTCACTTATATCTCTTACAATTGTTTTAAGAAAGTTTTTCAATGCGACCTATGTAATCATGTTTATGTGTTTCTCCCGGTACAGAAGCAGGAATAACCGGATTGATTGTACTCAGCGGAGTATAGAAAGTATACTCTCTTTGCGTGATAAAATCCTGTATTTAACCTGTGAGTTACTATGTTGGCCACTTAAAAAATAAGCTTCGATTGTTAAGCTTACTTATCTTCGGCAATTGCAGGAAGGATTCCTTATTGCAGTAATGAGAGATAATAATATCCTTTGTTGTAAGTGTGCTTGAATCGTCTGCGATTCAGTAATTCCCGGAGTGATATCGTTCCGTTACCAGTTCGGTTAGATTTAAGCTTTGTACACACTTATACAGAAATTGAATAAATCGGCACTAAATTAATACAAAGCCCAATGAACTAACCATTAATAAGTATAGTATCCGACCTATGAATACTTTGGCGGGTATGATAATACTCCCCATCCTTTGAAAGGTATTTGTCTTTGGCAGGATTTGCTTTACAGATCACTGTCTTCGAATAATTAGACTACTTAGTTATACCAAATATCCGTCACTTTACCCCTCTCCAGGCATGGTTTATGGCCTTATATATGATTCAAACGGATTAGTTGACTTTTCCAGAATGCATTAAAGTGTAGTTTATAATTATCCGGGTATCTGTCATGGGCGGATAAGGTTTGGCAAAACTCAGACAGAGGAAGATAAATGTAATAAACTATACTTATGCATCATGACTATACTATAATATTAGCGGCTATTTTGATTACATAATCAGAAATCATTTTTATTTTACTGTTGTTTGGTAACTGAAACATAAACTGATATTAATAGAATATCCTGATAGAGCGCTGAAAGTATTATATCCGCGAAGCAGGACAATAGAAAGTCACACATAAGAATGTTTATGTATATGGAATTAAGCCATAGTTTAGCAAGTAAAAAATCGTTCTTATTCCGGGAAAGAAATTGACAATATCAGCTTTTTTTTATTACTTGCATCTTCGAAAAAAAAGTAACCATGTATTACCCTGGAAAATTATTCTACCCTTTTATAGCCATTTGTTTTTTGTTTATATCCTGTAAAAAAGATGCCGACCAGGCGGACACAAATCCACCCACATCTACTGTTGATTCCACGCAGTTAATAAAAAGCATTGCTAAGTCCTGGCAGGATGCCGGCAATGCCAACACATTGTTAGAAACCTATTCTTATGATACCGTAAATCGGAAATTAACTATAAACATTACAGGCTCAGGTGCAGCAGCCCTGGACGTTTATCCATCAGGAACTAAAGAAGAAATTACTTATAATGCTGATAAACTGGTGAGCCATGTAGATATAACATACCCGTCAGGCGCAGCCCCTGATCCATATTATTATTCATCTGCTGATATGGAATACGATGCAGACAAGATCATTAAAAAACTTACAACCACGACGCTGGATGGGGCAGTACAGGAAACAGTATTTACAAAGCAACTGTTGTCGTCAGGATTCCAGCTCACGTGGAGTTATGACGATGCAGGAATGACAGTTCAGCGTAAAGCGGTGTTTAATATTACAGGCAATAATACCGTAAATAATTTCACTTACCCTGATGGCTCGTTTATAACCGATTCTCTTATCTACGATGGCAATGGAAATATAACAAAGGTTTTTACAAAGAATGCTGACAGCACTTATGTGCATTATGATTTTAAGACCCGGCAGCAGCAGGGTGACCAGCTATACAAACAACGCCAGTTAATAATGAACGGTATAGCTAACATTCCGTTTACAGACAACGACTACAACGGAACTATCGAATTATTTGGCTTACTTTCCCTGGATATCTCCAATGAAAGCTGGCAATACGTCAGATTTCCTTATCAGTCGGTCATAGCATTTAATAGCTATAGTAATAGCTATATTGATTTGTCGCCGTCATTTGAAGTAGACAGTAAGAACAGGTTAACAAAATTTCGGCTCTATGAAGAGGACATTTTGTATACTCCATTTGATTTTCAAATCAGCTATTATAAATAAAAAATACCGGACAACCCGACAGACTTTCTGACTTTCCAAAGACAAAAGCAATAAATGATTCCCTTCAAAATTTTATAGAAGAAAATATCGGTTTTTCAATTACTGGAAGTCCTGTTCAGGCCCTTTTGTTAAAATACAAGCATGAACAGTCATGATCGCAATTAGAAGCCGTGGTAAAAGCAAAAAGGAAATTAAGCAGTTGAATTATTATGATTTTAAGTTAGCAGACATCTTTTTCACTTTGCAGACATTTTACTTTTCCAGGTTCAAAGGCAAGAGCATACTTTGATCGTAACCCATCATGCTATACAATCTGCAAAATGAGAAGGACTTTGACAATCTATTTAACCAAAATTATACAAGCCTTTGCGTATAGGCAGCTATCTTACTCAAAGACGCTACCGAAGTCCAAGACATAGTACAAGAATGTTTTATTCATTTATGGAACAGACGAGATATAACCCCTGCTATTTATAAGGCATACCTGTACAAAACGGTATATAATGCCATAGTTAATTACCTAATAAAAAAAGAAACGGCTTCAAAACCGATTACACCATTATTCATTGCTGAACTTTTGTACATAACTTCAACATTAAATTTTTAATCAACGCGGTTCCGGGCAGACGGAATACTATTTCCCAACCTGCACAAAGCCCTGTTCATTAGCGGTCATGCTATAATGACAGTGCGGGCTTGAAACATTTTGACTTAAATAGGAATACATTCACGAGACATGACAGTAACTATTATTATAACATTTTGCATCCTTCTGCTCATTGCGTATGTGTTTGACCTGACATCCTCCAAAACGAAAATACCTTCCGTAATTCTTCTTTTAGTTTTAGGCTGGGCGGTCAGACAACTTACCTTATTGCTTAACATTCATCTCCCTGACTTTTCTCCTATCCTTCCCGTTTTAGGAACAGTCGGACTTATTCTTATTGTGCTTGAAGGTTCATTAGAACTTGAACTCAATAAATCTAAGTTCGGACTTATCAAAAAGTCTTTTTTGGGAGCTTCAATTCCAATGATTACTTTGGCATTTTTGCTTGCCTTTGCATTTAGGTATTTCGGACACTTTGGGCTAAAAGACAGTTTGACAAATGCAATTCCGTTTTGTATAATAAGCAGTGCTATTGCAATTCCAAGCGTCAGGAATCTTTCATCTCAAAACAAAGAGTTTGTGATTTATGAAAGCAGTTTGTCCGATATTTTAGGTGTTCTTATTTTTAACTTTCTTGCTTTAAATTCAACCATAGACGGCCATTCAATCGGACACTTTGCACTGCAACTCCTGATAATCACAATTGTATCTTTCATTGCGACAATCGGGCTTTCATTTTTGCTCAACAAAATTGACCATCACATAAAGTTTGTTCCAATTATTCTGCTTGTCCTTCTAATATATGCGGTGTCAAAAATCTATCACCTGCCAGGACTGATTTTTATTTTGATTTTTGGTTTGGCAATTGGCAACCTTGACGAGTTGAAACGGTTTAAATGGATTGAAAAATTCAACCCAAACGAATTAAACAAAGAAGTAGGCAAATTCAAAGAACTGACTATTGAAGGGGCATTTTTGGTGAGAGCATTATTCTTTCTGTTGTTTGGTTACTTAATAGAAACCACCGAAGTGCTGAACACTGACACTTTCTTGTGGGCTTTGGGGATTGTAATTTCAATTTTTATTCTTCGGGCAGTCCAACTCAAACTTTTGAAACTTCCCCTGCAACCATTATTGTTTGTTGCACCGAGAGGACTTATTACTATTTTGCTTTTCCTATCCATTGACCCGACACAAACTATTTCATTTGTAAATAAATCACTCATCATTCAAGTAATCATATTGACAGCATTGGTGATGATGATTGGTTTAATGACTAACAAATCTCAAAGACAGTGATTACTAATATTACAAGCCACATCAACTGTAAGACAGAAGCACGTACCGCTAACAAAAGTATTTCCAAAAGCAGGGCTGGACAATGAAACATCAGCTATATACAAGCATCAGCTGCGGTTCGGGCTCGACCTTCAATATTCAGCTTTAGTTCATAACTTCAACAACATATTTTCAAATGGGCATTTGTACCGGGCTGGACAAATAATGAATTCCCTGCCTACGCAAATACTCGAACATTGATGGTAACTCAGTCGCCGAATCTCAAAATATATGAGCAATTTTATAAAGCCAATTATTAGAATATGCAATCAAAAACTATCTGCTTACTTGCATTTTTTACTGTAATACAAGTAAGTAATTCATTGTTAGCCCAGACCAACGGCTGGTATACAGCAAATGAGATCGGGGCTAAAACCTGGGTAATTAAGGAACCTGGGTTTGATGAAAATATGTATCTCCTCGAAGGGCAGGACAGCTCATTATTAATTGATGCCGGATTTGGAATGGGCAATCTTAGGGATTTCGTAAAATCTCTGACTTCTAAACCATTGATTATCGTAAATACTCATTTCCATCCTGACCATACAGGGGGTGATTATGAATTCCCGTTTGTTTGTATAGGAGTAAATGATATGGAATATGCAAAGCCTTTTTTAAATCCAAAAGTAGTTCAACAAATTACAAGTCAAATGTTACGGGATACTACGATTGCTGATTCATTAAAATTTCCGGAGTCACGGGTAGAAAAAACAATTTTAATTCCTGTATCTGACAACCATCTTTTCAAACTCGGAAACCGAAATGTGCAGGTAATCAATGTTCCCGGGCATACTCCGGGAAGCATATTTTTGCTCGACCTGAAGAATAAAACTCTCTATACCGGCGACAATATGCAAACAACCTGGCTTTTTTTTAAAGAATCACTTTCAGTGCAGACTTATATGCAGAGCCTGAAGAAATTAAACAAAATAAAAGGGAAATACAATACTTTATATCCTGGTCATGGGAAATCATTGGATATTGGAATATTAGACGAATTGGAACAGTGCTGTCAACAAATACTTAGTGGAAGATGTGAGGCGAAACCATATCATTCAATGATTGGTCAGGACGGCGTGTCCTGCACATACAAAACTGTAACTATTGCTTACGACCCCACTAAGGTAAAGTGATAAAAGCTATAAAGACTATATAAAAATGAGCTGCCACCAACAAAAGTAATTGCAAAAGCATGTCTGGACAGTCAATGAATTTCCTGCCTTCGCAAATACTCGAACGTTGACTGTAATGGCAATTTGACGCCTCTAAACTTTTAAAGAAATAAAGCAACATTCATAAAATTATTTTTGTCTAACCTGCTATGCGACATACTTTAACACTAGTCTTACTATTTCTTTCCATCGCTACATTTGGACAGAAGAAAGACAAGTTTTCACTATTGCTGCAAATACAGCCTGAGATGACATTTCATAAAAATGATTACGCATTTAGATGGTCTGAAAAGAAAAATGTATCAACCTTTAACGTTGGACTGAATGCTTCTTTGGAATATCAATTAACAGAACGACTTTTTATTGACTTAGGGATGGGCTATATTTCACGAAAACTAAATACAAAAGTTTTTCTTGACCAATCACTTTTACCACCACCTTATTACGACTCAACACAACCTCTTTACACAACAAAAAGTGTATCATTTCGGACACTGCAAATTCCATTTGGCATTAGGTACAATTTTATAAAGACACAAAAAGGCAATTGGTTTATTAAAGGTATTTATGTACCTAATTTTATCCTTGCGACAAAATATGAGGTAAACAATTACCCAGCTTTCAAAAAAGATACTTGGCAAGGATACTCAATCAATCTTGGTTTAGGCTTTGACTATAATCTTACAAAAAAAATCCAGTTAACGAATTCTATTACGTACTCAATTGCAAACACAGTAGCAAAAGATACTTACACTTTCAGTCAAGACGAAAGAGAAATTGCCCTAACTCATAATTATTTACAATTAAGTGCAGGTGTTAAAATAAGATTTTGACACGAAAAGCAGACGCAGAAGCCACTACAGCCAACATGAACTGTGTCAAAAATGTGTCAGAAAATGGGGTAGAAAGCGGAAAAAAGTAATACAAACTTGACACCCAAAAAATAAGGCCTTGTAAATAAATGCTTACAAGGCCTCTTGATGTGCCCGAGACTGGATTTGAACCAGCACGCCCTTTCGAGCGCTACCACCTCAAAGTAGTGCGTCTACCAATTTCGCCACCCGGGCTTGTCTTCACATTCGCGATTATGTCGGAATATGCAGCTTTTTGGGGATGCAAATCTAATAACTATTTCTTTAAAATTATCCTGAATGTCGTTCCTTTTCCCGGCTCCGAATTTTTGACAAATATTTCCCCATCGTGATACTGTTCTATAATACGTTTAGAAAGACTAAGGCCGAGCCCCCACCCTCTTTTTTTTGTTGTAAATCCCGGTTTAAAAACCTGGCTTATATTCTGCAAACTAATTCCTTTACCCGTATCCGTTACATCAATATAAACACTATTTGAGCTTTCATGAATAGCTGTTTTAATGGAGCCCTTTCCTTCCATTGCGTCCAAAGCATTCTTCAGTAAATTTTCAATCACCCAATCAAATAATGGGGCGGATAACATGACCGGCAGTTCTGCTTTCCCATATGTTTCTACTGTAAAGTTCACTTTTCCGGGTGCCCGTTTACGGATGTATTCGACCATATTTGTTATCTGTATAATAATATCCGTTTGCTCAAGATGTGGAGTGCTTCCGATTTTTCCAAAACGATCTGAAACCAACCGCAACCGGTTAACATCTTTTTCCAGCTCCTGAGCGATCTTTTCATTGTCCGGATTTTCTTTCAACATCTCTACCCAGCCTTCCAGTGATGATACAGGAGTACCCAGCTGGTGGGCTGTTTCCTTTGCCATACCTGCCCATACCTGGTTTTGTACAGATGTATAAGTGCTGCGTAATGCCAAAATAGTGACAATGATGAATAA
>JAFDYH010000053.1:29868-35001 GCA_018267535.1 Bacteroidota bacterium
CGGTTGTGCTGCGTGGAATCTACCGGGCTTACCCACTCAAAGGGTTTATTCGCCGACCTGAATTCTGAAAGCTTTTCTGTCAGATAAGAAGGATCGCTGGCAATTTTTACTGAATCAAGGTTTACATGACTGGTAATGCTATCCCGTTCATCCGTTTCAATAATCGGAATATCTTTATTTTCTCTTTGTATCAGTGAGGCGAGCCGGGTATCTGCATCACTGGGAGAGTTAATTACAAACTTTCCTGCTTCTACCCATTGTTCTACTTTTTCTCTTTCTTCGCCGGCAATTTTATTAGCAAGATAGCGGGAATAAAAAATAGTCCCGGTAACAATCAATATGGCAATAAATGCCAGCAAAGCCCTCCAGTTAAATAATTGCTGAAACATGTTCCGAATTTAAAAAGGTTAGTGCGGCTTCCCGTATTTTTGAAAAAATATTTACAAACAATAAGGGCGCAATGCCAAAAGTAGCTATTGTAATTCTGAACTGGAACGGTCGTCATTACCTGCAGCAATTTCTGCCTTCTGTACTGGCTACTACTTATCAGGATAAGGAGGTTATTGTCGCTGATAATGCGTCAACGGATGATTCAATCGATTTACTTAAACAACACTACCCTTCCGTAACAATCATACAGCACCCACAAAACTTTGGTTACGCAAAAGGATATAATGAAGCCTTAAAACAAGTAAATGCCGACTATTTTGTGCTTTTGAATTCAGATGTGCAGGTACAATCATCCTGGATTGAACCGATGGTTGCTTTACTGGAGAGCGATAAAACAATTGCAGCCTGCCAGCCAAAAGTTTTATCCTTCACAAACAAAGAACTATTTGAGTATGCAGGTGCTGCCGGTGGATGGATGGACAGGTTTGGCTACCCTTTTGCAAAAGGACGAATATTCGATATCTGTGAAAAAGACAAGGGACAATACGACAAACAGGAAGCTATATTCTGGGCCAGTGGCGCCGCCTTATTTATCCGTGCTTCTGCATTTCACCGATGCAGGGGTTTTGATGAATTTTTTTTCGCCCACCAGGAAGAAATTGATTTATGCTGGCGGTTGCAGTTGTCCGGTTTCAAAATTTACAGTTGCCCCCAATCCATAGTATATCATGTTGGTGGTGGTACCTTACCAAAAGGAAATTCGAAAAAAACATTTCTTAATTTCCGGAATAATCATATTGCTCTTTATAAAAATCTTCCTTGGTCACAAAAATGGTGGAAGATTCCTTTCCGTATCTTTTTAGATATAATTTCTGCGTTCAAAGGGTTATTATCTGGTGATGGTGGTTATTTTCTGGCAATTTTCCTTTCGCATTTTGCATTTCTGAAATGGATAGCCGCAGATCAGGATAAAAGCACCTTTCCGGAATCAACAAAAGGAAGCCTGCAGGGTTATTACCGTCACAATATCGTATGGCAGCACTTTATAAACAGGAAGCGCTATTTTGGGGAAATTATTCGGTGAGCTTTCTGCTTTTTTATTTGTGAACCATTATTTTTGCAGCACAAAACAGCATTATGAGTATTCATACAGAAGAATATCAGCAAGAACTTCAGAAAGTACAGGACAGAGATTTTACTCACAGTTGGGTATCTTCCTCTGCTTACCTGTTTTATTTACAGATAGCCTGTTTTATTGCGCTGGTACTGGGTGGCTGTTATATGCTTTCCACCAAACGTTTTGAAAAGCCCGAAGTGAAGGTGCAAAGCAGCACTCTTTACACTCCGAAATACGAGACGAAATAAGGGTTTAAAAATTTTTTTCACAAGGGTTCATTCACTATTTTTGCACCCCTTTAGTTCTTTATATATGCGGAAGTAGCTCATTTGGTAGAGCACGACCTTGCCAAGGTCGGGGTGGCCGGTTCGAGCCCGGTCTTCCGCTCAGAGATCCTCTCGTTATTGCGGGGGGATTTTTTTTGAATCCCATATGCCCTGGTGGTGGAATTGGTAGACACGCAGGACTTAAAATCCTGTGACCCGCAACGGTCGTAACGGTTCAACTCCGTTCCGGGGCACTTTTCTTCAAGCGACGATATTCGTCGCTTTTTATTTGAGTACTTTTTTTGCGCACCTCATTCTTTGAGGTACTCATATTACAGCGGTTATTTTGCAATTATAGGACAAGTTTAGCAGCACACAATAAGGATTAGCTATAAATAAAAAAGGGAAGGTTTTTAGGCAAAAAAACAACCAGAAGAGATAGCCGGTTTAAAAGAATAAACTTTATAATACAGGCAAGCCGATTAGTAGATTCTATTTATTTCTTTTTATTCCACAAACTAACAATTCGTTTCAACGAGTTAAAATTTGCCGTTTTTTCCTGGAATAAGATATTTAGTTCGTGCACTTCACCAGCATTAATCCAGCGATTAGCATCTACTGCAAAAACACTTGTTTGTTTGGTGATCTGAAACTGGTGCAACTCTTCCGGCAAATAAGGTCCATGTTTGTGTCGCCCGTCGTGAAGATAAAATTGCTTCATATGGTACGTTTCAGTAAAAATAACGACAAAGAGGAATAACATAGTATCAATTCTTTAAAAAACTTTTAACAGGTGTGAATATCCTATTGCTTTGCAGGCACAGGCAAGATTTATAGGAGAACTGTTTCCTTTTTTTACTATCCCCTATTTTGAATATCCGTTATAGTCTGTAATACCGTACAAGGCACAGTAATGAGCCTGTAGTAACCGACCCTTTAACAATAACCCTCATGAAGCTTCTTTTGCACGTAACTACAGCAGTTTCTACAACTTTCTGTAGAATAGCAGTAGCGATGGATGTTTGCTAAAAAGGGCTCCCGCCATTGAGCCATAACCGGATGAAACTATATTCGCATAGCCTCCGCCGGTAGAAACAATAAAACCGGAAATACAGAATAGCGTATAATAATCCTCCTATAAAGAGTAAATCAAATGCGCGGAAAGAAACTTCTGACATGGTTTCTGTAATTCACATCTCATTACCTGGCAACAACAAAGCAAATACTGGTTTGCCATATCAGCCAGGGTATATAAAATTGATAGCCTGAGAAACGCAGTAAAAGAAAAAATTATCGCTAATGGGATGTAAAACAACTAACTGAAATCAGTGGTTCGATCGCGTTGAGCTTCGTTTTGATAAAAATGAATCTGGTAAAATTTATATCCTTACAAAAGCGGTTGGGCAACTATATAAAAAGCAAGCCGGCAACAAAGTAAATACACGATTTCAGGAAAGATTTATTTGAATTACCTTTAATGCGTGCTAAAATTCAGCGGTGAATGATACCAGAACCTTATGAATATACGGTGGTTATTAAAAACAATATTCCTGAATATTTTTCAGGAACAGCGTTGGCTGATCAGTTTGGCTATTCCCCTTTGTTCATACGGGATAATAACGGCCTGAAAGTTCAATGGCAATTGTTTTATAACATACTTGAAGGTAAATCAGGTAACAAGCTATTCGAATTTAAAACAGCAACGAATTTTATACTCCCTGACAATGTTGAAGATGAAAAGTTTTGCGATATAATCTATTCCAATTTTTTAGTATCTGTTAGCGGGTTCAATTGGCATTTTGAACGAAACAAAAGCTATCTTACCATGGGAAAACAGTATCTTTCCCTACCTTCTAAAAAAGAACTAAACCAACAGGTACAAATCGCTTATCAATCAGTCAATATTCTCAATTAAAATATCTCAGTTACGTATAACCAGCCTTATTTCAAATGGGTTCTTCATCCATTATTTCTCCTTTGGGCAGTCCAAATTAAATCTATTCTTTGGCTCATACTAACAAGCGTTAAATATCAATAGCACCCCAAATTTTTTTATAAAAAAACAATGGTCAACATACCACCACAATCTTTTATTCGTTAACTGCAAGAGAAAGATAGGCTTTCCTGTTTATTCCGGCCCTGCTTTTTACTTTATTTGTACTGAATTTGGTCCGCTACCCCACTGAAGCATAGTTTAAAATAAATCCAATTTATGAATACCAACCAAAGCAGACCTATGTCCCTTCGTGCCGTTGTTACTGAGCTTCTTATCCGTTATTCCAGCACCAACACCGGACTTTCTTCCCAGTTCATTAACATTATTCCCCCGGACGTTTTGATCAACCGCCATAACAACTGGCTGGCTCCTTTAATAGGAGACCTGTACTCCATATTATCATCTGCAAATGAAAATGAAGTTGTCTATATTTCAGCAGGCCTGGTAATGGGAGAAATGAAATTGTATGTATCACAGACAAAAAAAATAAAACCAGCTACTATTTATCAAACTCCACAACAGGCATTGCCCGCTTTAAATGTGATCACGGCAAAGCATCATTTCGGTTTCAGGGCTTTATAATAGCCTGCTACCTATCCACTCCGGTAGTGGCCTTTCTGTTTCTGAACCACAAATAAAGGGGCACTCCGGTTAGCATCAATATCAGTCCAAATATGGCTTCCCGGGGGCGTTCAATAATAGTATTGACAAAAAGTATAGCAGAAAAAATCAAAACTATGGCAGGTACAACCGGGTATCCCCAGGTTTTGTATGGTCTTGGTGCATCCGGCATTTTTTTGCGAAGAATAAACACGCCCAGTGTTGTAGCCCCGTAATAAATAAATACAGCAAAAATGATCATGTCCGTTAATTGATCGAACGTGCCGGATATAACCAACAGGCAGGCCCATATACATTGATACCATAAAGACATTGAAGGAGCTTTTGATTTATTTAATTTTTCAACTCCCGGAAAAAAAAGACCCTCTTTAGCCATGGCATAATACATCCTGCAACTGGCATAGATGGTAGCATGTGTGCATCCCAATGTTGTTAAAACGATCAATAATGAAATAAATAATGCTCCGTTTTCTCCCCACATTGCCCTTACCGCCTCAATTGCAGGTATCCCTTGCTGTGAGGTATATATCTGTTCTAATTGCGGAATAGATAAAACCGATAAGTAAGCCACATTTACCAGGAGATATAACCCGATAATAATAAAAACACCGATAATCAATCCCATCGGAATATTTCGCTTCGGATTCTTCACCTCCCCTCCTATATATCCAACGGTTGCCCATCCCTGGTAGGCCCAGAACGCTGCCAGCATCGCTGTAAACACAGCGCTGAATGTAACCGGC
>JAFDYH010000053.1:35027-47124 GCA_018267535.1 Bacteroidota bacterium
CAAAGACCATCAATAAAATAACAGTGCTTAGCCAGGCACCTGTTTTAATTCCTTTTTCGTTTACCCAGGTCAGTAACAAAATCAGGATGATCGCTGTAACCTTAATATTAAAATTAGAGAAGGGATAAAACCATGTACCAATATGTATATCCTGCCAGGACGAAAGTAAGGGTGGTAAATGAACAATACTGCTTAATGATTCTGCAAACACATAAGCAAGGGAAGAAATTGCCGCTGTTTCAATTACTACAAACAACGACCAGCCAAACATAAAAGCGAAGAAGCGGTTATATATTTTTTTATAATAAACATATTCGCCACCTGTATCCGCTAATAAGCCTGCCACTTCTGCATTACACAAGGCTCCAAACAAACTGATGATTCCCCCTAATACCCAACAAATCAAAACCCAGCCCGATGAATGCAACTCCGCCGCCATCGGCGCTACTTTCTTATATACACCTGAGCCAATTATGTTTCCAATTACGACGACAACAACCATTCCCAATCCTAAAGAACGGTTCAATTGCTGCGGTTGGCTCATATAGTATGAAGTTTGGTTTTATCGAAAGGTCTTTTCTTCTCCGGCTAATTTAAAACTAAAAAGCTTGTTAGTATTTCGAAAAGCCCGAGTTATGAAATGATGGCCTTCTTCACCAGGAAGGTCGGGACGAGGTTTATCTTTCGTCTGCACTTGGGCCATATAACCCAGGAACCGGAACATCTAACAGCCTCAGGTAGACGCTTAGTTGCCCGCGGTGATGGTAAGTGTGACTAAAACCCCAACCTCTTATGGCTACCTTTTTCACCGGTGACATAATTATCTGTCCGCCTCTTTTTATCGTCCATTTTTTTTCAAAGTCTTCTTCTGTTGCTTTAGTTAAAGCCGATATCGCATTACCAACATGCATATTCAATATCTCAATCAATTCTTCCGTTGAAGAAGCCACATAAGGCTTGAGGTTTGCTGTTGCAAAATCAAACTCATCGGCACTTAAAATTGTCGCTATCCAGCGATGTGTTTCGGCTATATGCGTTGCTAATCTTCCCAATGAAGCAGATTTTTCATGTGGCTTCCAGTCCTTTTTATCTAATGGAACCCGTTCAAGAATCTTCCTGGTAAGCGTTGATTCGTGCTTCAGTTCACCGATAAATGACTCTTTTAATGACATAGCAATGATTTATTCGTGAATGCTTTTTTCAAACCCATGGGTTATCCTTTCCGGATGATCCAGTCTTTCTTCCAGCGAAGTTTTCTTTCGCATCATTCTCCACAATTGTATCAGTGCTGTTATAGCAAAGATGCCTCCTATCACCCAGTTCAATATATTTTGATTCGCATTCAGTCTATCGACCATCAGTTTACCCCCGAATATAAAAACACAGTTACCAATAAAAGTACCAATGCCAATACCAACAATATAGGAATTATAATGATCGGCCCTGGGCAATAATACTTTTTTTGTAAACAACACTGTACTCCAGCCAAACCAGAAAGGGATCTGCATTGGATTAAGGGCACTCATCATTAATCCCAATACAAACTTGGGCAAGGTACTACTGAGAATAATATTCTTTTCCTGGCTGGGATGCAAGGCCGCGTAAAAACTAAAAAAAGCTAAAGCAACAACAATCAGCAGGGTTACCCATTCCAGTATCCGAAACAGCTTTTCCTGTTTCCGTATCCAATCCATGGCTACCAGCGATAGCCGCACATAAACCATTTCCGCCAGCAATGAACCGATTGCAAACAAAATAGCCTGACTTATACCCTCAGTAACAGATATCTGCATAGCCGCCACATTCAGTGTTCCTAACGGTAATGAACCAAGGAAACTGATCAGCATTCCGGTAAAGAAAATATGGATAAGTTTGGGCATTGGTAAAAATAAGATAATAAGTAAGAATATCAGAAAAGATTCAAATAGTGAAAACTGAACCGCTATGTTTCTATACCAATATGCTGCTCACTATTTATCAGGATTTCAACAAAGCATTATGCACAGCCTGTAGTTTCCGAACATATGCTTTATTATCACGGAACATCTTAGTCCCTTCTGAATAAGTCATATACTGAAATCCCCTTTTATGATTTTTATCACTTACTTTCCATAAGATGAACCAATGCCGTATGATTTCTTTCCACGCAAAGAACAATGAATGTTTCGGATCATACATATGCGTGGGTTCACTACCGGCACCATTCAATTCGATAATACTAAAATTCATTCCCTTCCTAAGTTCTTCCCATGTATTATATCGCAAATCAAGGCGGCCATAATAAAATTCCGGTACCTGTTTGCAGATAGAATCAACCAATGAAATCAACTCATCACAAACGAAGTGGCTATAGTCCAGGAATTTCGAACCTCTTGCATGATTGCCATAAGGAACAAGTAATTTTTTTTGTCCCAAAGCCAACACTTCATTTAGCCCATTACCATATTCCTTTTTTAACGACTCAATCTGTAGTACAAATCTTTTGTCTTTTTGTAATAGCTCATATAATGTACTATCCCCATCTCCGACTAATGTTAAAAACTCTTTTCCTACAATGCCTGAAATAGCTCCCTTCTCCTGCCCCGGATAACGATAATAAAAAATGCCCACTTCATTTTCATACGGCACAAATTCCTGGATCAGGAAATCGATATCATACTTAGAAATACATGCATGGAGATAAGTTTCTGCTTCTATTTTTTTTGCAGCAAGGCCACGCATCCCAATATCCGGCTTTGCAATCAAAGGAAACTTTAAATTATTATTGCGGATTTCATTTATAATTGACGAAACCGAAGTACCGGGTTTAACCAATATAGTTTTTGGATACATACCAACCGGCAACTGATCATATATTTCTTTCTTCGATTCCATCAAAAAACCTCCGTAGCGGATATGGGGGTTTGCCGCTGTAAAAAAATATCGCCAGCCACTACGGATACATAAGCCGGCAAATACCGGGTAAATCAATCCATACACAGCTGTCATACTCCAGTATTCCCAATGAAGAAGCTTAATAAAAAAAGGCTTATGAAGAAGACGTTGAAAAAAATTCATACTTACAAGGGGCTCAAAAAAGAAATTCAATATTCATCCGGCAAGTTCTTTTTTGAATTCTATATTGCAGGAATAGGTTTTATTTACCGGCAGGTCAAGATAAGTAATTAGTGCTTTATGGTTAAAAATTTCAATACCGGTAATACTTACCGTAAAAATTTTTCCATCGCGGTTTATAGTAAGATTATTATGAGAATCACCATCGCCGGTGAACTGGTGAAAATGCAGGATATTTTTTTGTGAAAAACTGGTATTGCTATTCAACCATACATCAAACCATTCTTTTCTCTTTTTGGCTATTTCTTCATTATACAAGGTAACTGAAGACCAGATATGCGGAATTGATTTATCGATTTGCTTTGCATATTTTTTTTCTCCATCCCACCGGCATTCGAACAATTCCATATCCTGCCAGATCACCAATGTAAAAGGCTCTATTTCTCCAAGATTAATCGAACGAAAAAAGTCAAATGGAGACATATGTTCTATTAAATCAAGAAGTATAAGGCCACGGCTCTTGCGATAAGGAGGCTTAGATTCATGAAACTTAAAGCCTCCGTTCAATAATACAATCGCATTTCCGTTTTCATGAACTGCCAGCCAGGTACCGCCCGCATTCGCATCTTTTGGATAATAGATTTTCCCGGACAGAAAATCATATTCCTGTGGCGGAATTGCAGGAAAACGCCATGATTTTTCATCACGATTGGAAGTAATAAACACCCTGTCGTTTGATGGTATATAAGTTACTGTGCACATATCTGACGGTGACGGACAGTGGATGAAGCTACGCCATAGTTTTCCGGTAATTGAATATCAGATACTGCATTAATTCCAACCCGTATCAGCGCCATATGATGAATGGTATGCTCCAGGTTATAAGCTAATTCGCGGTTGTAGTTTGTTTTTATTGAAATTAATTCACTACTGTCTTCATCATAGCTGGATTCAAGAACAAGGTCTTTATCTGGCTTCTGCAACCCTATCCGGATTTCATTTAAAAGCATAAGAGCAAATTCTTTATCTGTTTCTATCCGGTTATCCCGCTTACGTTTATCGTAATTAACAATGCCCCTCTCATACCCTTTTTCAAGGCTTTGAAAAAGTTCAATTACATGCCGTAAATGTTTACCGATTGTGGCATTGGACAAGATAGCACATTCCATAGAATACAGCTTATCGTCAAGCTGTTCCAGGGAGGAAGTTAGTTGCAGGAATACATTGTTGATTGCATTTTGAAGCATATCTTCTTTCATTGTTTGCAGGCTTATCAGCTCTTTTTTGCAAACACAGAAAGATTTACTGTTAACTCATCAGAAAGGGAAAGACTACCACCGCCTACCCCAAAATCCCGGCGGTTCAATTTGAAACTTCCTTCAAATAAATAACCATCATCTTTCGGTGTTGCTTTAAAGGGGAACTTGATTTCCTTTGTTACCCCTTTAATAATGATATTGCCAAACATATAAAGAAAATCTGCTGAATTCGTCTTTGTAACTTTTGTAGATTTAAAATTAATCGTCGGAAATTTTTCCACATTTAAATACTCTTCTTTCCGAAGGTGATTGTCCCTTGCTTCTATATCTGTATCTACTGTTTTTGCATCCGCGCTCACATCAAAACTGGATGCCGTGGGGTTTGCCGGATCAAAACTGATAGTACCATTCAGCCCGCTAAACGTACCCCCGGTATTGATACCAAAATTTTTAATCACAAATTTCACCTTGGAGCCTTCATCAACAGGTTTCAACGTTTGGGCAAATACCAATGCTGTTAAAGAACTAAATATAAAAGTTGTCAAAAATTTTTTCATGCTATTTCCCGGTTTAATTCTATTCCACGCAGGTATCATAAAAGATTTGCCAACTATCATACCTACGCAAAATTTAAGAACGTGGTTTCCCCTTTGATGGTTGCTTACTAAAAATAGTTTATTAAAATTTTGCAAATTAAACGCAACCTGATCGTTTAACAAAGTATTGAAACCACCACAAATGCGGAATCATTGTTAAATTTTATTAAGAACCGGCAATGATTTCCTGTAAATCCAAACCAGGTATAAACAACTAATGAAAACCAATATAGCGTAAATGAATAATAGCCCCCCATCATCCCTGACCACAGGACCTAAAACAAAAATGTGAGATAAAATAGCACCGCCCATAATCCCTACCCCCAGCAAGGCGCCCCATGCGGTTGTTTTAGGAATAAGTATCAGAACGGAAGCTATCAATTCCATGATCCCGCTGCCAATTCTGCCCCATGGTTCTGCATGCAATTGCGAGAAAATATATACTGACTCTTCAGCACCACTGAATTTATAAAATAGTGTTTGCAGCAAAATAACAGCCGCTACTAACCGAGCAATCCATGGTAAGATTTTATTCATCGTTTGAAATTATACATCAAATATCGGCAGTACATTGAAATCAGTTTGTCATCTGCAAGACAGTGCGCTTCTTTTTCCTTTACAAATTAAGAATTGAAAACGAATTGAGAGAATTAGTTAGTCATATTTTTCCAACATCGTAAAATGCTTTCTTGACTCTTTTAAAAAAAGCCTGCCTTTCCGGAAAGGCCAGTAAGGCGTACCATGATCATTATTGTATTTGCTTATTCCATACAATGCCTTCCAATGTTTTAATATTTCACGATAAGCCTGACCAATCGTCATATTGCAATCGTAGATATGGTTGGGTTCAGCACCGCATCCATTAAATTCCAGAATAGAATAGTTAACTCCCTGTTTCAAATCGTTAATACTGGTGCATTTGATGTCGTAACGGCCGTAATAAAACTTGCCGGTGTAATGACTAAGCTGATCAAAAACAGCCAATAGTTTATCATCAATCTGGTCGTGGAGATTAATAAACCGTGCCCCCCTGTTATGGTTACCTGCATAGGACAAATAGAAATGCTGGTTCTCGGGAAGTATTCTATCCAGGCGATGCTCATGACGATGTTTCATTTCTTCCAAACGATACTTTGCACGGGGATGCGCCTGTATCAATTCCCATAAAGTGCTTTTACCATCCCCGTACACTTCCAACAATTCTTTTTGAATAAACCCGCTTATTTTCCCCTTCTGCTGATCAGGGTAACGGTAATAAAACACACTTAGTTCAACCGGTAGTTCCACCAGTTCCTGCACTATATATTCAACTGGTATACGCTCATGGTATTTGAACAATTGTTCTTCATTTTCAATTTTGCGGAATAATATCCCTTTCATTCCTACATCCGGTTTCACAATAAAAGGGTATTCAAATCCTTCCTGCTTTACTTTTTCATGTATTTCATGAAAGGGGGCCGCATGGTTTATATAAATTGTTTTTGGAAAGGAAGCAGGGGGCAACTGATCATACATCTCTTTTTTGCTCTCGCCTTCAAAACCGCCAAATGTAATTGTAGGGTTAGAAGAACTGAAAAACCAGAAAGAGCGGCTTTTAAAACTATACCAGAACCATACAATACCAATAGGGAAATACAGGACATAAAATGGCCAGAGTTCCCAATTCGTTACCCGTTGAAAAAATTGTTTAAGCCTCACGAGGTGGCAAAATTAACAGAACTCATAATAATATAATTTAAATGGATTAAAGTGAAAACCGGCAGGCATTATGCGGGTGCAGGATATTTCAAAATTATACTATCAGCTTAGAAAAAACTAAAGTAGTTCCCAAACAGGTTACCCCAAAAATACTTATCCATTGTATTTACAACCCGGGAATATTCATTCACAATTCACCATTGACCATTCACCATAATTGCTTTAGATTTGAAATAAATTTTCCGGCATGCATGTACCGACTATGGCAGAATTGTTTGCGAACAACGAAACCCCCGAAGTCTTATTTTGGGTAGGCTGTGCCGGTAGTTTTGATCAGCGGGCGCAAAAAATTACAAAGGCCTTTGCTACCATCCTGGATAAAGTTGGAATAAAATATGCAATACTGGGCAAGGAAGAAATGTGTACCGGGGATCCCGTAAGAAGAGCAGGCAATGAGTTTATTTTCCAGATGATGGCTTATCAGAATATACAATTACTGAATAACTATGGAATAAAAAAGATTGTTACAGCCTGTCCGCATTGTTTTAATACGTTAAAAAATGAATACCCGGAGTTAGGGGGTCATTATGAGGTCATTCACCATACCGTTTTCCTTCAGCAACTGATTAATGATGGCAAAATAAAAATGAAAGAGGGAGGTAACTTTAAGGGAAAGAAAATCACTTATCATGACAGCTGCTATCTGGGACGTGCAAACGATATATATGAAGCACCCCGAAAAGTTTTAGAAGTACTCGATGCAGAGCTGATTGAAATGAAGCGTTGCCGTAGTAATGGCCTATGTTGTGGAGCAGGCGGAGCTCAAATGTTTAAAGAAGAAGAAAAAGGAATCACGAGAATTAATATTGAGAGAAGCCATGAAGCTATCAGCACAGGTGCTTCAGTAATTGCATCGGCCTGCCCATTCTGCAATACAATGATGACAGATGGCGTAAAACTGGCAGAGAAAGAGGATACCATTAGGGTAATGGATATTGCTGAGTTAATTGCAGCAAGCCTTCAATAAAATGATTTCACACTATTTAACAACCAAGCCGTCTAACCATTCAAACATCCCGTTACAGGATTTTAATCTCCTCCTATTCTACCCTACCTTTGCAACATGAATTTCGAATACAAACATCTTCTTGAAAATGATTTTCATGCAGATTCCCGTGTATGGATTTATCAATCAAACCGCCTGTTTGCTTTATCGGAAGCGCTGGAAATAGAATTGATGCTGAAACACTTTGCTGCTGAGTGGAAAAGTCATGGTGCACCGGTTAAAGGAACGGGTTATTTATTCTTTGGGCAGTTTATCATTTTAATGGCAGATGAAGCCGTAACAGGTGTTGGTGGCTGCAGTACCGATAGTTCGGTTCGATTGATAAAAAATATAGAGCAAAGTTTCGGTGTAAATATGTTTGACCGCCTGAACCTTGCCTTTATAATAAAAGACAAAGTACAGTTGTTGCCGATGGCGCAATTACAATACGCTTACGATAACCAGTTTATCAATGCTGATACTTTATACTTCAATAACCTGGTGCAGACAAAAGAAGAGTTGGAAGAAAAATGGCTGGTACCGATTAAGCAAAGCTGGCTGTCTAAAAGAATTTCTCAATCCCAACCACTTTCGTAAATTAGGGCTAGTTATGAATCTTAATAAGCGGAAGTAGCTCACCTGGTAGAGCGACAGCTTCCCAAGCTGTAGGTAGCGGGTTCGAGTCCCGTCTTCCGCTCTTAATTATTTGACTATTATCCTCTGTTTTAACTAAGAAATCAGGCACCTTTAAATCTCACATTCTCCTGCCAACCTGTCACAAACTATCTATTCTTTCCTATCTTTGCAGACTTAATTATTTTAAATAATGCTTGACTTAGTGACAGATAAAGTGCAGGATGAAACAAGGCAGGGTGAGGCTTTCTCTCCATTTGCCAACGACCCGAATGACTACCGGAAACGGTTTTATATAGAAAGCTATGGCTGCCAGATGAATTTCGCAGACAGTGAGATTGTGGCTTCTATCCTCAATAAAGAAGGGTTTGGCGCCACCCGTAATGTGGAAGAAGCAGATCTAATATTTGTCAACACCTGTTCCATCCGTGAAAAGGCAGAGCAGACTGTCCGGAAAAGGCTAACCGAATTTCGTAAACTAAAAGAAAAAAAGCCAGGCACATTAGTCGGTGTTCTTGGATGTATGGCCGAACGGTTGAAGTCAAAATTCTTGGAAGAAGAGAAACTGGTAGACCTTGTGGTAGGGCCTGATGCGTACCGCACATTGCCTGCTTTGGTAACCGATGCAGAAGGTGGCCAAAAAGCAGTAAACGTATTGCTAAGCCGCGATGAAACCTATGCTGATATTTCTCCTGTAAGATTAGACAGCAATGGAATCTCTGCATTTGTCAGCATTATGCGTGGCTGTAATAACATGTGTTCCTTTTGTGTTGTCCCTTTTACCCGTGGTCGTGAAAGAAGCCGCGATGTGGATTCAATTGTTAACGAGTGTACAGAATTATTCAATAGTGGATATCGTGAAGTAACATTATTAGGCCAGAATGTAGACAGTTACTATTTCAATGATGAAAAAAATAATACCATTATCACTTTCGCCAGCCTGCTGGAAAGAGTAGCGATGGTATCTCCTCTGCTACGCGTTCGTTTTTCTACCTCTCATCCAAAGGATATAACGGATGACGTGCTGCATACAATGGCGAAATATGAAAACATTTGCCGTTATATTCATTTGCCTTTGCAAAGTGGTTCAACAAGAGTATTGCAACTGATGAATCGTACCTATACAAGAGAATGGTATAAGGCAAAGGTTGACCGCATACGGGAAATAATGCCTGATTGCGGTATCAGTTCAGACATCATCGCCGGATTTTGTACCGAAGAAGAAAATGATCACAAAGCCACATTGGATGTAATGGAATACAGCCGGTATGATATGAGCTATATGTTTTTTTACAGTGAAAGACCGGGGACATTGGCCCAACGCCGCTATAAAGATGATATACCCGAAGATATAAAGAAGAGAAGGCTGGTAGAAATTATCGAATTGCAAAACAAGCTTTCTCTTGACAGCAATAAAAAAGACCTGGGTAAAATTTTTAAGGTATTGATAGAAGGAGAAAGTAAACGAAACAGCGACAACTGGATGGGACGGAATTCACAGAACAAAGTGATCGTATTCCCGAAAGGAAATCTGAACTATAAAAAGGGAGAATATGTTACAGTTAAAGTAAATGACTGTACACAAGCGACTTTATTAGGAGAGATAGTGGAAATGTAGAATGTAAAGCTTGAAAAACGTTCTACATTCTGACTTTTAAATTTTAAAAATGGACATTCAATCAATAAAAAACCGTTTTGGCATCATGGGTAATTCGCCTGCATTGAATTATGCTTTGCAGGTGGCGGCACAGGTAGCCAATACGGATCTAACGGTACTAATTGTTGGAGAAAGCGGTGTTGGTAAAGAAGCTTTTTCTTCAATCATTCATACACTTTCAGCAAGGAAGCACAACCCTTTTATCGCAGTGAACTGCGGCGCTATTCCGGAAGGGACTATTGACTCGGAACTATTCGGCCACGAAAAAGGTTCATTCACAGGCGCTGCCGATGCAAGAAAAGGCTATTTCGAAACCGTAAATGGGGGTACAATATTTCTCGATGAAATAGGTGAAATGCCTTTAGGCACACAGGCAAGACTGCTGAGGGTATTGGAAACTGGCGAATACATCCGCGTTGGCTCCAGTAAAGTGCAAAAAACCGATGTGCGTGTAATAGCAGCGACCAATAAAGATTTATTGCAATTAGTGGAGCAAGGTAAGTTCCGTGAAGATTTATATTATCGCTTAAGCACTGTGCCAATCCGCGTACCTGCTTTACACGACCGCAAAGAAGATATTCATTTGCTGTTCCGCAAGTTTGCTGTAGATTTTGCCGATAAGTATAAAACAGCACCGGTACAACTGGATGATGAAGCGAAAAAGATGTTAATTAACTATCCATGGCCCGGCAATGTGCGTGAATTGAAGAATATTGCAGAACAAATATCAGTTCTTTCAGAGGAGAAAACAATTACAGCCAAAGAACTGGAAAGATTTTTACCTGCTGTTCCGGGCAATCGCTTACCTGTTCTTGCTCATGCCAGTGGTGCTTCTTCGTCACAGGAATTTGCCAACGAAAGAGAAATTTTATACAAGCTTTTTTTCGACATGAAAAAAGATGTGACAGAATTGAAAAGAATGTTCCTGGATGTTTTGCAAAACCCTAACCTGGCAGCACAAAACCCTGCCTTTATGAATGAACTGAAAGAGTTGAAAAATCATGATGTTCTTTCCAATGTTCCGATTTCGATTGGCATGCCACAAACCGTTCAGGCGGCCCAGCCTGTTTTAGTCCACAATAACGATATTCACGAACATGAAGAAGTGGAAGAGAGCCTGAATATAATGGATAAGGAAAAAGAGCTGATCATAAAAGCATTAAAGAAACACAGGGGAAAAAGAAAGGATGCGGCATTGGATTTAGGTATTAGTGAAAGGACTTTGTACCGGAAGCTGAAGGAATATGATATAGAGGAGTAAACAACGAGTTCTGGCAGTAATCGGGAATAAGAGGATGGATTTGCTGACTATGGTTATTGACGTACAAGAGTGCGACGCAACAAAAGTTAAATAGTAATACTGAAGCCGGGTTCAAAAAAATTAAATTCAACCTGTTTTAAAATATGAAAAACAAAAAACAATTACTCTTATACACTTCATATATTATTCCACTTATCGCCGTATTGTGGATCGCTTCTTCGACTACAAGTTGCGGCGTCTATCGTTTCAAAGATGTATCCATTCCAGACAGCATTAAAACTGTCAAGATTAACTACATTGAAAATAGAGCCAGATATATTAACCCGCAATTAAGCCCTCAATTAAGTGATAAGCTTCGCCAGAAAATAGTTAACCAGACAAGGCTCACACAAACTAACGGCGATGCAGATTGGGAAATATCGGGTTATGTAAGCGACTATTCTGTAACGACTGCGGCTATTTCCGGCCAGCAGAATGCAACAGACCGCCTCAATGTTAGTGTTCACATTACATTATATGACAAGCTTGCCAATAAAACATCTGAGTATGATGTGACCCGTTCTTTCGATTACGCTGCAAGCCAAACATTGGAGCAGGCGCAGACTGCTAAAAATGAAGAAATAATATCCAATGTAACCGATGAAATTTTCAATAAGCTGTTTTCTAACTGGTAGCTTACACGTAACTTACAGCCATGAACGAAATCGCTAACCAATTGGTTCAGGTTCTGTTTAAGAAAAACTCCCTGCAGGATTGCAGTCGCTGGGAGTTGGAGATTCTTGCGGATAAGTATCCCTATTTTGGTATAGCGCAACTACTTGTTTCGGGAAAGCTGAAAGAAGAAAATAAAGAAGATTACGAAAAACAGGTACAGAGGACCTCTCTTTATTTTAC
>JAFDYH010000053.1:47311-69740 GCA_018267535.1 Bacteroidota bacterium
ACACCGGAAACTAAAACTATAGGCACTAAAGAAGAAACAGAGCCCGCCATCATATCAGACCAGGCAATTAATGAGGAAATAAAAATAGCTCCGCTGAAAACGGAGGCTGTTGACGAAAATACGGCGCTGGCATTCGAGCCATTTCATACAGTTGATTACTTCGCTTCCCAGGGAATAAAATTGTCGCTGGAAGAGAAACCACAAGACAAGCTAGGCCAGCAATTGAAAAGCTTTACCCAATGGCTGAAAACGATCAAAAGGCTGCCGTCTGCGGAGATAGCAAAAGAAATCAGCAAAGGTTCAGAACAGAAAGTTGTTAACCTGGCCGAGCATTCTATTGAAGACCGTGACGTTGTAACCGAAACCATGGCCGAAGTATGGGCAAAGCAGGGAAACAAAGAAAAGGCCATTGAAGTATACCAGAAATTAAGTTTGCAAAATCCCTCCAAAAGCTCTTATTTTGCAGGCCTTATTGAACAATTAAAGCAGCATTGATATGACGTTGTTATTCCTGATTTTGGTTATCCTGGCCAGTGTAATCCTTGGGCTGATTGTATTGATACAGAACCCTAAAGGTGGCGGGTTAGCGGGAAATATAGCTGGCTTCAGCACACAGTTTATGGGGGTAAAACAAACAACCGACGTACTGGAAAAAGGTACCTGGATTTTTGCAATACTGATCGCTGTTTTATCTATTACTTCATCAGTTTTTATTTCAAAAACATCCGGCGGTGAAGACAAAACCGAAAAGGTAAATCCCAATGCGGCAGTACCTAACCCAACCCCCGCTAATACAACGACTCTTCCCGGAGCAACACCAACAACCCCTGTTGATAGCCCTAAAAAATAAATTTAATTAAGATATTTAAGAGCCCTGTCGTATAAGACGGGGTTTTTTATTATTTTGAATAAAGAACCAAGTCCATACCCGCATATAAAACGATTCTATGAAAAAAATAATTTCCATTGTATTGCTCTTTATCATTATCATCGCCGCTTTTGCAGGATGGAAGATATTCGGCCCTTCGATTGCCACTTCTCATGGTGATTATATCTATATAAAAACAGGCGAAAATTTTGAAGGCGTTAAAGACAGCCTCGTTTCCCAAAACTATATTTCCAGCCCGGGATGGTTTGATAAAACTGCCAAACTGATTGGCTTTACTCCAGATAAATTAAAAGCAGGCAAATACAAAGTCAATAAAGGAATGAGTCTTTTCAACCTTTTACGCATGCTGAAAAACGGGAAACAAACACCGGTCAATTTTGTTATTACCAAACTCAGAACAAAAGAAGAATTTGCCCGCAAAGCGGGCAACCTATTTGAATGCGATTCAGCAGAGGTTATAAATTTCTTAAACAATATTGATACTTTAAAAAAATACGACTTGGATACGAGTAATGTGATGAGTATTGTGATCCCTGATACTTATACTTATTTCTGGAATACTACGCCTGAGAAAATTTTTAAAAAAATATACGATAATTCCCTGAAGTTCTGGACAGAAGAAAGAAAGAAAAAAGCGGCGGAGCATGGCTTAAACCCAACACAGGCTTATACATTGGCTTCTATAATTGAAGAAGAAAGCAATTCAAAAGAAGACAAACCTAAGATTGCAAGTGTGTACCTGAACCGGATAGAAAAAGGAATGCCTTTACAGGCAGATCCTACTATTAAGTTTGCAATGCGGGATTTTGGCCTGAAAAGGATTTACGAAAAATATCTCCAGATTGAATCTCCCTACAATACGTATCGGAATAAAGGTTTGCCACCGGGGCCTATTTGCACACCGTCACCGGGAACAATTGATGAAGTACTGAACTCACCAAAGACCGACTATTTGTATTTTGTGGCTAAAAGTGACCTGGCTGGTGGCTCTGTATTTACATCGAACTATGCAGACCATATGAAATATGCGAAAGAATACCAGCAGGCGTTGAACAAACTGGACTCAAATAACAAAGCGAAGCAAAGTTCGCAATGATAAAAATTTTAAGAATTTCGAGGGATATATTTATTTCCTCTCCGCCTGTTAAATTGATAATAGGCTGGAGCAAAAGAATTCATCCGCCCGGTTTCCAGGGCATTCCATTACATGATGTTATTAAGTTCTTTTTTGAACAGGTCCGGAAAGTAGGTATGGTAGAACGGGCTTCCGCTATCTCATTTAATATTGTTATGGCAATCCCGCCTGCTATTATCTTTCTATTTACATTAATTCCTTATCTGCCCTTTGTAAAACAATTTACCAGTGAGTTGTACCGGCTGATAAGAGATGTAATTCCCGGGCAAAAAAACAATTCGGTTATCATTACATTTCTGAATGATTTTATCAACCACCCGAGGAACGGCTTATTGTCAATTGGTTTTATCCTTGCCTTATTCTACTCATCTAATGCAATGATGGGTATCATGCGTTCCTTCGATAAAAATTATATCGGTTTTAAAAAGAGAAAACCTTTACAGCAAAGAGGCGTAGCCATAAAGCTTACATTAATTATGTTCCTGATCGTATTTTCATCTATTCTATTAATGGTCTTACAGGGAGCGATGCTGAAATGGCTCGGTATACAGCGGGCAGAAGTAAGAGATTTTATTAAAAATGTGCGGTGGATTGTTATCATCCTGCTTTTCTTCTATAGTGTTTCTTATATCTATCGCCACGCTCCTTCTGTTGATAAAAAATGGAGGTTACTAAACCCCGGGTCAATCCTGGCCACCTTACTCATGCTGTTATTTACTTTGCTATTTTCTTATTGGGTAAATAATTTTGCCAGCTACAACAAACTCTACGGGTCTATCAGCGCTGTCATTATTTTAATGCTACTAATCTACTTCAACTCATTGGTACTTCTAATTGGTTTTGAGCTAAATGTCAGTATTTCCTCATTAAAAAGATTAGCCGACGATGAGCGGCAGAAATTGAAAGCGGTGTGACCTCCGCATTATACAAGTGGGCAATATTCATAGGCCAGAAGGCTTCTCATATCAAGCTTTAATCCGAAATTTATGGTAATCAAAAAGGCTTCTATGAAAAAGATCACCTCCTTTTACTTAGCTGCAATAGCCACGTTTTTGTTTTCTTTTTGTCCATTACTAAGCGAATTGCCGATCGGCTCATCCATACCCAACCCCGATGTGAAAATGAAAGATATTTCAGGAAATGAGCTTTCATTTAAAGATGCAAAAAAGGAAAATGGCCTCCTGGTCATGTTCACCTGCAATACCTGCCCTGTCGTAATGAAAAACCAGGAAAGGGCAAAAGAAGTTTGTAAACTGGCGCAGCAGAAAGGTATCGGTGTTATTCTTTTAAATTCAAACGAAGCCAGCCGTGATGATGGCGATTCATTTGAAGACATGAAAACCTATGCCAAAGAACAAGGTTTCGCGTGGGCCTATGTGGTAGATAAGAACTCAGCTATGGCCGACGCTTTTAGCGCCCGGCGTACGCCTGAGAATTTTTTATTTGATAAAAATCTTAAACTGGTTTACCATGGCGCCATTGATGATAATCCAGGTAACGCTTCAGCTGTAGTCCGCAAATACCTTGAAGAAGCAATAAACGAAATGCTAACCGGTAAAGAAGTGACAATAAAGGAAACACGTTCCATCGGTTGCGGTATCAAACGACTCTGATTTAACAAATTTTAACACCTCTTGCAAACAGCCCCACAATGTAGGGCTGTTTTTTTTATGGAAGTTTATGGAAAGAATTTCTTTCTGCATCAAAGGCTGTAGTATAGCCATTCCAATTCATTCATTCACCTTTAAAACCACGCTTATGATCTCCCGTAAGTTTTTCAACAGGATCATTATCCTTTCCTTTTTTGTGTTGATCGGTTATTGCCTGGCTACAAGCATCGCTGTTAAAAGCATTATCGGTATTTTTCTCGCCATTGTAAGCCTGGGGGCGGGTATCGTATTTCTTTATTTACTTGCTAAACAACAGCAGGAACCAGAAACAGAAGAGTCTTACTAATTCATTCAAAATTTTGCCGGGAAGAAATAAAGACGATAAGTAATTTTTTTTGAAATATCCGTTTACAAGCTTACCGGCTTTCCAACTTCCCGGCTATCATTGCTTTTATTTCTCTTTCGAGTTTATCTTCTGGTATTTTCTCCTCGAAGAATTTGTGGTACCGGGTTTTGTTATTGACAAATAGTGTTGAAGGTAAAGCCCCCGACCAGCTGCTGTCTACTTTTGGGCAAAAGTAATCTGCATCGGTCTCATTCAGCCATACAACGGTTGAGGTAAATTTCATTTTTTTTACCAACGAAGAAATTGCTTTCGGGTACTGCTCTTCCATATCAAGGCTTACCAATAAAATAGTAATCCCATCTTTTTTATATTGACTGACCTTCTTTTCAAAATAAGGTATTTCTGCAAGGCAGGGAACACAATATGTAGCCCAGAAGCTTACAATCACCGGGGTTTTTGAAGACTGGATATATTTTTCAAGATCGGTAATCTTCCATGCCGGAACCGATTGTGCACCTGCAACAATTATATTAAAAACAAATATTGATATGAAAAATAACCGCTTCACTATTCCCTGTTCTTTAATGACCATTCATTCCATAATATCTGCGACTCCGCTTCATTCAATTTACGCTGATTATAATGACCGGCTTTATTTTTTTGACGAAAAGCTTCATATACAGTAACAGCACAGGCCACACTGATATTTAAAGAACGGATAATGCCAACCTGTGGTATAATGAAGTTTCCATCTACTAAAGGCAAGACCTCCTCGCTTACACCTGAATGTTCGTTGCCAAATACAAGAGCAACTTTTTCAGTAAAGTCGATATCATATAAATCGACAGACGAACTGCTCAAGTGCGTAGCAAATATTTTATTATACTTTTTTCTGATCGCTTTAAAGCATTCCTCAATATCAGAAAACTGGTGAATTGTAAGCCATTTCGCTGCACTGCTACTACTCTGGCGACCCCATTTCTTATGTCGTGGTATGCGGTTATTGAGCACATAAATTTCCTGTATTCCTACTGCATCGCAGGTTCGCATTACGGCTGATATATTATGAGGATCAAAAACGTTCTCCAATACAACAGTAAGGTCGTTTTGTCGTTTATTGAGCACAAAAGAGAGCCTCTCTTCCCTTTCTGGTGTCATATTTGTATCTTGAAGCCCGAAAGTACGAAACTCGCTTTAACCCATTTCACTATGAAAAAAGTCTTGAAAATCACCGGTATATCTTTATTAGTATTAATCGTAGCTGCATTCGCTATTCCCATCCTTTTTAAGGGAAAAATCCTCACCATTGTCAAAAGTAGTATCAATAAAAATATAAACGCAAAAGTTGATTTCAAAGATTTGAGCCTCTCCTTATTCAGGCATTTTCCGAAGCTGTCCGTTGCTCTTGAAAATATATCTGTAGTTGGTGTGGATGAATTTGCAAAAGATACATTGGTTAGCGCTGAAAAACTCGATGCGTCTGTGAATATCATGAGTGTGATAACCGGCTCTGAAATAAAAGTAGCGGGTGTTTACCTGGAATCTCCACGCATTCATGCATTGGTTAATAAAAATGGAAAAGCAAACTGGGATATTACAAAACCAGATACGGCAAAAGCTTCTGCAGATACCAGCAGTTCGTCTTTTAAGATGCAATTGCAAAAGTATGCTATAAAGAATGGGTATGTATATTACAAAGATGAAGAAGGTAATATGAGTGCGGAAATAGCAGGCCTCGATCATGAAGGCAGCGGCGATTTTACACAGGATATCTTTACATTGACGACAAATACACAAACCGCCGCAGCCAGCTTTAATTATGGCGGCATTCCTTATCTCACCAATGCGAAAACAGACATCGGTGCGGATATAAAGATCGATAACAAAACAAGTAGATACGATTTTAAAACGGATGATATTTTGGTAAACAATCTGAAACTATCTGCTGATGGCTTCTTTCAACTGGTAAATGATAGTGTATACAATATGGACATCAACTTTAAATCGCCTTCGAACGATTTTAAAGATATCCTTTCAATGATTCCCGCCGTGTATAAAAAGGATTTTGACAAAATAAAAACAAGTGGTAAAGCCGCATTCAGTGGTTTTGTAAAAGGCACATACAGCCCGCAGCAATTGCCTTCTTATGATGTAAACCTTGGTGTAACCGACGGATTCTTTCAATACCCTGACTTACCAAAGCCTGTAAAGAATATTCAGATAGCCATGCACGTAAGCAATGCAGATGGTAAAATGGATAATACAGTTGTCGATATATCAAAAGGACATATTGAAATGGATAATGAACCTTTTGACTTCCGTTTATTATTTAAAAACCCTGAAACAGCTAAATATATTGATGCAACTGCGAAAGGAAAGGTTGATCTTGGCAATATTTCAAAATTTGTAAAACTGGAAGGCGATACAAAATTAGCCGGCCTGGTAAATGCTGATGTATTTGCCAAAGGAAATTTATCCGCAATACAGCAACAACAAGGCCCGTTTACGGCTGGAGGCTTCCTGGATATTCAAAACCTGTTTTATTCCTCTAAAGATTTTCCGCAACCGATCCAGAACGGGAATATGAAAATCCAATTGGAAAACAAAGGTGGTGTTGCCGACAACACAACCGTCAACATATCTTCTGCACATATAGAAGTAGGAAAAGATCCCGTTGATTTTACTTTACAACTCCGCAATCCGGTTTCCTCTATTGATTTTGCCGGCACTGCAAAAGGAAGATTTACCTTAGATAATATCAAACAGTTTACACAATTAGAATCTGGAACAACTGTGTCCGGTTTATTAAATGCTGACCTTAATTTCAGCGGTAATAAGACGGCGATAGATAAAAAAGAATACGATAAGATAAGCACCAGTGGTACCGCTGAATTGACCAACGTAAAATATGTTTCCAAAGATTATCCAACGGGTGTAACGATAGCAGAAACTAAACTTAGCTTCAACCCGAAAAACGTCACGCTAAATTCTTTTACCGGCAATTACCTGAAAACAAATTTTACAGCAAATGGTGTATTGAATAACCTGATCGGTTATGCGCTGAAAGATCAGGTGCTTGATGGAGCCATAAACGTAACAGCCGATAAAATGAATCTGAATGACTGGATGGGAACGGATACAGTCACAACTACAGCAAGCACAACCACGGCGCAACCATTTCTTGTACCGGCTAACCTGGATTTAACTATTAATGCAAAAGCGGGGCAGGTAAAATATGATAAAGTAGAATACAGTAATATCAATGGAGCATTACTAATAAAAGATGAAGTCGTTCGTCTACAGAATGTAAACACAGAAGCATTGGATGGCACCATCACCTTCAATGGCTCTTATTCTACCAAGGCCAATAAAAAAGAACCGGACATTTCTATTAATTATGATGTAAAGGACCTGGATGTTCAGAAAGCGTTTTATGCTTTCAATACATTTCAAAAGCTGATGCCGATTGGCCAGTTCCTTGACGGTAAATTATCTTCTAAACTAAATATGACAGGCAAATTGGGCGGGGACATGATGCCTGAATTGAAAAGTCTTTCAGGAAATGGGGACCTGTTATTATTACAAGGGGTGTTAAAGAAATTTCAACCGTTGGAAAAGCTGGCTTCTACTTTACAAATAGACCAATTAAAAGACATAACAGTAAAGGACATTAAGAACTACATAGAATTTGCGAATGGGAAAGTTTTGGTAAAACCATTTACCGTAAAAGTGCAGGATATTGAAATGCAGATCGGTGGCATGCACGGCTTCGATCAGTCATTGGATTATATCATTCAGATGAAAGTACCCAGAAAGTATCTCGGTAACCAGGCAAATGCATTAATCAATAATCTTGCTGCAGAAGCGACCAATAAAGGCATCCCTGTAAAATTGGGTGATATCGTAAACCTGAGTGTAAAAATGGGCGGCAGCCTCACTAATCCTTCAATTAAAACGGATTTGAAAGATGTTGCCGGAAATGTGACCGATCAGTTAAAAGAACAAGCTGCTGATTTTATAAAAGCAAAAGTGGATAGCGCTAAACAAAAAACTAAAGATTCCCTGGTTGCAATAAAGAATCAGGTAGCTGAAGCCGCCAAAGATGAATTGAAAAATCAGATTTTTGGCAAAAAAGACTCCACGTCTTCCGGTAGTCCTTTAGATAGCTCAAAAAAGAAAACAGAAGAAACGATCAAGAACACATTGAACAATCTATTCAAGAAAAAGAAGCCGGCTACAGATACTACAAAACATTAACTCAACCCTGGCTTAAAGATAAAAGGCATGCAAGGCTGATAGCCCGTATGCCTTTTATAGTTTGTGTTTTTTAGATAGCTTCTATCCGGTTAATCGTATAAAGCAAACGTTTGCTCCTGCAATTCCAAAAATGAATATTTTCAAATAATCAATAATTTTTATTATAATAAATACTACATTAGAGAACGATTTTATTATAAGACATATGCGTAGGCAATAAAGTGAGCCGGTAGCTATTGGCTACGACGCAACCAGGAGGCCATGAAATACCTGGGTTAGTATCTACAGTAAATACAGATACAAAAAAGCTCAAGTCCTCCCCTTGAAATCTTCTTACAAGTTTCTATCTGTACCATATAAACGTAATTTCTTAACCTCATACATAACAAGCATATGCAAACACAACGCAGATCTGTTTTAAAGAAACTTTTCGCTTCAATCGCCGGCATGGCGGGCTTTAGTGCCGCTGCAAAGGCTATGGAAAATAAACCTGAAGCAGCACTGGAAATAGAATCCGGCAATATAACATACGATCAGGAAGTCCCATTGTTTTCCGGCCATACAAAATATGGTGGTCTTGTATATATAGCAGGCAAAGGAGCACATGTCGCCCCTTTTGAAATTAAGGCGCATACTGAAATCGTCTTAAAAGAACTGGAAGAGGAATTGAAAAAGGCAGGATCAGCCATGGATAAAGTACTTAAAGTAAATGTATACCTGAATGATATCGCCGATTACAAAGGAATGAATGAAGTTTTTAGGGGACGGTTCGGGCCTAATCCTCCTGTACGTACCACTGTGGCCGTTGCGAAAGGTGGTGTGCCTGGCGATTCTTTAGTAGAAATGGATTGCATCGCAGTACTTATCTGATCATTCCTAAGTCGCTTATTAAACTAATTAAACATGAAACGCAGGGATATTCTTAAAAAATTATCATTACTTCCATTTGCCGGTGGATTGGCTAGTCTTTACCCCTTTCAATCCGCAAAGGCTTCTCCAGCCGCGGATTCTCCAGCAAACCGCGATTTGTTCAAAGAACTGGGTATACGCACGTTTATCAACGCAGCAGGTACCTATACATTTATGACGGGTTCGCTGATGCATGATTATGTAACAGATACAATCAAGGCAGCATCAAAAGAGTTTTGTTTACTTGATGAAGTGCAGGATAAAGTGGGGGAAAAAATTGCGGCAATGACGCATGCTGAAGCAGCTGTTGTTACAGCAGGTGCATTCTCAGGTTTAACATTAGGCCTTGCGGGAATACTGACCGGCACTGACGTTGAAAAAGTAAAGCAGTTACCGCATCTCGAAGGCACAGGAATGAAATCGGAAGTGATTTGCCAGAAAGGTCATGATATCGATTATAATCATGCTTTCCTGAATACAGGCTGTAAAATTGTTCCGGTAGAAACAGTTGAAGATGTAGAAAAAGCAATTAACGAAAAAACGGCATTAATGCATTTTCTAAATATAGAAGCGGATAAAGGAAAGATCATGCACGAAGAATGGGTGGCGTTGGGGAAAAAACATGGCATACCTACTTCAAATGATATTGCTGCGGATGTACCCCCAGTATCCAATCTTTGGAAGTTTAATGACATGGGATTTGATTTCGTGGTCATATCCGGAGGTAAAGCAATGAAAGGCCCACAAAGCGCTGGCTTGTTAATGGGTAAAAAGAAAATCATCGAAGCGGCAAGGGTGCATATGCCTCCCCGAGGGTTCAATATCGGGCGGGGCATGAAAGTGAATAAGGAAGAAGTATTGGGAATGTATGTTGCATTGGAGCATTACCTGAATTACGATCATGAAAAAGAGTGGAAAATATGGGAAGACAATATTGCCGTGATTGAAAAAGCCGCAAAATCAGTAAATGGTGTCAACACAAAATTATTTGTTCCTCCGTTAGGAAATATAACGCCCACTCTTGAAATAACCTGGAATAAGCCCGAAGTTAAAGCAAAAGACATCCAGGAAAAATTAAGATCAGGAAGTCCTTCCATTGAAGTAATAAGCCATAGCGAAAACAGTATCAATATAACCGTTTGGGTGATGAAACAAGGTGAAGAAAAGATTGTGGCTAAACGATTGAATGAGGAGTTGACAAAAATCCTGGCCTAAGGATAGACGTTAGCAGGAAATAAGATTGAGTAACGCTGAAACAAAAATGATTGAACTACAGGAAAACAGTTGCTGTTTTAGCAGTAAGTTTATCGATAGTTGTACTTGCCATTCTGCTCCCGCAGTGCAAATCGACTCCGAAAACGGACTCTGCATGGGATGCACCTGCAGAAATGGATGCGATTTATAACCCTCTTCAGAATTTACTGGAAGCCGAGGAGAAAGGAAAGGCACTATACAATGTACATTGCTGGTCATGCCATGGTAGAGAGGGGTATGGCGATGGGGCTGCCGGAAAAACATTAGGACAAAAACCAGCAAACTTCCATGATGAAAGAATAAAAAAGGAAAAACAAGGCGCCTTATTCTGGAAGATAAGTACAGGAAGAGGAACAATGCCTGCATTTGAAAAAGTATTATCGGAAGAACAACGCTGGCAATTAGTATCATATATCCACAGGTTTTCTGATAAAAACCTGGCAGAGAAAGTAATTCCGCCAAAACCCCTGCAACCCGGAATTGCAATTACGCATGTGATGAATGTAAGCCCTTTAGCTGTACGTATATTACAAAGTCCTGTTTCAGGAGAATTGTATTATACAACTTTCGAAGGGGATGTATATAAAATAAAAGATCTTACTTCATCAACACCCTCTTCTCAGAAAATTATTTCCCTGAAAGACCATGGTATATCACGGTTACAGGGAGCTGCATTTTATAAAAACTATTTATTTCTCTGTGGAAATGTGGATACCAATAATAAAACAGTAACAAGGGGAAGAATGGTAAAGTTTGAATTGGGCAGTACTGATTCATTAAAAATGTCAGTTGTATTCAACACCGTAAGCTACGGGGCCAATAAAACTATTTACGATCATGGATGGAATGCTTTAGCAGTAAGCCCGGATGGAAAATATATTTATGTCAACAGCGGCGCCAGGACAGATCATGGTGAAATACAGGATAATGGTGGTTTATTTCCAGGTGCGAGAGATAATTCTTTAACAAGTAAGATTTTCCGTTTTCCTATCGATGCAAAAGATCTTTATTTAACGGATGAGTATGCCAAACTAAAAACTGATGGCTATATTTATGCGGAAGGAATACGTAATGCATACGATATGGCTTTTGACGGGAAGGGAAATTTATTTGCTGTAGTTAACTCCGGAGACTACGATACACCGGAAGATATGTTCTGGGTAAGAGAAGGGCATCACTATGGATTCCCCTGGCTGATGGGCGGGATTGAAAACCCGCAACAATTTCCCGGGTGGAAACCCAACCCTGATCTCGATTCTTTTATCAACCGCTTTTCACATTCCTGGATGGTGAAATATTATTATGATGATTCAACGTTTCCCAAAAGGCCAGCAGGAGTCAAATTTTCTCCAGGGGTTCAGAATTTAGGGCCTGACGCCAACGAATATCGTGGCCATTCAGGCAAAGTATTGGATGGTGATACTACAGGAATAGCCATCAGTACATTTACCGCTCATTCATCCCCGTTAGGAATCTTTTTTGATACAAAAAGAACATTAGCCGATAGCCTCAATGGAGATGGGTTTGTAATAAGATATACGTTAGGGGAAAGGGCCCCGATGATGGGCCGCTTTACAAAACAAGGGTCGGATCTGCTGCATATGCATTTTTCATACGACCCGGCTATGGATAATTACTTTATCAAAACAAATAGAATTGTTGAAGGCTTTGTTGAGCCCACAGATGCCATTCTTGTCGGCAATGATATATACGTGATTGAATATGGTGGAAGAGAAGGTCATCTCTGGAAAATCAGCTTACCTGGGAAAAAACAGGGCCAGTATCGCCATTAAAGAAGAAAACCAAATAGCATAAAATGAAAAATATACCAACACTCATTTTATCCTTACTCCTTTTATCATTAACTGTTTTTCCGCAGCAATACAGCATTGTGATAAAAGAGGGCCATGTTATAGATCCGAAAAATAATATTGATGGGGTAATGGATGTCGCTATCAATGATGGGAAGATTGTTACTGTTGCAAAAAATATTGATTCGAGGCAAGCGATACAGGTGGTGAATGCAAAAGGATTGTACGTAATGCCTGGTATCATCGATATGCATTGTCATAATTTTTTCGGAACTGAACCAGATCATTATTTAAGCAATGGGCTTACAGCCGTTGCACCCGATGGATTTACGTTTCGTTGCGGCGTAACCACCGTTGTAGATGCCGGTGGCGCCGGCTGGAAAAGTTTTCCCACTTTTAAAAAGAATATCATTGACAATTCACAGACTAGGGTATTGTCCTTATTGAATATTGTTGGCGAAGGGATGCGGGGAGGTGCTTATGAGCAAAACACCAATGATATGGATAGTAAAATGACTGCATTGGTAGCAAAAGCAAATCCTGGAGTAGTTGTAGGTATAAAGGTCGCCCATTTTGAAGGGCCGGAATGGACACCTGTAGATCGTGCTGTTGAAGCAGGCAAAATGGCAAACATTCCTGTAATGATTGATTTTGGCGGAAGCACCCCTCCTCTGTCAATCGACGAACTTTTTATGAAACACCTACGGCCTGGTGATATTTTTACTCACTGTTTCGGACACCTGAAAACACGTGAAGCTATAGTAGATGAAACAACAAAAGATTTGAAGCCTTTTGTTTGGGACGCAAAAAAAAGAGGAATTGTTTTCGATGTGGGCTATGGCGGGATCAGCTTTGTATTTGAACAGGCAATACCTGCTATTAAAAAAGGTTTTTATCCAAACTCAATCAGTACCGACCTGCACGGTGGAAGTATGAACAACGCAATGAAAGACCAATTGAATGTAATGTCGAAATTCCTGGCGATGGGGATGCCGTTAAACGAAGTGATTAAAGCATCCACATGGAACCCCGCCCAGGAAATAAAGCGTGAAGATTTAGGGCATCTTTCGGCAGGGGCAGAAGCCGATATTGCCATCCTTAATTTGCGGGAAGGCAAGTTTGGTTTATTTGATTATACAGGGTATAAAATTGAAACCGATAAAAAGTTTGAATGCGAAATGACAATCAGGGCCGGCAAAATTGTTTATGATTTAAATGGTATTGCAAATCCAATAGTACCACCAAAACCAAACCCGGTAGTTACTACTGATCAAAAAAAGGCAGGGCATTAATAGTAAGATGGAAGTAACGAATAAAGTAAACAGTCTTTACAAAGGAATACTGATTGTAGCAGGACTTTGCCTGCTCACAGCTTTAATCATTTCGTTAATGGGATACTTACAAAATGCAGGACCATTATTTATTCTTTTTTTTGTTTGTCTTGCTGTAGGCTTCCGGGGATTTCCGTTATTAAAAGGCTTTACTTACACAGTTACCATCTTTGCAGCAGTTACTACCGCTTTATATTACCCGGGTTATTTTGTAGAAGTAAGCGGCTTTAAACTGACAAAGCTCATTACTCCTTTATTACAAATCATCATGTTTGGCATGGGGACATCCATGAGCTTTAATGATTTTACAGGTATTATAAAAATGCCGAAAGGTGTTTTGATCGGTGTAATCAGTCATTTTATTATTATGCCGATGTTGGGATTTACATTGGCTAGTCTCAGTGGCTTTCCCCCGGAAATTGCAGCAGGTATTATTTTAATCGGCTGTTCACCCAACGGCATGGCATCGAATGTTATTTCTTACCTGGCTAAAGCAAACCTTGCGCTATCTGTTACAATTACGGCACTATCTACGATGCTTTCTCCTTTTATTACTCCATTATTAATGAAGTTACTTGCAGGTGCATTTATCCAGATAAATGTACTGGACATGATGTGGGACATTTTTAAAATGGTTATTATTCCTATTACGGCCGGGCTCCTCTTTAATAAATTTCTCAGTGGCAAAATAAAATGGCTGGATAACGCGATGCCTGTACTATCTATGTCCGGTATTGCTTTTATTATTGTGATCATCACGGCAGCAGGCAGGGATAGCTTATTATCTATCGGGCCTGCTCTTATCCTGATTGTCTTAATCCACAATTTATGTGGTTATACTTTGGGTTACTGGAGCGGACGTTTATTTAAAATGAGTGAAAGAGATTGCAGAACGATCGCAATTGAAGTGGGTATGCAAAATGGCGGGCTTGCATCGGGATTAGCAAAAGCAATGGGTAAAATAGCTACGGTAGGGTTAGCTCCCGCAGTATTCGGTCCATTGATGAATATTACCGGTTCAGTACTTGCATCTTATTGGCATAGAAAGCCACCAATTAAGAAGGAAGAAAAGAAAATAATACCGGTTGCCAAACAACCGGATATATCTTTATAAACCTGTTTTCAACCTATCAGTTGGATTTCTCCGTTATTTCGAAAAAACCTTCCTTGCAAAGGATGGAGTAAGGAGTTACGAAATTGAGCAATGATCTTTTCACAAGGTCATACAATTCCTGTCGGTTATAACAAAATGCCGCGTGAATTGCTGATAATTTCAGAGAGTTGATCTTATGGATGGCTAATTGAGAGAGCTGGTTCGTGTGATTGTCAATAAACATGAATTGCTCAGCAATGTAGCTTTGGTCGTTGTAGTAGACGTTTTCCATAGTGGGTACAGGATTTGGATTACTATATTAACGTACAAAATATAAAATTTGTTATACGCCTGCAATACATCTGAACAAATATCACGTAATCAACACCTTATACGCTAAACCTGTGGCTCTTGCTGGCTCAGGCAATGAAAACTACCTAATCCCCAAATGATATCTGTTGAGTCGATACCAATGACTTCCCTGCCTGGAAAAGCTTCCTGGATTATTTGTAAAGCTTTATCATCTTTAGCACAACGAAATGTGGGTACAATTACCGATTTATTAGCAATATAAAAATTAGCATAAGAAGCCGGAAGGCGTTGATCGTTCCAGATGACTTCGTCAGGCATCGGCAATTCAATAATATTTAACTGCTTTCCATTCAGCAAACGCATTTTGAATAACTGCTTCAGGTTATGCTGAAGTAATTTATAATTTTCATCGCTCTTTTTCTCTTCAATCACAGTTATCACTGTGTCTTCATTGGCAAACCTTACGGTATCATCAATATGTCCGTCAGTATCATCACCAACAATTCCTTCATCTACCCAAAGCACCTGGTCTACGCCGTAATAATGAATAAGGAATTGTTCAATCTGCCTTTGATTCAGATGTGGATTACGGTTAGGATTTAATAAACAGGCCGTAGATGTGATTAGTGTTCCTTTTCCATTGAATTCAACCGAACCTCCTTCCATAATAATACCAGGATAAAAAACGGGAAGCTTATAATGCTTTGCTATCAAGGTCGGGATCACATCATCCAGATCAAACGGTGGGTATTTGTTTCCCCATGCATTATAATCCCAGTCAACAATTGCTTTCTTTTGCTCAGCACCCGGGTTAACTACAAAAGCCGGACCATGATCCCGGCACCATGCGTCATTAGTAGGGTGAAAAAAGAACTCAACTTTATTGAGGTCAACATTTGCCTTTTGCAAATGATCGACAGCAAAAGATTGCATCACCTCATCTCTCACATTGATACGAACCAACTCTCCCTTCGTCAATTCTTTAATAAAACGGGAATAGTTCGGATAAATAGTATCTATTTTTCCCGGCCATGATTCTTCTTTGTGCGGCCAACTCAACCATGTAGCGATATGTGGCGCAAATTCTGCAGGAAAGTAATATCCAAGTTCTTTGGGGGTTTGTGTAAGGTTCATTTCTTTAGATATTCAACACTTAATTTTCGGAGTCTATATAACGTTTGGTGATTGGGTGATATGAGTCTATTCTCCTGTCACGCAAAAAAGGCCAGTGTGTCCTGTAATTATCCGTTTTATCGGTATCAATTTCATGAACAATAATTTCTTCGTTTTCATGCGAAGCCTTGTATAATATGGAACCAAATGGATTCGCAATAAATGAACCACCCCAGAATTTCATTGCCCTATTTTGTTCAAAGCCTACACGGTTAACACTTACCACATGCACACCATTCGCTACCGCATGGCTCCGTTGAATCGTTTGCCATGCATTGTATTGCTCTGTGTTTGTTGCTTCATCCTGGGAAGTCGCCCAGCCTATAGCCGTAGGATAGAAAAGGATCTCCGCTCCCATTAACGATGTAATGCGGGATGCTTCCGGATACCATTGATCCCAGCAAATTAATACCCCTATCGTTGCAAATTTTGTTTTGAAAACTTTATAGCCTAAATCTCCGGGAGTAAAATAAAATTTTTCATAATAGGCAGGATCATCAGGAATATGCATTTTTCTATATTTACCAAGATAGGTTCCATCTGCATCAATAACTGCCGTTGTATTGTGATAAATTCCCTGTGCCCTTTTTTCAAATAAAGAAGCAATAACCACAACCCCGGTTTCTTTAGCTATTTTACTTAACGCTTCTGTTGAAGGGCCGGGAATAGTTTCCGCAAGTTTAAAATTTTCATAGTCTTCAACATCACAGAAATATAAGGAAGTAAATAATTCCTGTAAACAAACGATCTGCGCACCTTTAGCTGCCGCCTCTTTAATTTTCCCAATCGCCTTATCCAGGTTTTCATTTTTACTGTTTGTGCAACTCATCTGCACCAATCCAACTTTTACTTTCGGCATAACTTAAAAATTGAGTCGCAAAATTAAATTAAAGGAATGAAAATGACCGGTCCTTAGACCGGTCATCAAAATATTATCTTCCTGTTATGATTTATCTTCCCATCTGCCGGAGGAATGCTACGTGTGAAAATACGGCCTGATATACCCACCGATGCTCCAGATATTCGATACCATATTCCCTGCAAGCCTGTCTTACAATCTTGCTGATAGCCGGGTAATGGATATGCGAAATCTTAGGGAATAAATGATGTTCTATCTGGAAATTTAGCCCGCCCACCAACCAGCTAACCAGTTTATTTTTTGTCGCAAAATTGGAGGTTGTTTTCAACTGGTGAATAGCCCACTCATCTTCCATTTTACCCGAAATATGATCAGGTATTGGAAATGAAGTATGCTCAACGGTATGGGCTAATTGGAACACCAGGCTCAATACAAAACCAGCAAACAGCCCGGATACAAGAAACCCAATTATCCATGCTTCAAATCCAACAACATAAATGGGCAACCCGACAAAAAGAAAGAGATGCAATAGCTTAAAACCCCAGAAAGAAATATGATCCGCTAATTTCATTTTCTTTAATGGTATGGGTCCGATTCTCTGCAGGAAATATTTTTTATAGTCGCTGACAAAAATCCAGTAGAGATATAGCAATGAATAAGTCAGCCAGAAATATAAGTGCTGAAAGCGATGAATTTTATAGAACTTTTGTGTTTCGCAGAGGCGAAGAAATGGTTTTGCATCAATATCATCATCTATTCCGTCTACATTTGTGTAGGCATGATGGATAATATTATGCTTCATATTCCACATAAAACTGCTACCGCCTAAAACATTCAAAGAAAAAGCGGCAAGATGATTGATCACTTTTGATGTACTGAAACTGCCATGCGCCCCGTCATGCATTACATTGAAGCCAATAGTAGCAATCAATCCGCCAAACACCAGACATTCCAAAACTGCCCAGACAGGAGCCGGTGTAAAGAATACCAGGTGAACATAAAGAGTGATGAAACTTAGCAAGAGTATAATTGCTTTGGCAAATAATTTATAATTCCCTGTAGTCGACTTACCGTTTTGCTCGAAATAGGCGTTAATGCGGTTTTTCAGTTCCGTATGAAAAGAGTGTGCGACATTCGTAAATTTCGGTAGAGACATGATTAAAAGTTATGAATAAAATGTCCGCAAAGGTACTCGTTATAAACGAATTGAAGCACCTAATGTTGCATTTAAATTGTCACATTTCGACGATAATGTTAATAAAACAATAATTTATCAGGTTTCATTCTGGATAAGCGCGTCCAGATTGCGGATACCGATCTTTTTTTCGGAAATGAAACCTTCTGCATATTTTACCCCAATCCGTTTGCCCAACATTCTTGCCCGGGCAATGATACTGTCTATAAAGTCAGGGGTAGAAATATAGGTTTGGGGGCCTTCATCGCCCGTTTGTGTATTATAAAACTGGGTTGAATAAGCTTCGATCGATTTCATTTTTTGCTCAAAAACTTCGCTGATATCTATCAAAATGTCCGGTTCGTGGTACCAATCCTGAATGTATTGCAGGAAATATTTGGGTCGCCACTTTTCAAGGATTTTTCCATTTTCATCCCTGGTTTCAATCTTCGCCAATCCCGATAAAAAGCAGGCATCGCTGATCAAATGCCCGGCGCGGCCATGATCGGGGTGGCGATCCTGAAGAATATTACCGATGATGATTTCAGGCCTGTATTTACGGATGGCACAGATCAATTTCAATTGATGTTCTTCATCATTTCTGAAAAAACCGTCACGCATTTTCAGGTTTTCGCGAACCTTCGCTCCAATAACCATAGCTGCATCGGATGCTTCCTGATAACGCGTTTCAATCGTCCCCCTGGTTCCTAATTCCCCCTGGGTAAGATCAATTATACCAATTTTCTTTCCTCTTCTTATTTCACTTATCAGCGTACCCGAGCAGCCTAATTCAACATCGTCTGGATGAACACCAATCGCTAAAATGTCTAACTTCATAAATGCAGTTTGATCGGCAAAAATAGAAGGAAATAATAAGAGTAGTTCAATCAGCGCCTGTTCGGGTTATTATACCACATACCGTCAATTTCTTTTACAAAATTTTCGATCTGCCGGTCTGTTTTATCAGAAATATCCCAATCCTGCTTCAAGCTGCTGCCAAAAAAGAAAGCAACGGTCTGATAAAATCTGGCGGTTATCCCTCCCCGGTATTCTTTTACTATATCGTAACAATTGTTACCAGTTTGCCTATTAATAAGTTTCATTAACACTTTTCCCTGATAAACTGACAGGTTGGATAAGGGGTCTGCAAATTGCGCTTTTAATTCTTTTTCCTTTGTTTTAATATAATCTTTACGTTGCCCTTTCGAAGTCATAGAGGCTATATGTGCATTCATTTCGTTTAAAAGGTAGCCTGCTGTACGGGCAAAAGGGTAGGTAACATATACCGCATTCCGCAGCCGGTTCCATTCCTGTTTATACCGTTCAAATTTCCGCTGCGACATATTTGAAACCCATGCCATCTCCATTTCCTTATAAGGTAATAACTGGCCTTCATACATAATCGCAGAAACAATCATCGTGTCATTAGCACCCCAGTTCTTTGCCCGTTCTTCAATTGTGGGGGGCGTATCGGGATATTTAGGAGTTGCCGTATCAGAAGAATTTTGAGCAAATAAATTCAGGGTTGCTATCAACGCAACGATAAGAGATGAAAACCGCAGGGAACGGTATGTAAACGCACGGTTCATGAATAGCTTAAAAATACTAAAAGAAGATGAGGTTTGAAACAGAGACAATACGGCTATCCATTCTGCTGTTTAGAAAAATCTAAATCTTCGGCCTGACGACTAATCTTATTCAGCTCATTACGGCGTACCATGCTGATAATGAACCCCGCTACCATAATAATCACACCCAGCCATAAAATGCGGATGAATGGAAATATATAGGCCTTTAGTGTTACATAGTCTAAAATTGAATCAGTTTCCTTTATTCCCAATTCAGCTTTATTACCTTCTACTTTATTTAACTTCAATACCAGGTTTTCCGAAATAACCGTATCGGTAACCGGCAATACACCCCCTTTTGCAATTGCAAGTTTTGGAATTGCTGTATACGATGTATTGTTTTTTGAATGAACTTTTACCCTGGCTTCATATAATGCTCCATCTTTCCCAAACAACTCTTCCGGCAAACTATCTCTTGAAGTAATCTGCTCAAGTATCATATAACCAGCCGAATAGAATATGGTGTCCCCAACTTTTATATCGCTGTCTTTGAAAGAAATAGTATCCTTTAATACCTGGGGATTGCGCAATGAAGTAATATAGGTGTACACATCATGATCCCAGTAATGGCGTGAATCAGGACTCGCCATAAGACTTTCATTTCCTTTGTAATTTACAAAAGCATTGGGCCTGAGAATAAAGTCATCTTTACCATCCTTACTTTTAAAATGAATCCGGTAATACCATAAAGGCTTTTTAGGATGGACTGAATCACTTTCATAAGTGACAGTATAGTTGCCCATATCCATTGGCATCCCTTTTACCAGTGTTAGATTCTCGCCAGGATCGCCTGTTATTTTATTATGCTCACCCAGGGGAACAAAAATGCCGCTTGTATTATGCGATATGACTTCTTTTTTTGCAGAGGATATCAATATCCCTACAAGCATAAGCGCAAAACCAAAATGGGTAATCGATCCTCCTGATAATTTTAATTTCCCTTTCATCCCGATCCATATATAGCCGAAATTGGCAATTGCTGCATAAATACTGCTTACAATGGCTACCCAGATAGCAATTAAAAAGCCTAACCCTTGTTTAGTATAATTGATATTTCCAAACGCAAGTACAGCCGTGGAAAGAATAAGGGAAATAATGGTTGGAAGCAAAATCTTCTTCCAGAAAAAACTACCTGAAGTCTGCTTGTATTTGAGGTATTGAGTAATGGCTGTCAATGCACCAATCACTATAGCTACAAAAATCTGGATCCGGTTATACGCAAATTCAACATCTTCCGGCAAGGCAATGTTTGTCCCGAATATTTTATTAAAAAGCGGAACAGATGTTTTACCGATAATAACCAGGCCGGCAAGGAATAAAACTAACGAGCCGATAAACATCCAGAATTCCCGTGAAGATGAGCTTTCTTCTTGGTGAACAGAAGGTATAGCACGGCTATTAAAAAAGAACAAAGTAAATGCAGGAATTAAGACTGCGGACATAAAAATGAGCAGGTGGTACAACAAAGTATTCCCCTCCCCCGTAAATGCATGTACTGATGTATCTCCTAAAACGCCAGTACGTGTTAAAAATGTTGAATAGAGTATTAATCCAAAACAAAAGATAAAAAATAAAAAAGTCGGCTTTAATGCCCGTCCTGTATTTTTAAAAATTAATAGTGTATGAATGCCGGCGACTAACGTCAGCCAGGGAACCATCGATGCATTTTCCACAGGGTCCCAGGCCCAATACCCGCCAAATGTTAATGATTCATAAGCCCACATTCCACCCATCATTACGCCCAAACCCAAAACTGCAGCAGAAAACAGTGCCCAAGGTAATGCCGCTTTTGTCCATTCAGTGTATTTTTTTGTCCATAGCCCGGCAAATGCAAAGGCAAAAGGAAAAAGGGTTGAAGCAAATCCAAGAAAAAGCACAGGAGGGTGAATCGTCATCCAGTAGTTCTGTAACAATGGATTTAAGCCATCTCCATCTTTTATAAAAGAAAGGTAATCGGGTCTTGAAAACAGGGGGGCTGGAGTTTCATTCCGTAATAAAACAAAAGGATTTGATCCAACCTTTGTATCAAAAAAATAAATCCCGATAACCAAAGTGGCTAGGAAAAACTGGGTGAGGCTGACCATGGTCATCACCGGGGCTTCCCACTGTTTGCCCGTTTTTATAACAATTAATCCCAGTATACAATGCCAGAAACTCCATAGCAGAAAACTACCTTCCTGTCCTTCCCAGGTACAAGCCAGCAAATACTTTGATTCTAAAGAAAGGTTGGTATGTTTATACGCATACAGGTACTCATAAAAATGATTAAAATTGATAAAGGTTATAATACCAATTATAGCAATTACAGAAAAAACTTCGGTAATAAACGATATCCGGGCCAAGCGTTTCCAGCTTTCTTTATCCCCGGGGATTTTTGAAGTGGTTGCCTTAAAATAAGCGAAAGTGGCAATCAGAGATGCAATCAGGGACAAAATGATGAAAAATTGGCCAAACTGGCCCGGTAAAAGTCTTTCGCCAATATAATCCATGCCTTAGTATTTTGTTGGGGTCGTTTTATCAGCAGGTGAAGCCATTGAAGTAGGCATATTCTTATCATTCACTTTCATTTCGTCTTTATACTTACTCGGGCATTTCATCAGTATTTCCTTGCATTCAAAATGGTCATTCTGAATAGAGCCTTTTAGCAC
>JAFDYH010000053.1:69883-76758 GCA_018267535.1 Bacteroidota bacterium
GCAATTAAGCTCACCGGTTTTCCCGGTTTACTCTTTGCTATTTCAACGGTATCGTAAGTTGGGCTTGTTTTCAAAAAACTGATTAAAACAGCTATTGCTGCAGCAATAAGGATAAGAAGTACGATCTGAACTTTCTTCATATGATTATAGATTCAACACAAAATTAGTCTAAAAAGCCAAATGAAATCGCGTATACTTTCTAAAACAAAACTCAAAACTATTTGTTCACGTTTATTTATTTCAATTTATTGATTAGCCGGATTTTGGACCTGATTTTAGCTATTTAAGAACAATAAGCCGTTTTAAACCGGGTATTTCTGCTTTGACTAATTTCTTTTTACCAATTGCTTTGCCTGTCAATATTTTCGATTAGGGAACCATTGATTTCGGACTGAATTTTGATGCATAGTAAAAGCAACCTAACTTGCACCCCTTTTAACAGCATGACAATGCCCGATCTTTCCCAATTTGACCCCAATGTAGCCGGCAATCCTAATTACAACATCTTTGGTTTACCCTGCACTGAAGAAGACGCCAGGTTGATTATTATCCCGGTTCCCTGGGAAGTTACAGTAACCTGCGGTGCCGGCACCGCCCGTGCATCCGACCAGGTTTTTAAAGCAAGCCTTCATGTAGATGTTGTGGATAATGAAACCAATGATGCCTGGAAACAAGGGTTATACATGCGTCAGCCTGATAGAAAGATATTGATGAAAAGTGATTACCTCCGTAAAGAGGCTGAACTGTATATTGATTATATATCCAAAGGAGAAGATGTAGCCGACAATCAGTTCATGAGCAAAACACTGAAAGAGGTAAATGAGGGTAGCAATTACCTCAATAACTGGATATATGAACAGGCAAAAGCGTTAATGGATAAAGGAAAATTAGTAGCCTTGCTGGGTGGCGATCATAGTATTAGTTTGGGTAACCTGAAAGCCGTTGCGGAAAAATATGGAGATATTGGCGTGTTGCAAATAGATGCGCATTGTGATTTACGGGAGGCCTATATGGGCTTTGCTTATTCACACGCCAGCATCATGTATAACGCTTTAAAAGAAATTCCATCTTTAAAGAGGCTGGTTCAAATTGGCGTCAGGGATTATTCACCTGCAGAATGGGAAGAAGTAAAGAGTAATGATTCACGAGTGTTAACCTATCTTGATAAAGATATACGCTGCCGCCTTTTTGAGGGAGAAACATGGAAATTAATTGCTGAAGAAATTGTAAGCAANNNNACACCCGTTCCTGGCGGATTTGAGATAGAACAACTATTCTATCTCTTTACAAAAATTATTCAAAGTGGCCGTCACATAATTGGCTTCGACCTTACTGAAATAGGCATTGGAGACAATGGCTGGGATGGCAATGTCGGGGCAAGGGTATTATTCAAGTTATGCAACCTGCTTATATACAATAACAGTTCTGCATCATAGTGAAAGCTCATGGATATGAAGAAATATGAGCTGCAATTGAAAAATGAAAAGCTAAGACTTTACGACAGGATCACTTTATTTATACTCCTCATTAACTTTTCCCTCTTTATTCTCTTTTCGATTCAATCGCCAGATCGAACGAAGAAAATAGTTTGTCTTGCAGGCTCAATAGCGATAGTGTCTTTGCTATTAATTCAATTCTTTAAAAAAAAGTCCGGGACTATGAAAAGCTATGTTTACAGTTATGCCGGTTTGCTGATTGCTACAGCTATATGGTTTATTATTGGCAATTGGTTGGCAGGCATTCTATGTCTCTTTCTTTTCCTGCTTTACCGGCTTTCGAAGCAACGATTGCTGGCTGAGTTCAGCACAGATAAGATTAAGTATACTTCTATTCTCTTAAAAGCAATTGAATGGAATCAATTGAATAATGCAATATTAAAAGATGGAATCCTGACGATCGACTTTAAAAACAATAAAATTATCCAGGCAGAAATTGACGATTCGGCGAATAATATAAATGAAAAAGAATTTAACGACTTTTGTAGCCAACAATTAAAAGAAAAGAACCAGCAGAAATAGTCAAATGAGCCATATAGGCATCAGGCTAATAAATTTGATACACTGATATACCTGCCATTTGACCAAATGACTGATTTTTCTTTTGACTTATATTTTTTATGTCTCTACAGCAATCTCCATATATACTTTACTCAGACGGAAAGGGAAATATTTTTGAAGATACTTCATTGTACGTCACCGGCAGAAGCGGGTGGGATGCAGTGCCTGTACCGTACGATGAATGGATTGAGTTACCGCATGGCGGCCAATTGTACGAGTTGCCCGGAAGAAGAGGAATAGGTATCGATGTTAAAACCGGTGACATGAGATTATGTGAAAAAGGATGGGCTGTAGCCGGCTTTATCCCTCCTGCGCATACAGGATTGTATCTCGCGGCTTATGAAACATCTGCCGATGCCCCTACTCTACCTTTGTTTTGTTATACTGCCGCGGGGTGGTACGATAATAAATTTTTCGTGCCTGCAGTAAGAATCGAAAGAGATGTTCGGCAGGATTGTGAAGGCTATGACCAAAAGAAAGTAGAATCAGGTGTAAAAAGAATAATAAAAGCCTATCCAAATAATAGGTTGGTTAGCCATCTAGCTACTAATTGCGCTTTGACTTATCAATGCCCGGCAGCAAGGAACTATTTCCTGGACAGATGGGAGTGCCCTGTTCCCTCATCCCCTGCTTGCAATGCAAACTGTGTTGGCTGCATTTCTTTACAACCCGGTGAAGAACCTATCGTGTCAACCCAGGATCGTTTAACATTTAAACCGACGGCAGAAGAAATTGTAGAGTTTACAGTTCCCCACCTTGAAGAAGCGCCTTACCCGATTATCAGTTTTGGCCAGGGTTGTGAGGGCGAACCTTTATTAATGTGGGAAACTATACGTGAAGCCATCACAGAAATAAGAAAGCATACTCAAAAAGGAAGTATCAATATCAATACAAATGGCTCTAAACCGGATGCTGTAAAAGCATTGTGTGAAGCAGGATTAAATTCAATACGGGTCAGTACCAATTCTGCTAGAAGAGAAGTCTACATGCCTTATTACCGCCCCAATAACTACGATTTTGATGATATTATTGAAAGCCTGAAGGTTGTAAGAAAGTACAATGGCTGGACCTCTATTAATTATTTTGTTTTTCCGGGCATGACAGACAGTATCGCCGAATATGAATCGCTGAGAAAATTGATAAAGGATACGGATCTCCGCATGATTCAATGGAGGAATTTCAATATTGATCCGGATTGGTATTTGGGAAAGATTGGAGTTACAGATACAGGAGAATGTATGGGTGTAAAGCAACTAATGCATGAAATTCATGAAGAATTTCCCGATTTGAAATTCGGCTACTTCAATCCCTCTATAGAAAGGATTAAGGGTAACTACGAAATGGATTTCGCACATTAAACAGAAAATGACACCAACGGCGCAGAAAAATGTTTTCGGAGGTATCTGTTTTGCCACTCTGGCTGCCTTGATATGGTCTGGAAATTTTGTATTAGCAAGAGGGCTATATAAACAAATCCCTCCAATTGCTTTAGGTTTCTACAGGTGGGCAACAGCATCTGTTCTTATATTACCGATTTCAATAAAATATCTCCGTAAAGATTTTCCATTGCTTATACAGTCCTGGAAAATTGTATTGATCGCTTCGGTTACGGGCATATCCATGTTCAATACGTTTATCTATATCGGGTCACATTACACGTCTGCAATAAACCTTGCCTTAATTGGTAACACGGTCTCGCCAATTATTTCTGTATTACTGGCTGCTATTTTTTTGAAAGAAAAAATTGATAGCCTAAAGGCTACAGGAATTATCCTGTGCATTTGCGGCATTCTTTTTCTGCTCATGAAAGGAGATTTAAAGAACCTGCTTTCCTTGCAATTTTCCACAGGGGATGGCTGGATGGTCTTAGCTGCATTTTTATTTTCCATATACACGATTATGGCCAGAAAGAAACCTGCAACTATTTCTTTGCCGGGGTTTCTTTCCACAACTTTTATCATCGGAACAATTATACTATTCCCCTTCTACCTGTGGGAAGCCGACAGGCAATCATTTACCTGGAATAATCAATTATTTTATTCATTGATTTATCTGGGATTGGGAGCTTCGATTATTTCTTTTTTCAGTTGGAATTATGCGATAAAGCAAATCGGTGCCGGCAGAACGGCCCTGTTTGGAAACCTTATTCCTATTTTTAGTAGTATAGAAGCAGTAATTATTTTGAATGAACCTTTTACTTTCATTCATTTAATCAGTATGCTAATGGTATTTACGGGATTGTTGTTAGCCAACCTCCGGCAGAAAACGAAAGAAAGTTTTTTATAATCAGTGAGCAACTATTTGTCCTCTTATTTCACCATTGGGAAATGCTGAGGTATGTATGTCGAAATAATAAGACCCCTTTGATACTCCCGCCTCAAGGGCTTCAGTAAAAGCTGAGGTAAAATTTATTGAGTCATTTATCCCTTTCGGAACGTTAACTAAAACGAAATATGGGTACCCATTTTTGCCAGGTAACGCGGCATGTATATGAATTGCCGTTGGGGAGCCTGAAAGGCCTGTCCACTTTACTACGGCTTTCATTGTGTTTTTGCTACCATCAAAGGTTCCTGATAATTGCCCTGTAGCTGACGATACAGAGGATGGAACAACCTGAGCCCCGTTTGCCACTCCGTCTACAAGAAAACTTGGGCCACCAATACCTACTTTGGCACAACTATAAATAATTGTAATCGTTAAAATAAAAAAGGATGCCGCAACTGCATTTACAGATTTTTTACCCATTTTTTTCATTGCACAGGATTTAGGATTTGCAGTATTATAACGTTTCTGCATTTATAATATTTTGCAGAAATACAAATAGTTACAGAAACGGCAGAAGTAAATTAACCTGATAGTTTTACCACGTATTTTTACTTAATATCAGGTTAACAATAATTACTTGTGGTGCTCTGCCAAATTGTTTCCCCGACAAATATTAACTTTTTGTATACCTCTCAGAATATAAGTTGCATAAACATTGTATCGTTAATAACAATTGTGAAAAACAAGGCATTCCGGCATTGAATACTAAAGTTTAAATTCGCATGACTAACACATTATCAATGACTGACCCTTTTGAAGCGAAAAAAAATACGCAGGCTACTCTGATTACTGCTGGTTTTGCGGCCGGATTGATACTATTGATGTTTTTACTCAAATGGCAGCTTCCCGTTTTGCCACTGCCGGATAAAGACGAAGGGATTCTTGTAGAATTAAATCTGCCGGATGATCCTCCGGCAAAGGTTTTAGGCGGCGGCGGAGGAGGAGGCAATCCCGTTCAGGCGATTGGTGAAAAAGGAACAGCTCATACCCCACCCGCTCCTGGTGTAAAAGAAGATGCAAAAGACATTGATGAAGATGAAACTGAAAAGGAATCACCGCCCATTATAAAACCGGCCAATCCTAAACCAGATGCAAAAAAAATTGATGTAAACACCTCTGTTGTTAAAGCTCCACCAAAAGTTGTAATTGAAACACCTGCTCCCGCAAAACCTAAAGCTGTGTTGGGTAAAACAGTTGGTGGCTCCAGCACAGGGGGAGGCGCTGCGGAAAACTATGACAGAAGTGGTGGAAGTGGTAATGGTAATGGAGTTGGAACAGGAAACGGTAGCGGAGGAGGCACAGGGAATGGTTCTGGAGGGGGAAATGGTACGGGAAGAGGTACAGGGAATGGACCAAAACTGGTTAGCGGTAGCCGAAATGTTATAAATCCTAAACCGATGAATGCTGGTGAGAATATAGCAGGAAAGGTATTGGCAGAGATCAGCGTTTCGCCTGATGGAAGAGGAACATTCATCCGTGCCAGGGGGGGGTCTTTGATGAATGATAACCAGGCTATAAATATTGTACAGGACTGGTTGAGAAGAAATCGCTTCAATACCGCAAGCGAAACATCAACTGTTGTCTACGAGTTTAATATTAAAATGGGCGGATAGGTTTTATATGCACTATATAAATAAAAATGACGGTAGCTGCTACCGTCATTTTTATTTATAGTTGTCAAAATTTATTCTACTTTCTGGTTTCCATTTACATTTGCGGCGCAATGAATTACGAGCAAACTCTTGATTATTTATTCGCCAAACTTCCAATGTTCAGCCGGGTTGGAAGTACAGCTATCAAAACTGGCCTTGGTAATACTATCGCACTTTGTGATTTCTTAAATAATCCTCAGAAAAAATTTAAAACTGTACATGTAGCAGGTACTAATGGTAAAGGCTCAGTGAGTCATATGCTGGCAGCTATACTGCAAACTGCAGGATATAAAACGGGGCTATATACTTCCCCGCATTTAAAAGATTTCCGGGAGAGAATAAAAGTAAACGGGGAAATGATAAGCAAAGAGTTTGTGACTGATTTCACAGAGAAAATAAAACCGGTCGTTGAAACCATCGAACCCAGTTTTTTTGAAATTACCGTCGCAATGGCCTTTGATTATTTTGCTTCTCAAGAGATAGATATTGCCGTAATTGAAGTAGGCTTAGGAGGGCGATTGGACAGTACCAATATTATAATACCGGAAATATCAGTGATTACAAATATCGGTTGGGACCATATGAATCTGCTGGGCGATAGCCTGGATAAAATCGCGTATGAAAAAGCGGGGATTATCAAACGGGAAGTTCCGGTTGTGATTGGTGAATCAATCGCTGAAACAAGACTAGTATTTGAAACTGTAGCCGCTGAACATAATGCTCCTTTATTCATTGCTTCAGAAAAAAGAGAAGTAATGAACTGGAAATGGGAGAAGCATGAATTGATTGCTGAAACAGCTGAGAAAAACAAGGTCGATCACCAGGTTTTTTACCTCGATCT
>JAFDYH010000054.1:0-1292 GCA_018267535.1 Bacteroidota bacterium
ATATTCTGCCTTTGACTTGGCAGGCATTGAAAAGCTACATATCCGAAAGGTGTTGGCACATACAAAAGGTAATAAAACCGAAGCGGCAAAATTGCTGAATATTGGGTTGACTACTTTGTATAGGAAGATTGAAGAGTATAAAATTGATTAATTCAATCAGGCCCTGGAATCTTTTTAAGAGCGGTACTTATCTTGAGCTTTGCGAGTCATTATTTGGAAACGGTTTATGTTTTGGGGCTGCCTTCTTTTGGGCATTAGCCTTAAGATTAATTTGCCTTTAAAAAACATGAAAAACTATTTTTAATAAAGCGATAATAAAAGCAATACCAACTATTATCCATCCCATTAAAACAATCAATTTATTTGGCGGCACACCATTTTTTACTTCTTCCAAGATATTTAGTAAAGTCTGGAAATTTTCCACTTCCCATTCCACTAATCTAAGCCTATTTCTATTAAAAGCCTTTAGAGGGACTATTATTTCATTTTGAAAAACTCCTTTCCATTTTGAAAAGCTTTTACTACTGCTAAAATATCCCCGGCATTTCAATTCCGCCTTTAATCTATTGTAAATCACCCAAACTCCTTTCTGAAGCCTGCATTATTGCAATTGGGTATTCCTTTTGGCATATCTGTATCAAAATGAAAAAACATGATGACCCTCATTCTGCTTATTACCGGGCTTGTATGCTTCTGGCTGTTTTTTAAATCAATTGACTGGTTCGAAAAAATATAATAACCACTATCCCCTAAAGGGGAATAAAATTATTACCTATTATGACTATACTCTTCATTCTGTCAATTATCGTATTTGTATATCTCTTATACGTTTTAGTCAAACCTGAAAAATTTTAACTCATGGCTGGCGAAATTACAGGTATAATAATTCTTTTTCTTGTCACAGTATTACTGGCTTACCCGCTAGGTAAGTATATCGCAAAAGTTTTCAATGGTGAAAAGACATTCACCGATTTTATGAACCCGCTGGAACGGTTCATTTTTAAAATAAGCGGTATCGATCCCAATGAAAAAATGAGCTGGAAACAATTCCTTAAAACTATGCTCACCATCAATTTACTATGGTTGGTATATGCGATGTTCATATTAATATTCCAGGATAAACTACCACTGAATCCAGATAGCAATGCCGGGCAAACACCGGATCTCGCCTTTAATACAGCTATCAGTTTTTTGGTAAACTGTAACCTGCAACACTATTCCGGTGAATCTGGTTTAACTTATTTATCGCAATTAATTGTCATTACTTTTTTACAATTTGTAAGCGCTGCAAC
>JAFDYH010000054.1:1363-10297 GCA_018267535.1 Bacteroidota bacterium
TATAACCTGGGCAACTTCTGGAATTATCTTGTTAAAAGCACAACAAGAATTCTACTCCCATTATCCATTGTTGTTGCTATTATACTTGCTTTCAATGGTACACCTGCCAGCTATGACGGCAAAGACAGTATTGTAACGCTTCAGGGAGATAGTGTACAGGTTTCAAGAGGGCCTGCGGCGGGTATGATTGCCATTAAACAAATCGGCACAAATGGTGGTGGTTGGTTCGGCGCCAACTCAGCTCATCCCTTAGAAAATCCAAGCTATTTTACTAACGCTGTTGAAACGATTTCCATTTTATTAATTCCGGTTGCGCTGGTATTCGCTCTTGGCTTTTATATCAATAAAAAAAAACTGTCTTATACCATTTTTGGCGTGATGACATTTTTGTTTATCATTTTCTGCGCTGTCAATATGTATTATGAAACAAAAGGAAATCCTGCTATTGATAAACTGGGGATAGCACAAGCAACAGGCAGCATGGAAGGAAAGGAAGTACGCCTGGGCGCTGCTGCTACTGCTTTCTGGAGTGTAGCAACAACTTCTACTTCCAATGGTTCAGTCAATGGCATGCACGATAGCCTGACGCCTATATCAGGTGGAGTTATCATACTCGATATGATGATTAATGCTCTATATGGTGGTGTGGGTGTAGGTATTTTAAACTATTTCATCTTTATCGTGATTGCTGTTTTTATATCAGGGCTCATGGTCGGCAGAACGCCGGAATTTATGGGACATAAAGTGGAAGCAAGAGAAGTGAAAATTGCCGCATTGATCACTTTATTATCGGCATTCCTCATTAAAGGTTTTACCGCACTAGCTACTTATATGGTCGTTCATCATCCTGATATTAATTGGGCAGTGAAACCGACTGCATGGCTCAACAATCCTTCCTATCATGGCTTTTCAGAAATGCTGTATGAATTCACCTCCTCTAATGCAAATAACGGAAGCGGTTTTGAAGGATTGGGCGATAATAATGTCTTCTGGAATGTAACGACCGGTATTGTATTGCTATTGGGGCGTTATTTACCTATCATCGCGCCGATAGCAATTATTGGATTATTGGCGAATAAAAAATTCATTCCTGAATCGCCCGGTACATTGAGAACGGATTCGGCAACATTCGGAGTCATGACGCTGGCTGTTATTATTATCGTTACTGCCCTGTCCTATTTACCTGCATTGGCCCTTGGCCCTATTGCGGAATATTTTACGCTAAATCCCTGAAGGAACTTGGAGAAAGTTATAAAAAAGTAATTCTTAAATGAATGCAACATGCCAAAAAATAAAAGAAATACAAGGCTATTCGAACCTTCCTTATTAGGTACAGCCATAAAGCAATCATTTGTAAAACTGAACCCGGTATTGATGGTAAAAAACCCCGTCATGTTTACGGTAGAAATTGGCACTGCGGTGATGTTTGTAGTTTCCATTTACCAGGCAATATCCAAAGATTTATCACAGGGGGCATTGTGGTACAACATTACCATTTTTGTTATTCTCCTTATCACTGTATTGTTCGCCAATTTTGCAGAGGCATTAGCAGAAGCAAGGGGTAAAGCACAGGCGGAAAGCCTTCGAAAAACGAGAGAAGATACTCCTGCAAAAAAAATAAGCATCGCGGATGGGATATTTATAAATGAAATAAAAGTTGTTCCTTCCTCACAACTACGTAAAGACGATTACTTTCTCTGCGAAACCGGCGATATCATTCCTATGGATGGTGAAATCGTAGAGGGCATTGCCACTATTGATGAATCTGCAATTACCGGCGAATCAGCTCCGGTTATCCGGGAAGCCGGTGGCGATAAATCATCCGTAACCGGCGGAACAAAAGTATTGAGCGACCAAATTAAAGTGAAGGTGACTACGGAACCGGGAGAATCATTTTTGGATAAAATGATTGCATTGGTCGAAGGTGCTTCGCGAAAAAAAACACCTAATGAAATTGCATTAACCATTTTACTCGCTGCATTTACGCTCATCTTCATTATAGTTTGTGTTACATTGAAACCATTTGCTGATTATGCAAACACATCAATAACTATCGCGGCATTCATATCTCTATTTGTCTGTTTGATACCAACAACAATCGGCGGTCTTTTGTCGGCTATAGGGATCGCGGGAATGGACAGGGCGCTTCGTGCAAATGTGATTGCTAAAAGTGGCAAAGCCGTCGAAACTGCAGGGGATGTCGATGTGCTACTTCTGGATAAGACTGGAACAATCACTATCGGTAACCGTAAAGCGACAAATTTTTATCCTGCCAATAGAGTAAATGAAAACGAGTTTATAGATTATGCCGTACTAAGTTCGTTGGCTGATGATACACCCGAAGGAAAATCAATTCTTGAATTAGCAAAGTCTAAAGGAAAAATCATTCCTTCTTATAGAAATGATTTTTCAATAACGTTCATAAAATTCACAGCGGAAACAAGAAGCAGCGGTATCAATTTAGCAGACGGGAAAAAAATACGGAAAGGCTCCTTTGATGCAATTCGCGATTTGGCGAAAAAAAGCGGGAACAGCTTTCCATCTGAGACTGAAGAAAAGGTAAAAACGATTTCTGCAAACGGAGGTACACCATTAGTGGTTTCAGTAAATAATGAAATAAAAGGGGTAATCGAATTACAAGACATTATTAAACCAGGTATACAGCAACGTTTTGAACGCCTGAGAAAGATGGGTGTAAAAACGGTAATGGTTACCGGCGATAACCCGCTTACGGCAAAATATATTGCCACTGTTGCCGGCGTGGATGATTTTATTGCCGAAGCAAAACCTGAAGATAAAATGAACTATATCCGCAAGGAACAGGCTTCCGGGAAATTAGTGGCGATGATGGGTGACGGCACCAACGATGCCCCTGCCCTTGCACAAGCTGATGTTGGCGTATCTATGAACAGCGGTACACAGGCGGCAAAAGAAGCGGGTAATATGATAGACCTGGACAATGATCCTACCAAATTGATTGAAGTAGTGGAAATCGGTAAACAATTACTCATTACAAGAGGAACGCTGACAACATTTTCCATCGCCAATGATGTGGCAAAATATTTCGCCATCGTACCGGCATTGTTTATTGCTTCTATTCCCGCATTGCAATCATTAAACATAATGGAATTGAAAAGCCCCGAATCGGCGATACTATCAGCAGTAATATTTAATGCCATCATTATTCCATTGCTGATACCACTTGCATTGAAAGGTGTAACCTATAAACCGATTGGTGCTTCTGCATTATTGAGAAGAAACATATTGATTTATGGTTTAGGCGGCATTATCGTGCCATTTATTGGAATAAAACTCATAGATCTCCTGTTAAGCTTGTTTATGTAAAATAAAACCGGGAGGCCGGTTAAAATAAAAATCATTCAATGAAAAAGAATCTTTTAATATCGCTCAAACTTACATTGGTTATGGTTATCCTTTGTGCAGTTATCTATCCCTTGCTTATAGCTGTTGTAGGTAAAGCCACACCCGGTAATGGAAAGGGAAAAACAATTTCTGTAAACGGGAAAGTAGTAGGGTATGAATTAGTAGGGCAAAAATTTACAGACGATAAATATTTCCAGGGCCGCCCCTCTGCAGTAGACTATAATGCCGCAGCCTCTGCGGGAAGTAACAAAGGACCATCCAATCCTGATTATTTAAAAGTTGTACAGGACAGGATTGATACTTTCTTGGTTCACAATCCTGGAATAAAAAAGGAAGAAATACCAGCGGAAATGTTAACTGCAAGTGGCAGTGGGTTAGATCCTGATATTTCTCCGGCTTCAGCTTATGTACAAGTAAAAAGAATTGCAGTAAAAAGAAATATTCCTGACGATAAGTTGAGAGCTTTGATTGAAGGTCAAATTCAGAAACCCTGGTTTGGGCCTGCGAAGATTAATGTTTTGAAATTGAATATTGCGCTGGATAAGATGTCGGGATGATGATTTTGAATAAAATCATATTCAGTTTCACGCAAAAGTGCAAAGAAAATAAGGAGCTAAGGGCTTAAAACCTTTGTGGTTTTGCTCCTTCTGATTCTTTGCGCAAAATAAAGGCCGGCAACTAAACATATATTTTGGAAAACGAAGCAGACAAATGGTTAGCTAAAATTCAGCAGGAAAAAAAAGGTAAGCTGAAAATCTACATCGGCATGAGCGCTGGTGTAGGGAAAAGCTATCGTATGCTGCAGGAAGCGCATAGTCTTCTTCGCAATGGCGTGAATGTAAAGATTGGATATATCGAAACCCATAAAAGAAAAGAAACAGAAGTATTGGTGGAGGGTTTGCCTGTCATTCCAAGAAGAAAGGTTTTTTATAAAGGCAAAGAATTAGACGAACTGGATGTGCAGGCTGTTCTATTGCTGGAACCTGAAGTAGTTATTATTGATGAACTGGCACATACGAATATACCAGGCAGCAAGAATGAGAAACGCTGGCAGGATGTGCTTGATATTCTAGATGCAGGAATCAATGTGATTTCCGCCATCAATATTCAACACATTGAAAGCATCAACGAAGATGTAAAAGAAATCACCGGTGTGGAAGTTGCTGAACGGGTGCCTGACAAGATATTGCAGATCGCTGATGAGGTTGTAAATATTGACCTGACTGCTGATGAATTAATAACCCGGTTAAAGGAAGGGAAGATTTATGACCATACTAAAGTACAGCAGGCACTGCAAAACTTCTTTAAGCCCGAGAAAATATTACAACTTCGTGAGCTTGCATTGAAAGAAGTAGCCGGGCAGGTAGAACGAAAAGTAGATTATGAGGTAACAGCGAAAGAGAGGCCCTGGCGCCATGAATATTTTCTCGCCTGTATTTCATCTAATCATGAAATGGCACAGGCCATTATCCGGAAAACGGCAAGGCTTGCTTCTTATTACAACAGCAGATGGTTTGTATTATATGTACAAACACCCCGTGAGTCATTGGAAAAAATTCCCCTGGCGGCTCAACGGCATTTAATCAATAATTTTAAAAGCGCTACTGAAATGGGCGCCGATGTATTGCAGGTAAAGGGTAGTAATATCGCTAAAGTAATAATGGAAGTAGTGGAAGAGAGAAAGATTACCACGGTATGCATCGGTAAACCTCATTTAAATTTGTTCCAGGTTATCTTACGCACCAACGTGTTTAATCAACTATTGAAAACCTTGTCGAAGAATGATGTTGACTTGATTATTTTATCATAAGGCAAGCCACAAGTAACACAAAATGAATTAGTGAAAAATAATTTATTCGTAGTAATAAAAAATGGCAGTTCAATTAAAAACTAAAATAGCGCTGGGGGGCATTTTCCTCTTTGCTTTACTAATGCTGTCAGGGGCAGTTAGCCTTTTTTATTTCAACAAAATAACGGCAGAGTCAAAGGATATTGTGAAGAATAATTACGAAACACTGGCGTACACAAGAGAAATGCTGGCAGAAATGGACCAGCTGAATACAAGCGACAGCACCATTGTCTTGAGAAGTTTTCAAAGCAATCTTGAACTGCAGGAAAAAAATATTACAGAACCCGGCGAAAAAGAGCTAACGGCTTCGCTCCGTAAAAGTTTTGAAGGAATAAAGAAAAGAGAATCGGTCGATTCTTTCCGCTCTTTGATACGGAAAGATATCAGTGGCATTATGCAACTGAACCTGCAAGCAATAGATAAGAAAAATAATGCTGCAAAACTATCGGCAGAAAAAGCAAAAACGATCATTGCAATCATTCTTTCGTTATGCATTCTGGTCGGTCTCACTTTTATTTTCAATTTCCCCTCACTGGTCGCTTCGCCGATTGCTTCATTAACAAAAGGCATCCGTGCCATCAGTAATAAAAATTACGGGGAACGTATACATTTGAACCGGACCGATGAATTTGGCGAACTCGCTAACGCGTTTAACAGCATGGCCGAAAAACTGGATGAATATGAACATAGTAATCTTGCTAAAATATTGTTTGAAAAGCAAAGAGCGGAAACAGTTATCAACTCACTGAAAGACGCCAGCATTGGCATAGAAAATAAGGGAATCGTTTTGTTTGCCAACAAACAGGCCTTACAGCTATTAAATCTGAAGGAACAGGATATTATCGGCTGGCCGCAGGAAGAAGTAAAAAAGAAAAATGATTTATTCCGGTTTCTGATCAATGAACAGAATAATATACCGTTTAAAATAGTCGTAGACGGAAAGGAAAATTATTTTACCAAAGAAATAATTGAACTGTCAAGGGATAGCAATACAAATGGCAGTGTAATTGTTTTGAAAAACATTACGCCGTTTAAAGAACTGGATGTAGCTAAGACCAATTTCATGGCTACAATATCCCATGAATTAAAGACACCTCTCGCTTCTTCCGACTTTAGTTTAAAATTACTGGAAGATGAACGAACAGGTATCCTGAATAAGGAACAGAAAGAATTAGTTGAAAGTTTAAAAGAAGATAATAGACGCCTTTTGCGGATATTAAGTGAACTGCTCGACCTTTCACAGGTAGAAAGCGGAAAAATCCAATTGAACCTGCAATCAGCTTCACCTTATTTCATTATACAAAAAGCAGAAGAATCAATTCTGAACAGCGCTAAAGAAAAGAATATTATCATCAAAAGAGAAATCCCTGAAACCCTTCCACCTGTTAAAGCAGATGCGGAAAAGGCGACCTGGGTATTGAACAATTTCCTTAGTAATGCGGTAAAATATACTCCTGAAAACGGCGAGATCATTATCAAAGCAATTCATAATAAAGAATATATTGAAATCGGTATACAGGATTTCGGCACCGGTATAGAACCCGGCTTCCAATCAAAGATATTTGACCGGTATTTTAAAGTGCCAAACACCGGTATAAAAAAAGGTACGGGCCTCGGCTTGGCCATCAGCAAAGATTTTGCAGAGGCAATGGGTGGCAGCATCGGGGTTTCTTCCGCTATTGGAAAAGGTAGTTATTTTTTCTTCCGGTTATTGACAACCTGAGTTTATATTTATAGCCTAAAAAATAAAGCTTGGCAACACATCTTCTCGGCCGTTCTGAATTCGGCAAGCCTGAAAATGAAGGTAATTTGATGACTATTGAGGAAGCAAATGAATTATTGAATGAATGGGTTCCCAATGAACGGCTGCGCCTGCACATGAAGCAAGTAGCTGCTGTAATGAAAGCATGGGCGATAGAAAAAGAGAACGCTGATGAGAAAACCGCATTGAAATGGGAACTCGCCGGTCTTTTGCACGATGCCGATTGGGAAAAGTTTCCAGATGATCATTGCCGTGTTATCGTCGAAGAACTGGAAAGAAGAAATATAGATCCTGAAGTCATTCATTGTATTGCATCGCACGGTCCTTCGTATTTTGGCGTTGAGCCAAATAATAAAATGGATAAGATGATTTATGCATTCGATGAGCTATCCGGCTTTGTACATGCCGCTGCTTTAATTCGCCCGACACGCTACGATGGTATGGATGTAAAAAGCATTACCAAAAAATTAAAGACACCTTCTTTCGCAGCCCAGGTGAACCGCAATGATATTACCGATGCTCTTTCCCGAATTGATATTCCACTGGAAGAGTTGATTGACTTTGTGATACAGCACCAGAAAAATGTAGCCTGACCCACACTGTTAGTATTTGCATCCCGATAACATTCTATTGTTTTTTAAAGCGAATATTAAGAAGTACATTCAGTAAACAAAACAATGCTTGCTTATGTCCTTTGCCAAACCCCGGCTTTCCTTCTGGCAGATCATCAATATGAATGTTGGCTTTTTCGGCATTCAATATAGTTTTGGACTACAGCAAAGTGCTGTCAATCCTATATACGATTTTTTAGGGGCAAAGCCCGACGAAATTCCCTGGCTTAATCTGGCTGGCCCATTAACCGGCTTGATTATTCAGCCTATTATCGGAGCATTAAGTGATAAAACATGGCACCCGAAGTTCGGCAGAAGAAAACCTTACTTTTTAATCGGCGCTATTCTTTGCAGCATTGCTCTTTTTCTATTTCCATTCAGCTCTGCGTTATGGATGGCGGCCGGATTGTTATGGATATTAGATGCAGGAAATAATACAGCGATGGAACCTTACCGGGCTTTTGTTGCTGATAAATTAGATAGCAGCCAGCAACCCACCGGGTTCCAGGCACAAAGTTTTTTTACAGGTTTTGGACAAACACTGGCTAATTTTTCATTAGCTATCTTTCCTGCGATTATCCTGGGGTATACAGGTAAAATACCTAATTGGGTATTTGCTTCTTTTTTTGTAGGCGCCGTTTGTTCGATTGGTTCTGTATTGTGGAGTATTCGTACCACTCCCGAGATACCTCCCAGCGAAGTTGAACTGGAAATAATAAAAAAGAAAAATGAAGGGATGCCTTCCCCGGTCATACAATTTTTTCTTTCCATTATTACTACAATCATTGCTTATGTTACACTTATCATTCTTTTGATTCCTAACTTGCTTACCGGCGGAAGGTTAATCAAAAAGTTATTGAATTATGTAAAAGAGCATCAATCCCTGAAAGTAATCTTTGCTCAAAACATAGAAATCGTTGAAGCGATAGCGGTAATGCCAAAAGTAATGTGGCAATTGGCGCTTGTATATCTATTTCAGTGGTATGCGCTCTTTTGCTATTGGCAAAACAGTTCAAAGAGTATTGCATTGTCGGTATTTCATACTACACCGGAGAATAAACCACTCTATGAAAAAGCCGTAAGTGTTGCGGGTGAAGTAAACGGTTGGTATAATATTGTTACTTTTTTGTCCGCATTCGCATTGGTCGGCTTTGCAAAAAGGTTCGGCGCTAAATGGGTGCATTTTGTTTGCTTGGTATTGGCTGGTATCGGCTTTATTGCATTTCCGCAAATTGAAAGCAAAACACTTTTATTTTTTGCAATCACTGGTTTTGGTATTGGCTGGGCAAGCATGATGGGTATTCCTTATCTCATGGTCGTAAGTCAGA
>JAFDYH010000054.1:10321-21125 GCA_018267535.1 Bacteroidota bacterium
CCATATCTTTTGGTTTTATTTTGAAAAATGTTTTAGATAATAACCCGGGGAAAGCTATTCTCTTTGCCGGTATTCTGTTATTAATCGCCGCTTTTTTTACTTTATTTATTAAAGCAGAAAAACCATCTGAAGATATTGTACTCCCTGCCGGAGGCGGACATTAAGCACAATTCATGGTGAAGAAACTAATCATATCATTAATCTGCTCCTTCATTTTTATTTTGCCATTTTCGTGCAAACAAAAAAACGAGGAAACCCAAATAGGGAAAGATATCGATAGAAAATGGTGGAAGGAAGCAATCGTTTACCAGGTATATCCCCGTAGTTTTAAAGATAGTGATGGGGATGGTATTGGTGATTTAAAAGGAATTATTTCAAAACTGGATTATATAAAAAGCCTAGGGGTAGATGTAATCTGGCTTAATCCCATTTACAGTTCACCTAATGACGATAACGGTTATGATGTAAGCGACTACCGCGGTATCATGAAAGAGTTTGGAACAATGAACGATTTTGATTCGCTGCTGAAAGGAATACATGACCGTGGCTTGAAGTTAGTAATGGATTTAGTAGTTAACCATAGCAGCGACGAACATGAATGGTTTAAAAAAAGTCGAAGTTCAAGAACAAGTCCATACAGGGATTATTATCATTGGTGGAATGCCGAACGCGGAAAACCTTCCCCTCGTTATAGTTTATTTGATATAAACCATGATGCATGGAAATATGATTCACTGACAAATGCTTATTACCTGCATTATTTTTCCCGCAAGCAACCCGATCTCAATTGGGAGAATCCAAAATTGCGACAAGAAGTTTATGGCATTATGAAATTCTGGGCAGACAAAGGTATTGATGGTTTCAGGCTGGATGCTTTTGGTTTTGCAGCAAAGGATACAACCTTTCCTGAATGGCCAAAAGGTTATGAAAAAAACTTTATGAAGTATTATGCAATGGGTCCGCATTTACATGATTACTTAAAAGAAATGAACGCGGAAGTATTTAGCAAGTATAATGTAATGAGTGTGGCAGAAGGCGCAGGCAATTCATTTGAAGATGCACATAACCTCGTTGATGCTGATCGTAATGAATTGAACATGGCTTATGCTTTTGAGGCAGTTGATATAGCAAAAAGAGAAGGTTATGATTTATTGCACTTCAAAGAAGTTTTCAGCCGCTGGGATAGTGCTTTTGCAGATAAAGGTTGGTTATCTGTATTCCTTGCCAACCATGACCAGGCAAGATTGGTTAGCCGCTTTGGAAATGATGATCCTGCGTACAGGGATTTATCCGCAAAACTTTTAGCAACATTTATATTAAGCATGCGGGGGACGCCTTATTGGTATTATGGCGATGAACTCGGAATGACAAACCCCGGGTTTACAAAAATTGAAGACTATCGTGATATGCCAACGCTGAATGAATATAAACATCTAAAAGAAACAGGCGGAAACATTGATCTGTTCCTGCAGGAAATTAAGTTCAGTTCGAGGGATAACGGACGTACACCCATGCAATGGGATACAAGCTCACACGTAGGCTTTACAACAGGCACCCCCTGGATACAAACAAATTCGAATTACAAGATGATTAATGCAAGTGCACAAGAAAAAGATAGCAATAGCTGCCTGAACTATTTCAGAAAGATGGTAAGGCTGCGGAAGGAAAATGTAGCGTTGGTATATGGAAAGTATACTTTGTTAGATAAAACAAATCCGGATGCGTATGTTTATACCAGGGAACTGGATGGAAAGAAATTTTTAATTCTTTTAAATTTTAAAAACAAAAATGTAACTGTTGATCCCGGCATTGATTTAACAAAATCCCGGATTATAATCAGCAACTACATGACGGCTTCGGCTCCTGGTTCATTAAAACCATACGAGGCCGTTATATACGAGGTGCTATGAAAAAAATACTCTGCATAGGCGAAGCATTAATTGATATGATTTGTACGGACAAAGGCAAACCATTATCAGAAGGACAAAATTTTTTGAAAAAACCTGGCGGTGCACCAACTAATGTTGCTGCTGCTATAGCAGCATTAGGCGGTTCAGTGGAACTGGCTGCTAAAGTAGGAGTGGATCCTTTTGGTAAACATTTGATCGATGTGATGCAATCCTTTGGTGTTTCTACAAAGTGGATGCTGCAGGATGAAAACTTTTTTACCACATTCGCATTTGTATCATTAATGGAAAACGGGGAGCGTGATTTTTACTTTAACCGTGGAGCGGATGGACAATTAAACAGGCAGGAAGTAGAAAGCATTCATTTGGAAGAATTTTCGATTATTCATTTTGGTTCGGCTACCGGTTTTCTACCGGGGCCATTGCAGTCAGCCTACCAGGCTTTGTTGCAAAAAGCATTGCTGAATAATATCTTTATCAGTTTCGACCCCAACTATCGTCATTTATTATTTAAAAATAACACACAGGCATTTATTGATCAGTCATGGAATTTCCTGGAGTTCTGCCACTTCTTTAAAGTAAGCGATGAAGAAGCACTGCTAATAACAGGGAAGGATACCTTAAATGATGCCGTTGATATTTTGCTGAAGAAAACTAAAGCGGTATTCGCCATAACATTAGGAAAAGAGGGTACGCTATTGGGAATAAATAATAAAACAGCTATCATACCCAGCATTAAAGTAAATCCTGTAGATACAACTGGTGCCGGCGATGCCTTTGTGGGAGCGGTTTTACATCAATTAAGCGGATATGATTTTGAAAAGATAAAATCATTATCCGAAGATTACTGGAAGCAAATTATCCTGAATGCAAATAAGGCAGGTGCCCGTACCTGTGAGTATCTTGGCGCCATGGAGGCATTCAAACATTTAAGCAGCGACATTTTCAAATAAATCTCCGTACGTGTATAATCACCACTTACATCAGCAAATTAACAGGATATTGCAGGAGCGACAAGTCGATGTTGCTAATGAGGACAATTATTTCTTTATGCGCTTTGTTGCTAATGCAGCTTCTATCGATGCATTGTTCAAAGAAATTTATGGAACACATTCCTTTTACCAGCAATCCTTTCAGCAGTTAATTGAGTTGATCACCAACACCTACATTAACCGATCTCAAAGCCTGAAAGAAAGAGATGCTGAAAAGGAAGCAAAAGGATTCTGGTATTTAAGCAATGAAATAACCGGGATGAGTTTATATGTTGACCGGTTTTGCGGCAACATAAAAAATCTTGAAAACAAACTCGATTATTTTAAAAACCTGGGGGTAAATTTTCTTCATCTGATGCCTGTATTTGAAAGCCCGGAGGGAGAAAGCGACGGTGGTTATGCTGTATCTGATTTTCGTAAAGTAGATAAACGATTTGGCACACTCGAAGATTTGCAAACCCTGCAATCAAAAATGCAGGAAGAGAAGATGTACCTGATGCTGGATATTGTACTCAATCATACTTCCCATCGGCATGAATGGGCGGTTAAAGCGAAACAAGGAGATACAAAATACCAGGATTACTTCTACACCTTCAGCGACCGGACAATTCCTGATCAGTATGATCTTTCCATGCCGGAAATCTTTCCCGAAACTGCACCCGGTAATTTCACGTTCATTCCGGAAATGAATAAATGGGTGATGACCGTATTCCACCGTTATCAATGGGATTTGAACTATACCAACCCTGTTGTTTTTTTAGAAATGCTGGAAAACATATTCTTCTATGCCAACCTGGGCGTGGATATTCTGCGTATTGATGCACCTGCTTTTATCTGGAAACAATCAGGAACAACCTGCCAGAATTTACCGCAGGCGCATATATTACTTCGCTTAATAAAGCAATGTGTGCAGGTATCAACACCGGGTATGGTAATACTGGGCGAAGCAATAGTTGCGCCCAAAGAAATAATGAAGTATTTCGGAACCGGTTTATATACAGCCAAAGAATGTGATTTTGCCTATAATGCAACGCATATGGCGCTCCAGTGGGATGCATTAGCCTCTGGAGATACAAGAGTAATGCTGGCAGCTCAACATGAAATTTTACAAAAACCCTATGGTACCACCTGGATTACTTATACAAGATGTCATGATGATATCGGTTTAGGCTATGAAGATTATATGATACAACGTGCAGGTTATAACCCATTAGAACACCGGAAATTTTTACAGGAGTATTATGCCGGATCCTATCCCGATACGCCGGCGAAAGGAGCATTATTTTCCGTAAATCCGAAAACAAATGATGCCCGCATCAGCGGCTCACTTGCCTCCTTATGCGGATTAGAAAAAGCAATTGACCAAAAAAGCGATAACGCAATAGATTTATCAATCAGGAAAATAATCATGATGCAGGCGCATAGTTTTTTCCTAGGAGGAGTTCCCATGATTTTTTATGGTGATGAGGCTGCTTATACCAATGATTATTCTTATTTAAATGATCCGGGAAAGAGTTATGATAACCGGTGGATGCACCGGCCTGTGATCAACTGGGAAAAGAATAAGAACATTGATAAAGAAGGAACGACAGAATACAGGGTATTTCAGGGTACAAAAAGATTAATAGATATACGCAGGAAAATCGCTGCGGTTGGCGACCATAAAAATATCACCTGGTTAACACCTCATACTATTCATATAGCAGGCTACCTCCGAACGTTTGAAGATCAGAAACTGTATTGCCTTTTTAACTTCAGCAACCGCGAGGCTTCTCTTACATGGCATACCTTCAAGGAACATGGCCCTTTTTCGCAAAATCTCTATGATCATTGGCGCGAAAAGAAATACAAAATTGGCAACGATAGGGAATATTTCATTATTGAACCGTATGGTTTTTATTTGATGGAAATGGTGTGAAAATTCTGCAGTTTATATCAACCTTTTCTTTTCCAACAAGTATTTTGCACAATTTGTTACATAATTTTGTTTTTTTTTAAAACTTTCTGAGTTATTCCATGAGAAAAGCATTGATGGCTACAGCAATTTTATTGGCTGTGTGTTTTGCGAGCCCTTACCTGTTCATTCCTTCAACAATTCATATTTCCCAGGTACAGTATCTTTCCATACCCGCAAACGCAGTTGTAAGATCCTTTAATAATTTTCAAAACTGTTCTCGATGGATGCCCTCTGCTGGTAACTGTGATGGCAAAACAATTGAATATAATGAAATACAATTCTTACTGGCAAAATTGTACGAGACTGCTTTGCAAAAAATTGCCATTATAACTTCTTCCTCAGATACAGTGAATTCATTGATAAGTTCGAACCAACTCTCCAAAGACTCTTCTTTTATATACTGGGAATGCAGCCTAACTGCAGGAATTTCGCCTATCAGCCGGATTCAGCAATATAATAAAGCTAAAAAAATAAAAATATCCATCGATTCGATTCTTGGTTCATTTGCACGATTTACCAGTTCCGGAGAAAACATATATGGCTATCCTATCATCAGGACGAAAGTAAAAGATTCAATATTAATATCAGAAAAAAAAATATTGCCATCGTATCCTACAACATCACAAGTTTATGAGCTTATTAGTTCTTTAAAAAAATATATATCTGATCAACAAGGTGATGAAACGGGATTTCCAATGTTAAATATCATGAAAACGGATAGTACATATGATATGATGGCTGCCATACCGATAAGGAAAATAATACCGGAAAAAGGCAACAAAAAAATCAAGAGAGTATTATACAATGGAAATTTACTAATGACAGAAGTGAAAGGCGGTATTTCGGCAATAAATAAAGCCTTCGTAGAAATGGAGAATTACAAAGAGGATTATGATCTGCAATCGCCTGCTATCCCTTATCAATTGTTAATAACAGACCGTACAAAAATTACTGATACATCAGAGTGGAAGACGCAAGTCTATTATCCTTTCTACTAACTATTTCTTATCCTCGGAGTTATTAAATTTAATAAGCAAAGTGCTGTCATTATTTCTGGCAAAAATATAAGCCTCCTTTTTTTCCTTTGTTAAAAGGATTTTACGAATATGCCTGGTCTGGCCTTTAATTGGTACTCCATTTATCAATTCCGGTGCGAACTGGCCAGCCCCTTTATTGATAAGAATGGTTCCAAAGTCTGCATCGTTTCTACCCATCTCAATATTGTTTTCATAAAAATTTCCTGCAAGAAGTATATCAGTGAGCCCATCTTTATTAATGTCAATTGGAATCGCATCACGATAAGATGTCAATTGTGCTTCCCATGGCAAGGCTTCAACGTCATATTCCAGGTTTCCTTTATTCAGGAGGATCGAATTTGACAGGTAGTTTGCTGTCAATATTTTTGAACTTTCCAGTTTATCGGACGTTAACAAGTCCTCTAATGATGCTTTTGCAAAATCTCCTGCATATAAGAATCTTTTCTTTAAATTCGGAATTTGCTTTTCCAACTCTGCCTTTGTTGCAAAGGGAATTTCTTTATCTTTTAGGTAATAAGTAAGTATCTGCTCCGCTTTCCCGTTATTATCAAAGTCATTGTAATAAAGACGAATTGGTTTCTCTTCGCTCGCCTTCAATCGTGAATTTAATCCCAGGTTACCTGCAATCAGGTCTATATCTCCATCATTATCGACATCGCAGGGCAAGATAAAATTCCACCAGCCCATCTTATCCGTTAAAATCTTTTGTTTAAAATTTCCTTTTTCGTTCATAAAGGCAACAATACCTCCCCACTCCAATGAAACAATAAGATCTTTATCACCATCTTTATCAATATCAAACCAAACGGCATTAGTCACCAATCCAACGGTAGAAAGCTCTTTGGCATATTGTTGAGTAACATCTCTAAAGTTGCCTCGTCCATCGTTCAGCATCAGGTAAGAAGGAGGCGTTTGCCCATAATCCCACGGTACATCTCTTCCTCCAATAAATAAATCAACAAAGCCATCTCCATTAAAATCATAAGGTACAATGCACGATTGTGTAATGTAAATATCCCTGAACGCATCTTCATTTTTATAAAAGGAGCCTCGTCCGTCGTTCATATATACTCGTGGCAATAAAAATTTACTATGTCCATAGTATTCGTTACCGCCGCTGGAAACAACTATATCCGTATTCCCATCATTATTAATATCTATAAAACATGCATCCACATCTTCGTAAGTACTATCATTATCAAGTGCAGGGATTTTTTGTTTTAAAAATTTCCCGGAATTATCCTGCATGTAAATTCCGCTTTTATACCCTTTAGAAGAACCTATAAATACATCATCCAGTCCGTCGCGATTGAGATCACCTACCGCAAGAGCAGGTCCTTCTGTTGAAAGCATATGAGGAATCAAGGGTTCCCTGTTAAATTCGGCAAAAAGGTTCTCTTTATGCAAGTAATCTAAACCTGAACCGGCTGTAATATTTTGGGCAATACCGGACTCGGATTTGTAAAAAGATGTAATTATAGAATACTTAAACTGAGGTAATCCCTTCTCATACTTATAAGACAGTTGAGAACTATGTTCGCCAATCTGAATTCTCTGAAAAGAATTATCGGGCCAAAGAAGGAAAGCAGAATCAATCGCTGCATTATATAAGCCTACATGAAGTGGCTCATTCATACTCGATTGAAATCCCCTTACTGAAAAATTTTCATATGTTCTTATCCGCCCCCTCTCAAAAAGTATGATTTTAGCTCCTATAGCATTGATATTTCCTTCAGGCCCATTTAATGAGATCATTGAAAAAGGCTTATCCCTTTTATCGTTTACTTTATTCTCATATATTAATGCCGGATCATTAATATTATTTACTACTATATCCAAATCTCCATCATTGTCAAGGTCCGCATATACACTGCCATTTGAAAATGTTGGTTTATTATTTTCTATTGCTCCTTCAATATCCGTAAACTTTAGATCTCCTTTGTTGGAAAAAAATTTATTAGGGATTTTTATTTCCGGAAAGCGGTTTATCAATTCCATTTCTTTTTCACTCATTTTATTTTCCCGCAATTTTTCCTGAACATCCTGGCTGGAAACAAAGTTGATATAATCAATATCATTCATTCTTTTAGGAATACCATTAGATATAAAAAGGTCTTTCAATCCATCATTATCAAAATCAACCCACAAAGGTCCCCAACTCCAATCTGTAGCGTAAACTCCTGAATATAACCCTACTTCACTGAAAAGCCCGTTTCTCCTGTTCAATTGTAAATTATTCCGTGCAAATTGATAATTGTAGCCAATAGATATTTTGTGAAAGAAAATATCATAATCATCTTCACCGAGAGAGCGTTTCAGAATATAGGGATCCTCAGGAAGCATATCCATTGATATTATTTCCGGAAATCCATCATTATTTACATCCGCCACGTCTACCCCCATAGAAAACTGGCTGGTATGCATCAACTGGTCATTGTTTTCTTCCTTAAATATTCCATTGTGCTGATTAATATACAGATAATCATTTTCATGAAAATCGTTACCAATATAAATATCCGGCCATCCGTCCATATTGATATCACTTATACACAAACCTAAGCCATAACCGATTTTACTACTATTTATGCCGCTTTGCCTCGTTATATCAGTAAAATGTCCATTGTCGTTCCTGTACATCCTGTCCCCGGCAAGAGAATCATAGGTGTTCAGGAAGTTACTCCTTGGTGCATAGTTGCCCTCATGATTAACAGAATGATTCATTAAAAAAAAGTCGAGGTCCCCGTCAAGGTCAAAATCAAAAAATGCAGCTTGAGTACTGAATCCTGAAAAATCAATTCCATATTTTTCAGCTTCATCTTTATACCAGGGTATTCCGTTTTTACTGATGCCCTGGCATATGAATAGTTGATTTTTCCCATGCAATGATTTGTATTTTCCGACCCGGCAAACATAAATATCCATCAGGCCATCACTATTGATATCTACTACACTAACACCCGTACTCCATCCGCCGTCATTGGGAATCTTTGCTTCCTCAGTTATATCTTTAAAATGAAAATTGCCTTCATTCAAAAAAATTTTATTTTGTCCCTGATTGGCTGCAAAAAATAAATCCTGTTTACCATCATTATTAAAATCGGCTGTACCAATGCCTGAGCCATTATAAAAATACATGTACCGGAAAAGGTTCAATATAGTATCGGGGTGAAGAGTGTTACTGAAATTTAAACCCGTTTTATCCGGTTCTAGTACCTTGAATAAGGGGTTCCCCTTTTTTTCTTCCTTGCATGAAGGAAGAAAAATTAAAAAAAAGCAAACTAATAAATAAAAAAATTGTCTGCTACTGCAGCTATTTTTTTTACACAAGCCTCTCCCAAATAAAAACAAATATTTATTCATTGATCTCATAGAACAAAGGGAAATCGTTGTTTTCAAGAAAAAGTAGATATCGCTTTCCCTTTCCTTTTATAATCTGTATATCTCTTGTTATGCCCTGGGCTTTTAGTCCTGATTTTTTTGAATTAAGGTATTCAAATGCCCCCTCCCCTTTATTCATCAGGATGTGACCTTCACTTGCATCAAGTCTTCCAAATTGAGGAAGAAAATCAGATGCATTTCCTCCAAGGACTATATCCGGCTTTTTATCGTTATTCAGGTCAACAATTTTTACTGCATTGACGGATGAAAATTGAACTTCATCAGGAAGCCTTACTATAGTAAAATTTCCTTTCCCATCATTCAAAGCAATAATTGAAGAAGGATAATTAAATTGCTTGACAATGGATTGATCAATTAATTCTTTCGGAAATAAATCCTGTATTGATTTTGTCGCATAATCTCTGAAACGAAGGTTCTGCTTTTTAATGCCGGGTATCTGATCCGTAATCTCGCGTTTAAGGAATACAGGCATATCCCTGCTATCAACTGTTCTTGTCAATATTTTGTCAATTGAAGTATTTTGATCGTAATCATTAATCCACAATTTTACCGGGGACAACATGGTTGGCTTGAGGTAAAAGTTTTCACCTATATTTCCTAAGATCAGGTCATCATATCCATTGCCATCCAGGTCACCGGTAGCAACTGTTTGCCACCAGCCAAACAAATCTTGCAGATTTGTTTTTATTTCTACCAAATGGTTATTCTTATAAGAAAATATACGTGGCGCCATCCATTCTCCGGTAATTACGAGTTCTTTTTCGGGACCACCAGTTATATTTGCCCAAACAGCTCCGGTCACCATGCCGATATTGGCAATATCCTTATTTAGGGCAATAGTTTGATCGGTAAAATGACCATGCCCGTTATTTACCATTAAATAACTTCGGGGAGATTTACCATAAAAATAGGATGTATTTCGCCCGCCAATAAACAAATCAAGGTCNNCCGTCGTTGTCAAAGTCATAAGCAATCGCCACCGAAATATTTGATTCATTTAAAGGAAAGGCAAGGGAGTCACGTGTAAAATTTCCTTTCCCATCGTTTTTATAAAGCCTATGCTGAAGTTTTCTATCTTTTGCAAGAGAATTATTTCCGCCAGAGCCTACATACAAATCAAGATCTTTATCGCCGTCTGCGTCAAAAAATAAAACAGCGGCATCTTCATAATCAGAGAATTCACGGAAGGCCGGTATTTCCTTTTTTGAGAAACCTTTATCACCCTGGATATATAATTTTCCCCCTTGCCCCATTCCGCCACCTATATACAAATCATCAAGCCCATCTTTATTTACATCTCCGGTTGCAGCTTTTGGCCCTTGCTTTGATAACATGCATGGGAGGTTTTGTTCAATATAAAAATCAACAAAATCATCTTCTTTGTGTTTTTCAAAATTTGCTTTCACTTCCTTCAAAATAGTTGTTGATACTGAAGTACTTTCTGAAGACCTGTTTATTTTTGATCCTTCTCTTCCGATTGTATATACTGAGTCAGCAACCAGGCCTTTTAGT
>JAFDYH010000055.1:0-445 GCA_018267535.1 Bacteroidota bacterium
GGTATCAATAGGAAGTTTGAAATGACTGATTAAATAATAAACATTCTACTCCTTCCCTTTGGGAAGGCGAATAAAAGAATATTCAAATTAAAGAAACCGGGATGGGCTTCGAATCTATATCTGACTCAATTCACAACTGGTTGTACAATTCATTCAACCCGGTTGTTGCATTGCTGATTGAATTTTTGATTGTGGCTCTATGCGTCATTGGTTTGTTTTCTATACTGGGGCTCGTATTGATCATGATGGAACGCAAAGTATCTGCCTGGATGCAAGTAAGACTGGGGCCCAACCGCGTCGGGCCAAAAGGTATGTTTCAAACGGTGGCGGACACACTAAAACTAATTGTGAAAGAAGGAATGACACCCGATGGGGCCGATAAATTCTTATTCAACCTCGCCCCGTTTATTGTTATGATTGTTTCCATGGTCGTAATGGCGCCGTT
>JAFDYH010000055.1:543-805 GCA_018267535.1 Bacteroidota bacterium
TAGGCGCCATGCGCAGTGGAGCGCAGATTGTGAGTTACGAGTTATCAGCAGGCTTGTCCATTCTCTGTATTATCGTTTTAACTGGCAGTCTCCGCATTTCCGATATTATTGCTTCGCAGGAAAATGGCTGGTGGATTTTTAAAGGACATATCCCCGCAATCATTGCTTTTGTTATATTTATTATAGCTGTAACGGCGGAGACTAACCGAGCTCCGTTTGATATGGCCGAGGCTGAGTCAGAATTAACAGCGGGTTTTCATAC
>JAFDYH010000055.1:832-1880 GCA_018267535.1 Bacteroidota bacterium
GCTACATTATTTCTTGGTGGATGGATGCCGTTGCATATAGGGCACTGGCAGGGTTTTAATCATATCATGGATTTTATTCCATCTTCGGTTTGGTTCTTTGGCAAAACTTTTTTCCTGATATTCGTCATCATGTGGTTCCGGTGGACGTTTCCAAGATTGCGTATAGATCAGCTATTAAACCTGGAATGGAAATATTTATTACCTATCAGCATGTTGAATTTATTAGTGGTAACATTGATCGCGATATTAGGTTGGCATTTTTAGAATGCGAATGGTGAATGTGAAAAGTTCTTATAGTTGAATTTTGTCTTTGTGTAGCCGGCATTTGTTCCTTGATTAAACATTTGTTGCGCCGCACTCTTATACTGTAAAAATTCTATTGAGCTTTCAGTCTCGCGGCTCAAAGCTCATAGCTCGCCGCTTAAAAAAATGTTTATAGTAAAATACATAAAAGAAGTTTTTGGCGCGGTGAGATCGCTACTCACCGGCATGAAACTGACTGGCTATTACTTTACACATCACAAAGAAATCATTACGCAGCAGTACCCTGATAATAAAGATACCCTCGCATTACCGGAACGGTTTCGTGGAGAAGTAGTGATGCTGCATGACGAAAACAATGAACATGCCTGTACCGGATGTACTGCCTGTGAGCTGGCCTGCCCGAATGCAACCATAAAAATTGTTACAAAATTTGACGTACAACCAGACGGAAAAAAGAAAAAAGCGCTGGATACATTTGTTTATCATTTGGAGCTTTGCACGATGTGCAATCTTTGTATTGAAGCTTGTCCTACAAGCGCTATCAAAATGGCGCAAACATTTGAGCATAGTGTATTTGATCGCAGCCAACTGACAAAGAAATTAAACAAACCGGGGTCAAAGATTCGTGAAGGAGTAGAATAAAAGTAAATAGCGAGTAATGAATGTATGAAAAAGATTTATAGCTGACTACCTGATAAATACAATGAACTTAAACTAAAAAAGGACGATTGACTGCTTCGCAAATCATATTTTATATTATCAGTGCCTTTATATTAGGTACCGC
>JAFDYH010000055.1:1914-6712 GCA_018267535.1 Bacteroidota bacterium
GGAATAGCAGCGTTATACTTCTGGCTGGAAGTTGAATTTATTGCCGCTGTACAGATCATTGTCTATGTAGGTGGCATTGTTGTACTGATTATCTTTTCCATTTTTTTAACGCAGCAATCCGGTAAAGAAATGCAGAAGGCCCCGATTACCAGAACAATCGCTTCCGTGCTAGCTGTAGTTTTTGGTTTTGCATTGACTTATATTTTAATTACTCAACATGAATTCTCGAAAACCTATAAACCTTTTGACTGGAGTATTGCAAAAATCGGTTCACAAATGATGGGTACCAGTGATGGTGGATTTTCGTTACCCTTTGAAGTAGTGAGTATCTTATTACTTGCAGCCATGATAGGATGTATTGTTATTGCCATCAAGGCCCCTTCCCGACCTCCCCCAAAAGGGGAGGCCAACAGCACACAAGGCCAATAGTTGAAACAAACCAAATAATTAATCATTAAATAAACTAATGCAAGAAATACCAATCAGTCATATTTTATTTGTAAGCACGGCCTTATTCTTTATCGGTATGTATGGATTGTTTACACGACGGAATATGATTACGATGTTGATGTCAATAGAGCTTATCCTGAATAGTGTTAACATCAATTTTGTGGTGTTCAATAAATATTTATACCCGGAAAAATTAGATGGGATTTTCTTTACCATCTTTATTATTGCCATTGCAGCGGCAGAAGCTGCTGTTGCCATTGCTATCATTATTAACTTGTATAGAAACCATCAATCTATTGACGTAAAAGATGCGGAGGAAATGAAATACTAAACCTATGAACTATTCGCAATACATAGCATTGATTCCTTTACTGCCGCTGGCAGGATTTATTGTGTTGGGGTTATTCGGCAAAAAGTATTTCAAACAGTCCGCAGGCATCATTGCAACATTACTGTTGCTTGTATCAACCGCACTTTCAATTTATACAGCGTATAATTATTTTTTTATCGATGGAAAAATTGATGGCGTTTATCATTCTGTTATACCCTTAAAATACAAATGGCTTTCGTTTTCTGAAAACCTGTCTATAGACATGGGCATCCTACTGGATCCGATAGCTGTTATGATGCTGGTCGTCGTTACATTTATCTCCCTTATGGTGCATGTTTTCAGCCTGTGGTACATGAAAGGTGAGGAAAGGTTTAGCACTTACTATGCATTTCTTGGCTTGTTTACTTTTTCCATGCTTGGATTGGTAATATCTGTCAATATTTTCCAGATTTATATTTTCTGGGAACTGGTAGGCGTCTCTTCTTATCTATTAATTGGTTTTTATTATGATAAACCTTCGGCAGTTGCCGCTTCAAAAAAAGCATTTATTGTAACCCGTTTCGCTGATCTTGCGTTTTTAATTGGTATTCTTATTCTGGGTCTCCAGGGGCAAACGCTGGACTTCGGAGTACTGATTCAACGGTTAACGGATATACAATCGCCACAATTTATTTCGATAACGTCGGCTTCTTTTATCGGTTTTTCTGTCATGACATGGGCATTGACGTTAGTTTTTATAGGAGGCGCAGGAAAATCAGCGATGTTTCCACTTCATATATGGTTGCCCGATGCAATGGAAGGCCCTACTCCTGTTTCCGCATTAATTCATGCTGCAACGATGGTTGTAGCTGGCGTTTACCTGGTGGCAAGATTATTTCCCGTTTTTTATATCAATCATGTATCGCTGCAGTTGGTTGCTTATGTTGGCGCATTCTCTTCCATATTCGCAGCCATTATCGCCTGCACACAAACGGATATTAAAAGAGTGCTTGCCTACTCTACCATGTCACAGATTGGCTATATGCTTTTTGCATTGGGCGTTTCCGGAATAGGCGATGAGCATGAACTGGGTTATACAGCGTCAATGTTTCATTTGTTTACCCATGCCTTCTTTAAATCTTTATTGTTCCTCGGAGCTGGTGCAGTTATCCATTTTGTACATAGCAACGAAATGAAAGATATGGGGGGACTAAGGAAGCTCTTACCTATTACACATATTGTATTTCTTATTGCCTGTTTAGCTATCGCGGGTATTCCGCCATTCGCTGGTTTTTTCAGCAAGGAAGAAATTTTGCTGGCGGCTTACAACTCCAATAAGTTTATTTATGGAATAGCTTTGTTTACATCGGGGCTAACTGCCTTCTACATGTTTCGTTTATATTTTTTGGTCTTTTGGAGCAAAACATCGTCCGCGCATGCCCATCATCGTGAGGGAAATGCAGCCATGAAAACACCGCTGGTTATATTAGCAGCCTGCTCTATACTCTCAGGCCTTGTATCTTTCGGCAAGTATGTTTCTGCTGACGGAAAAGAAATAGAATCTCATTTCCACCTTGTATTTTCAATAGCGCCTGTATTATTGGCGGTAACGGGTATTTGCATCGCGGTAGGGTTATACAAAAACGAAAGTGGTAAGCCGCAACGGGTTGCTTCTTTTTTTGGCGTTCTATACAAATCGGCCTACAGGAAATTTTATATTGACGAGGTCTATCTTTTTGTAACGAAGAAAATTATATTCAATCTTATCGGCAGGCCAGCCGCATGGATTGACAAAAATATTGTTGACGGGTTGATAAATGGGATTGCTGGTATAACGGCTGATATTTCATCCGCAATCAAAGGAATTCAATCCGGGAAAGTGCAGGGGTATGCCTTGTATTTCTTTGGTGGCGTATTGACGCTGGCTATTATTTTTATTTATTTATGGAAATGATTTATTCAAAAAATATTTCGTGAATCTTTCTTTGCTTGTCATATTACCCATTCTATCTGCATTGCTATTAATTCCCTGCAAAGGATTAAAGCAGGTTCGCATCATATCTTTCATCAGTGCTGCCATTCAGCTATGCGTTTCCTTTACCCTTTTATGGTTTTATTACCAGCAAAGGTCGGCAGGTAATAATGCTATCATGTTATTTGAAAATAATTATACATGGTATGGGCCGTTACATATAAACTATCATACCGGCGTAGATGGCATTTCTGTTTCCATGATTCTATTGACTGCATTTGTAGTTCTTGCCGGCGTGCTTGTATCCTGGAAAACGGAAAAATTAAGTAAAGAATTCTTCTTCCTTCTTTTATTTCTCAGTACAGGAGCTTATGGCTTCTTTATTTCACTAGATCTCTTTACACTTTTCTTTTTCCTGGAAGTGGCAGTTATTCCAAAATTTTTACTGATCGGCATCTGGGGCAGCGGAAAAAAAGAATACAGCGCCATGAAACTGGCCCTGATGCTGATGGGTGGTTCTGCTTTAGTATTTGTAGGATTGGCAGGTCTTTATTTCAATACTTCTATCAATGGTGAACATAGCTTTGATTTATTGCAGATCGCACAATCTCATATTCCGGCTGGTATTCAAAATCTTTTCTTTCCATTTGCTTTTATAGGCTTTGGCATTTTTACGGCCCTCTTTCCTTTTCATACCTGGGTGCCGGATGGGCATTCATCAGCGCCTACAGCTGCTTCCATGTTCCTTGCCGGTATATCGATGAAACTGGGAGGTTATGGTTGTTTGCGGGTGGCTACTTTCTTAATGCCTGATGCCGCTCACCACTATTCAACGGTTATTATTGTTTTGGCCTGCATCGCCATTTTATATGGAGCCTTCGCTACTATGATGCAGACTGATCTGAAATATATCAACGCTTATTCTTCCATCAGCCACTGCGGTTTTGTTTTATTAGGGATAGGTATGCTGACGAAAACAGCCATTACAGGTGCAGTAATGCAGATGGTATCTCACGGTCTTATGACAGCGCTTTTCTTTGCCGCTATNNGGCATGATCTACGACAGGACACATAGCAGGCAGGTTGCCGAACTGGGCGGGTTACTGAAAGTAATGCCATTTATTTCGACAGTATTTGTTATTGCAGGTTTATGTTCACTGGGGTTACCCGGCCTCAGTGGTTTTGTGGCGGAGATGACGGTATTCATGGGCGCATGGGAAAATGCCGGGCAGTTTTATCATATCGCTACTATTGTTGCCTGTGCTTCTATTGTTGTAACGGCCGTTTATATTTTAAGGGCAACCGGACAGGTAATTATGGGACCGTTAAATAATAACAAATACAGTTTATTGAACGACGCAGGCTGGAACGAAAAACTGGCTGCTGGTTTATTAGTGGCTGGGATTGTAACGATAGGAGTGGCGCCATTCTGGTTAAATGACTTGCTGAAACCAGCAACAGAAATAATTTTTCAAAAACTGGCAACCATTGCTAAATAAAATAAATGACCGGGTTTATACATGCTGACTGATTTTTTGATACTGATGAAAGCGGAACTCGTAATCACGCTAATCATTTTTATTCTGCTTTTCCTGAAACTGGGGAAAAAAGAATTAAATAATGAATCCCTACTCTCTATTATAAATGTTCTGCTGTTTATCAATCTCCTTTCCGGGTTCTTTTTCGCGAAAGAAGGCCGGTTATTTGGTGAAATGTTTGAAACAAATGAACTGGTCCGCTTTGAAAAAAATTTATTGAACCTCGGTACATTCATCATCTCCTTACAATCTTATAACTGGCTGAAAAATCACAAACATGTACCCGAATTTTATATGTTGCTATTGTCTACCCTACTCGGTATGTTCTTTATGATTTCGGCTCACAATATCCTGATGTTTTATCTCGCTCTCGAATTATCTACCATTCCGTTGGCCGCATTGTGCAATTTCGATCTCGATAAACGCCAGTCTTCGGAAGCTGCGTTTAAAATGATTATCTCATCGGCTTTCTCATCCGGTCTTTTTTTATTTGGCATATCCTTATTATATGGCGCTACCGGCAGCCTG